>CAILWV010000015.1 GCA_903838055.1 uncultured Bacteroidota bacterium | reverse complement strand
TTATTAATTTATGAAAGCATTAAAATTAATTAGCTTACCCATACTATGCATCTTACTTTTTTCTTGTAATAAAACAGAAGAAGTTTATGAAGATTTAGGTAATTATCCAAATGTTAAAGCTGCATTTGGCACAAAAATAGATTTAGATAATTTAATAGATTATGCAGGGCAAACTGTACCCACATATATTACTAAAGACAATACAACCCTTGGAAATTCAATTACAAATAAGGGCGCCACACTTGGTAGGGTTTTATTTTACGATAAAAATTTATCTTTCAACAATAGTACATCCTGTTCCTCTTGTCACCAACAAGCTAATTCTTTTGGAGATGTTGCAGTAGCTAGTATTGGCGCAAACGGAACAACGGCAAGACATTCCATGCGGCTTGTTAATACTCGTTTTGCATCTGAATTTAAATTCTTTTGGGATGAAAGAGCGAGTTCTTTAGAAATTCAATCTACTATGCCTATAAAAAATCATGACGAAATGGGTTATAGTGGTCTTAACGGAGATGCCTCATTTTCAGATTTAATCACTAAATTAAGTTCTATAGGCTATTATAAAGAATTATTTAAGTTTGTTTACGGAACTGAAGAAATTACTGAAGGTAAAATACAATCTGCTTTAGCACAATTTGTAAAAAGCATTCAATCTTTTGATTCTAAATATGATGCAGGAAGAAGTCAAGTTACAAGTGACAGTGCTACTTTTCCTAATTTCACGAATGAAGAAAATGAAGGTAAAAATTTGTTTTTGACAAATACTGTTTTTGATAATACAGGTAACCGAATTTCTGGAGGTTTAGGATGTGCTCAATGTCATAAAGTACCTGAATTTGACATCTCTATTATCTCTCATAATAATGGCGTAATTGGAACAATTAATGACAACGGAATTGACCTAACTATCACTAGAGCACCTACTTTAAGAAATCTAGTAAAACCAAATGGAAACTTAAATGGTCCTATGATGCATACAGGTGGTTTTACAACTTTAGAACAAGTTTTAGGTCATTATGGAAATATAATAGTTGCACCTGGAAATACAAATTTAGATCAAAAACTAAACCCAACTGGTGCTGGACAACAACTACATTTAACAACTACTGAAATAAATTCAGTTGTTGCTTTCATCAAAACATTATCTGGCAGTGAAGTCTATACTGATATAAAATGGTCCAATCCATTTTTGAATTAGAAAAAAATAGAAATTATGAAAAATTCACAAACGATATTTAATATATTATTTGTGAATTTTGAACAAAAAAAGCCCTACTAAACAGTAGAGCTTCTTAGATATTTGTATAGATATTAAATTATCCTAATACTTCTTTTACTTTTTTACCAATTTCGGCAGGTGAATCCACAACGTGAATTCCACATTCTCTCATGATACGTTTTTTAGCTTCTGCAGTATCATCAGCACCACCAACAATTGCGCCTGCGTGACCCATAGTACGCCCTTTTGGAGCAGTTTCACCAGCGATAAAACCAACTACCGGCTTACGATTACCATCGGCTTTAATCCATTTAGCAGCATCCGCTTCAAGTTGACCTCCAATTTCACCAATCATAACGATACAATTAGTTTCTGGATCGTTCATTAATAATTCTACAGCTTCTTTTGTAGTAGTTCCAATAATTGGATCTCCACCTATTCCAATAGCTGTTGTAATACCTAAACCTTGTTTCACCACTTGATCTGCAGCTTCATAAGTTAATGTCCCAGATTTTGAAACAATACCTACTGTACCTTTTTGGAAAACAAAACCTGGCATAATACCAACTTTAGCCTCTCCTGGTGTAATAACACCCGGACAGTTTGGACCTATTAATCTACATTCTCTATCTTTAATGTAAGCATATGCTTTTATCATATCTGCAACAGGAATGCCTTCGGTAATACAAATAATTACTTTAATACCTGCATCTGCAGCTTCCATAATTGCATCTGCAGCAAAAGCTGGCGGTACAAAAATAATTGTAGTATCTGCACCTGCTTTATCCACTGCATCTTTAACAGTGTTAAAAACTGGACGATCTAAGTGACTTGACCCACCTTTTCCTGGTGTTACTCCACCTACAACATTCGTTCCGTATTCAATCATTTGCTGAGCATGGAAAGTTCCTTCACTTCCAGTAAAACCTTGAACAATTATTTTTGAATCTTTATTAACTAAAACACTCATGATATGTAAATTATATTTTGATTAAATTTTTGTGTTGCAAAAGTATTAAAAAGTGTTTAGAATTCAGTAGTCAGAATTCATTTTTTTAATTAATTTTTGCTAAATTTTTATTGCTAATATTAATTAAATTGACTCATTTGATAACCTCTATATAATTTATTGTCTTTAACTTCCCAAATCACAAAAAAATGAGCTAATAGCATTTCCTCTCTTGGATTTTCAAATGTTTTTACAAAATGAGAATAGCGAACAGAAACCATATCGCCTTCTTCAATTATATGGGTTATTCGCATTTTGGAACGTACATAAGCTTTTTTCAAATCTAATGTAAGGTTCAAAACATCATTTCTATCCATTTGAATAAAGCCTTTGCTACTATTCCATTCAATAATCAAATCGGGATGTAAAAATTCATTTACTTCCGATTGATTTAAAATCAAATCATTTTTATAAAAATCTAATATTAAATCTTTTGGCGTCATTACTTAGGATTTTTAAAAAGTTCAGGAATACGTTTAATATATGCTAACTGTTTAAGTTTTTCACGAGACTCCTCAATTGGGGTGCCAAAATAAGATTTTCCTCCTTCAACTGATTTTGTAACTCCGGTTTGCCCTAAAACAACCGCTTTTGCACCTATTGTTATTCCGCTTGTAGTTCCAACTTGTCCCCAAAGAGTAACTTCATCTTCAATAATAACGCAACCTGCAATACCTGTTTGAGCAGCAATAAGACATTTTTTTCCTATTACGGTATCATGTCCAACATGTACTTGATTATCAATTTTAGTACCTTCACCAATAGTGGTATCACCAGTAACACCTTTATCAATAGTACATAGTGCACCAATTCCTACATTATTTTCAATAACGACTCTTCCTCCTGATAAGAGTTGATCGAAACCTTCTTCTCGTTTTTTATAATAAAAAGCATCTGCACCAAGAATACTTCCAGCTTGAATTATTACATTATTACCAATAACACAGTTATCGTAAATTGAAACATTAGAATGAATAATGCAATTACTACCAATAGTTACATTGTGACCAATAAAACAATTTGGTTGAATTACCGTTCCTTCTCCGATAACTGCAGATTCAGAAATAGAAACATTAGCTGATATAAAAGGTCTAAAATGTTTGGTAAGCTTATTAAAATCTCTAAAAGGATCCTCTGAAATTAGTAAAGCTTTTCCTTCAGGACATGCAACTTCTTTGTTTATTAATACTATTGTAGCAGCTGACTGTAGTGCTTTATCATAATATTTAGGATGGTCTACAAAAACAATGTCTCCAGCAGTTACGACATGAATTTCATTCATACCGCGAACTTCAAAATCATTGGATCCGACATATCGGCAACCAAGAATTGTAGCAATTTCCTTAAGAGTGTGTACTTGATTAAATTTCATTTATACTAATTATTTATGGAAGATTTATTAAAGAAAAATTATTCTTTAACTCGCTCCATATAACTACCAGTAGCTGTATCAATTTTTATTTTATCTCCTTCATTAATAAATAAAGGTACATTTACTGAAGCTCCAGTTTCAACTTTTGCAGGTTTAGTTGCATTAGTAGCTGTATTTCCTTTTACACCAGGTTCTGCATAAGTAACTTCAAGTACTATAGAAGCCGGCATATCTACTGAAAGTGGCATGTCTGTTTCTGTATTAATTTGAACCATTACTAAGGTTCCTTCTTTTAATAAATCCGGCGCATCTAGAATTTTTTTATCTAATGTAATTTGCTCATAAGATTCTGTATTCATAAAATGAAATTGGTCTCCTTCAGCATATAAATATTGAAATGTTTGCGTTTCAACACGTATATCTTCTATTTTGTGGCCTGCAGAGAAAGTATTATCTAATACTTTTCCGTTAGTTAAACTTTTCAATTTAGTTCTTACGAAAGCAGGACCTTTACCTGGTTTAACGTGAAGAAATTCGATGATTTTATAAATATCGTGATTAAATTTAATACATAATCCGTTTCTAATATCTGATGTAGATGCCATTTTATTTATTTTTAGTGTTATTTTATATTTATTTTATTTAGGAAAATTACTGTTTGAATATTAATACCCACCTGAATACCCTTTCATGATACCTCTGGATGAATTTCGAATAAAATCTAATATTTCATCGCGTTCAGGAGACACTGCCATTTCACCTTCAATGATACCAATTGCTTGAGAAGTATTATAATTTTTTTGATATAAAATTCTGTAAATATCTTGAATTTCTCTAATTTTTTCAGAAGTAAAACCTCTTCTTCTCAAACCAACCGAATTAATACCAACATAAGACAAAGGCTCTTTAGCAGCTTTTGTATAAGGCGGAACATCTTTACGAACTAAGGATCCACCAGAAATCATTGCATGATCACCTACATGGATAAATTGATGTAAAGCAGCCAATCCACCAATGATTGCATAATTCCCTACTATTACATGACCAGCTAATGCAACGCCATTAACAATAATAGCATTATCACCAATATGACAGTCATGAGCAATATGTGCAGTCGCCATAATAAGACAATTATTTCCAATCTTAGTTTGACCTGAAGCAATTGTTCCTCTATTTATGGTAACACACTCTCTAACAGTGGTATTATCTCCGATTATCGCAAGTGAATCTTCACCTCCAAATTTTAAATCTTGTGGTACTGCTGAAATTACAGCTCCAGGAAAAATATTACAATTTTTCCCAATTCGAGCACCTTCCATTATGGTTACATTAGAACCTATCCAAGTTCCTTCTCCAATTTCTACATTATTGTGAATAGTTGTAAATGGTTCAATTACAACATTTTTAGCGATTTTGGCGCCTGGATGAACGTATGCTAACGGTTGATTCATATTTATTTGTTTTTTGGTTTTTAGCTTTGGATAAAGATTGTATTCCTATATTCAAAACTCACTACCTAATTTATTGTTTTTTTAGCTATTTGCGCCATTAATTCAGCCTCAGCAACTAATCTTCCATTAGCATATGCATTAGCTTGCATGTGACAAATCCCTCTTCTGATAGGGGTAATTAAATCGCATTTAAATATTAAGGTGTCTCCTGGCAATACTTTGTGTTTAAACTTAACATTATCTATTTTCATGAAATAAGTTAAATAATTTTCTGGATCTGGAACTGTACTCAAAACCAATATACCCCCCGATTGCGCCATAGCTTCTACAATTAATACCCCTGGCATTACCGGTGCATCTGGAAAATGGCCTACAAAGAAATTTTCATTCATAGTCACATTTTTCATTCCAACAACATGAGTACTTGACATTTCTATTATTCTATCAATCAATAAAAATGGAGGTCGGTGTGGCAAGATATTCATAATTTGGTGAATATCCATTAATGGAGGTAAATTTAAATCGTATACCGGAATGTGATTTTTTTGCTCGATTTTAATAATCTTAGCCATTTTCTTAGCAAACTGAGTGTTTACAAAATGACCGGGCTTATTAGCGATCACCTTTCCTTTAATACGAACACCTATTAAAGCTAAATCACCAATAACATCAAGTAATTTATGACGTGCCGCTTCATTAGGATAGTGTAATGTCAGGTTGTCTAAAATTCCGTTTTCTTTTACAGATATATGGTCTTTTCCGAATGCTTTTTTAAGATTCTCCATTGTTTCATGAGAAATCTCTTTATCTACATAAACTATTGCATTGTTTAAATCCCCTCCTTTTATCAAGCCGTCATTCAACAAACTTTCTAATTCATGTAAGAAACTAAATGTTCTAGCATCAGATATTTCAGTTTTAAAATCAGCAATATTTTTTAAAGTAGCATTTTGAGTTCCTAATACTTTAGTTCCAAAATCTACCATTGCTGTTACTTGATAATCATCAGCAGGCATTACAATAATTTCACTTCCTGTTGCCTCATCTACAAATGAAATAACTTCTTTTACTACATAATATTTACGTTCAGCATCTTGTTCAACAACCCCAACTTTTTCAATAGCTTCTACAAAAAATTTAGAAGACCCATCCATGATAGGCGGTTCTGATTCATTTAATTCGATAATAACATTATCAACATCTAAACCCACAAAAGCAGCTAAGACGTGCTCTGATGTTTGAATTTTAACTCCAAGTTTTTCTAAATTTGTTCCACGTTGCGTATTCACTACATAGTTAGCATCTGCCTCAATAACAGGACTTCCTTCTAGATCAACTCTCACGAAAGTAAAACCGTTATTAACTGGAGCAGGTTTAAAAGTTATTGTAACGTCTTTTCCTGTATGTAATCCAACTCCTGTAAGTGAAATTTCACTTTGAATGGTTTTTTGCTTTACCATAAAATATTATATAAAATTAATTGTTTGTAAAAATCGCATTACCGCTAGAATCGTAATTTAAGTTATAATTAATTGTATAACTATTAGTTAATTGATTTGTTGATAATGGATATAAATATTTTTCATAACTATAAGATCTATAATTATTTGTTGACAAGGATCGATTAAAAGTCTCGTCAAAAATAAAAAAGGAAACAAAAGGATTCGGTGCGTTATCAAAATCACCAAAAGTCTCAATTTCCTTGTATGTATACTGTTGTGTAACACTTGTACCTGATTCGTAATAATTATAATATTTAGTAATTATACTCGAAACATTATTATTTGAATTATAATAAAATAATTTTTCAAAGAGTAAATTATTATAGACTGTATTTGAAATTCTTATTACCTTATTTAGTGAATTATATTCAAAATCTAGGGTATCATTATCATATAAATTCAATTCCTGTTTATAACAAATTTTAGAAACAATTTGATTATTTGAATTTAAATTAATCACTTTTCTATTTGGAGAAACGCTTGTGTAATTTGAATTAGGGAGTATTTTATTATAATTCTCAATTGTATTTCCACTATAAACAATTGTATCATAAATTATTTTTGAAAAATATCCCGAAATTCCTGAACCACTAGCTGTTGCCATTACTCCTCCTACTCTTCTAACAATTTTTGAATTAGCATAATCAACTAATACATTACCATTATTATTGTTTGCAATATCTATCGTAGAAACCCCATTATAATCGGCATTTTTAAAGTAATACCCTTGTAATATTGGCGCAACAAGCGGTATAGGATTTGAACCTGTATCTTGACTTACATTATTATTGGAACAACCAATAGTAAAACAAATAATTGCAATTAGTAGAAGGTAGATATATTTCATATTTTCTTTTTCAAAGCATCCAATTCAGACACTATTTTTGGCAAATTTCTAAAATGAACATATGATTTACTAAATTCTCCATAATTAAATGCAGGTGATCCTTGAACTATTTCACCATCTTTAAGTGATTTACCTATACCCGATTGTGCTTGGATTCGAACATTATCACCAATAGTAATATGTCCAGCAACACCTACTTGACCTCCAATCATGCAGTTTTTACCAATTTTGGTAGAACCCGCAACACCGGTTTGAGCAGCAATAACAGTATTTTCTCCTATTTCAACATTATGTGCAATTTGAATTTGATTATCTAGTTTAACTCCTTTTCTAATAATTGTTGAACCCATAGTGGCTCTATCAATTGTAGTACAGGAACCAATTTCTACATCGTCCTCTAGAATAACATTTCCAATTTGTGGAATTTTACTATAAGTACCATCGTCATGTGGAGCGAAACCAAACCCATCAGATCCAACAATGGCTCCCGAGTGAATAACACAATTGTTACCAATTTCTGTTTCTGAATATATTCTAACCCCTGCGAAAAAAATACAATTATTGCCAATGATTACATTGTCACCAATATATGTATTAGGATAAATTTTGACATTATTGCCGATTTTTACATTTTTACCAACATAACAAAAACTACCTAAGTATAAATCATCTCCATAAGTGACATTTTCTGAAATAACCGAAGGTTGCTCAATTCCAGATTTCATCAATTTTACTTGGTTGTAGTATTCTAAAAGTTTAGAAAAAGATTGGTAAGCATCCTCTACTTTTATTAAAGTAGTTATAATAGGTTGTTCAGGCTCAAAACTTTTATTAACTATAGTTATTGTTGCCTCAGTAGAATAAATATAATTTTGGTATTTTGGATTAGATAAAAAAGTAAGAGATCCAATAGACCCTTCCTCGATTTTTGATAATTTATAAACTTCAGCATTAGGGTTTCCCACTACCTCTCCGTCCAAAATACCCGCAATTTGCTCTGCTGTGAATTTCATTTACTTAAAATATATTTTCCATCTTAAATTAATGGAACTGGTATTGTTTTACATTTTGCAAAATTGCTCCTTACTTAACTGCAAAAATATAAAATTAAATTTAAACACTAGGTATCTAATAATACTTTTGGAAAACAGATAAAATATTTAGTAACTGCCTTAGATAGAGCCCTTACCTGTAACTGATCTGAGGAATCTACCAAATTTTCAATAGTACCGTCTTTTTTCAAAATACTAATTGGTTCACTTTCTTTATTATATGCTTGGTTTTTTAATTTTCCTTTAAATACAAAATAAGCAACTTCTTTATCTGAAATTGAGTATAAAGTCATTAGTTTATTTTTATAATTTGTAAGTTTTTCGTTATCTGCTTTTTCGTCCAAGAGAATTATCTTTAATAAATCGCGATTAATTATCATTTTACTTAATGAACTCAATACAAAATCGGAATTAAATTGCCATGATTTTATTGCACCTAAAACATCATAATCATCTAACAATGCAAAGATTCGCAATACATCTTCATCAAAAGAAACCAAAGTTATTTTATTATTTAAAAAGAAAGAAAGAGGTTCACTACAAGGTAAAACTACTCCTTTTTGAGTCAATTCTTTTGCTCTTTTCAATATTTTAGTTAAAGTTATTTCAGCAACAACAGAGGTTTTATGAAGATAGGCCTGCCAATACATTAATCTTCGGGATACTAAAAATTTCTCTACAGAGTAAATACCTTTTTCTTCTACCACTAAAACATCGTCTTTTACATTCATCATCTGAATTAATCGATCGCTATTTATATTACCTTCGGCAACTCCGCTATAAAAACTATCGCGTTTTAAATAATCCATCCTATCCATATCCAATTGACTTGAAATCAATTGCAGCATGAATTTGCGATGGTATTCTCCCTTAAAAATTCGAATTGCTAAATCTAATTTACCTTCAAATTCATTATTTAAAGCATTCATAAAATTTAAGGATATTGCTTCATGGTGCACTTCCTCAACAATACTATGCTCCATAGCATGACTAAAAGGACCATGACCAATATCGTGTAAAAGTATAGCAACATAAAGTGCGTTTTCTTCGGCATCAGATATAGAAACTCCTTTAAATCGTAATGATTGCACAGCTTTTTGCATAATATGCATGCAGCCTAATGCGTGGTGAAATCTAGTATGATGCGCTCCAGGGTAAACTAAATAAGACATGCCCATTTGTGAAATACGTCGCAAGCGCTGAAAATAAGGATGTTGTATTAAGTCGTAAATTAAAGTATTTGGTATGGTAATAAAACCATATATAGGATCATTGAAAATCTTAAGCTTATTAGTATCACTCACAAAAAAAAACTATTTATATAAAACAAATATAGTCATTTTTTAAAAAATAAAAAAATGAAGTACTTAATCCATAGCAATAGCATTAAGAAACAATTTTGAAGTTGTCTCATTAGTTGCAAAAGAATATTGTGAACATCGTATTTTTAGTTTATTAGAAAGACAATTCTTTAAAATAAAAAAACCTGATTAAAAATCAGGTTTAAGTTTTATTTATTCATTACATGATATGCAATTAATCCATCAATTGGTCTTCTGAGAACATTACCAATTTTAATGTTATGTTTAGATAGTACTTCAACTAGCTCCTCTTTTAAATAAAAAGCTATTGAACCTACAAAATGAATAGGGATTTCAGTACAATTTTCAAATTGTTTTATGTAATTCTCAACAAAATCTTCCATTTCGGAATATATGTATTTTTTACAAAAATCAGTTTCTTTATGTTTTATTAAAAATTTAGCAAACGTTGCCAAATAGGCGTTTGGATTTGGTTCTTTATAAAGTTTGTTTTTTATATAATCTGGATCTAGATTGTATTCTCCTTCAAATTCTGAAGCCAATTCTTTAGGCATTTTATTAAAATAATAACCACGTAATAAATGTCGACCAAAGCGATTTCCTGAACAGTCATCCATAGCTATATAACCTAGAGATTGCACTTTTTGATGTAATACTTTTCCGTCAAAATAACTGCAATTAGAACCAGTTCCTAGGATACAAACAATTGCTTCCTCATCTTTAGGTGTTGTTGCATAAACTGCAGCATATGTATCTTCATGAACTGAAACAGTAGCATTCGAAAAATATTCTTTAAAGACTTTAGTAAGAAAATTTTTCATTCTATCTGTACCACATCCTGCTCCATAAAAAAACAAATAAGCAGCTTTTTCTTTATTATGTGAAATATCAAATTTATCTTCTAAGCGGGAGATAATTTCTTCTTTATCTAATACTTCCGGATTTAATCCTAATGTTTGTGTAGTAAAGAGAACTTTGCCGTTTTCATCTATTGCAATCCAATCGGCCTTAGTAGATCCGCTATCAACTAGTAATTTCATTCGTTAGGTCTTTTTGATTATTAAAATCCCGCTTCTAAATTTGAAGCGGGATTTAATTATTAATTACAAACTAGCAATATGAACTGATAAATCAATTAATTTACTTGAATATCCATATTCATTATCATACCAAGAAACAAGTTTGAAAAATGTTGAATTTAATCCAATTCCAGCAGTTGCATCTACAATTGAAGTTCTTTTATCAGAAATAAAATCTTGAGAAACAACAGCATCTTCCGTATATCCTAAAATTCCTTTCATTTCATTTTCAGAAGCTTTTTTCAAAACAGCCATAATTTCTTCATAAGAAGTTTCTTTTGCTACTTTCACTGTTAAATCAACTACAGAAACGTCAGCAGTAGGAACACGGAAAGACATTCCGGTTAATTTACCATTCAAATCTGGAATAACTTTTCCAACCGCTTTGGCAGCCCCTGTTGAAGAAGGAATGATATTAATACTTGCAGCACGTCCGCCTCTCCAATCTTTTCTAGACGGTCCATCGGCTGTCATTTGAGTTGAAGTTGTAGCATGAACTGTTGTCATTAAACCTTCAACAATTCCGAAATTATCATGAATAACTTTAGCTAACGGAGCCAAGCAATTAGTAGTACAAGAAGCATTAGAAACTACAGTATCAGTAGCTTTAGCAGATAAGTGATTTACTCCCATAACAAACATTGGAGCATCGGCAGATGGAGCAGAAATAATTACTTTTTTTGCACCACCTTTAATATGTTCGTTTGCAGTTTCAATAGTGGTAAAAATACCAGTACATTCTGCAACTACATCTACATCTACTTCATTCCATTTTAAATCAGCAGGATTTCTTTCTGCAGTGATACGAATATTTCTATCATTTACATAAAGTTTTCCGTCTTTAACTTCAACTTTACCTGCAAAACGACCGTGAACAGAATCGTATTTTAATAAATAAGCTAAGTGATCTACATCTAACAAATCGTTAATTGCAACTACTTCAACATTATCTCTATTAAAAGATTCTCTAAAAACGATTCTTCCAATTCTTCCGAATCCATTGATTCCTAATTTAACTTTTGACATTTTATTATATTATTTTTTTGTTATTTATTATTTATTTTTATGTAGTCATTATATCCGAAACTCGAAGTAAATCAACATCTATTTCCGAATGGCCTTTAATTGCTTGTTCTAAAGGAGTTAATGATATTTTATCATTAAGTATTCCAACCATATAATTAGTTTTTCCTTCTAATATCGTTTCAACTGCTTTTACTCCTAGTCTACTTGCAAGAACTCTATCAAAACAAGATGGAGAACCACCTCTTTGCATATGTCCTAAAACAGAAACACGTATATCATATTCAGGGAAGTTTTCTTCAATATAATCTTTTAATTCGAAAACATTTTTTCCAATTTTATCTCCTTCTGCAATAACTACAATACTTGATGATTTTCCAGAAGCCTTACTTTTTCTTAATGAATCTAATAATCGCTCTAGTCCTAAATTTTCTTCGGGAATAAGTATTTCTTCTGCTCCAGCTCCAATTCCTGCATTAAGCGCAATATGACCAGCGTCTCTACCCATAACTTCCACTAAAAAAAGTCTATTATGTGAACTTGCAGTATCTCGGATCTTATCAATACAATCTACAACTGTATTTAATGCCGTATCAAAACCAAGAGTATGACTAGTTCCGTAAATATCATTATCTATTGTGCCTGGAATGCCAATTACTGGAAAACCATATTCACTATTAAATATTTCAGCACCTGTAAAACTTCCATCACCTCCAATAACAATAAATGCCTCAATACCAGCTGCATTCAAACTGTCAAAAGCTTTTTTACGTCCTTCAACAGTCATAAATTCTTTTGAGCGCGCTGATTTTAATATGGTTCCGCCTTTATTAATGATATTATTTACTGAACGTGGGCCCATTTCTTTAAAATCTCCCTCAATCATTCCTTGATAACCTCTGTAAATTCCAACACATTCTATGTTATAATAAGCACATGTTCGAACAACAGATCTAATAGCAGCATTCATACCAGGAGAATCACCTCCAGAAGTTAAAACTCCTATTTTTTTTATAGTTTTGGACATTTTTTTAGTTTTAAAATGTAAATTTAACAAAGAATAAGTATATAAAATACGACATTGATAAATACTTCAACAATTTGAACAATTTAAATCGTTTTCGTTGATAAGTTTTAAATTATGGAATGGATAAATTACATTTTAATGAGAAAATAAAAACTAATCTAGTTTTGCTTCTTTATTATGTAGTATTTTTTCTGTAGTATTTTTTGGAGAAGAATTTTCTTTTTCCATATTAATATAACTAGGTAGCATTTTAGGCGTTTCGCTTGGCTTTTCTACCTTAGTTTTATTTTGTCTATCTATCTTAGTTTTTTTAAATATTTTATTCACTAAATCTTTAAAAGTATCAAAATCTATTTCATAAGAAATACCTGCTCCTTGAGTATATCCAATTCCTTGACCTATATAATTAATATCATTTTCTTTATTAAAGACTCTTAGATTTAATGTTCCATCTTCGTTTACACGATATTGCATCTCAAAATTTCCAACTATTGCGGTTTCTGATATACCTCCTGTTGGCACACCAACTTTTCCATTAATCGTAATTCTCTCATTTATTTGTGTTGAAATAGAAGCAACTACCCTTCCATCTGTTGGTTTTAAAGCAGTTTTGTCAGCAGCAGTATACGTAACTTCTACATTCATCTTACCGTCTTTATCATTAAAAAGGTCACCGAAAAGTGCCGATGCTTTTTCGTAAAAACTATTTGTAACTTGCGATTGACTAAGCCCTTCTTGACTTAAAAAACCTCCGGTAGAGAGTAAATATAGAGCTTGCGTTTGTCGAATGTCTTTATCTCCTAGTTTAGTTTCGATTTCTGACTTAATCACCGAACTTACATTTGGAAAATTAATACTAAAATCGGGTTCCGGATTAGTGATGGTTCCTTTTAGTCCAATAACAACTTCTACTGGTATTTTTTTATTAAATGAAGCATTATCAATTAATACCGCAGGATTAGCAGTTATATTTTTAGATACCGCTTCCAAATTTAGGATTGCTTTATAAGGGTTTCCTTCCCAAACAATAGAGCCATATTTTTTCACTGTAAATTGTTTATCTATCAATCCACCATATTTAAAATTATAAGCCCCCTCCCATACTTGAAAGTCACCAAACATTTCAAATTTTCCAAGAGTATTAATACTCATATTTAAGGTTCCTTTTCCTTTACCTTTCATTCCATGTCCTGAATCTCTATTCAATATTACCTCAATTGATGCATTGGGTTCTATTGCAAATTCAAAATTCATTTGAAGTCCGTTATAATTTTTTATGAACTCGGTTTCTTTAGTTGCTGTTCCGTATTTTTCTCCTTTTGTTAAAAAATGAATAAAATTATTATCGCTTACTGCTGTGGCATCATTAATAGGTATTTTAATATCGGTGCCATTTCCAGATTTTGCATTTACATTTATTGATAACCCACTTGTTGGTCCTTTAATAGTTGCCGTACCATTAATATAAGCAGTTCCAAAATAAGCAACATCTTCATGATCTTTTGTATTTAAAGCTAATATTCTATCCGAATCTATTGCCAAATCCAACTCCCAATCTCCAAATTGCTTGTGTTTGATAAAGCCTTCAATATTTCCAGATGTATTAAATTTAGAATCGAATAATTGCGTTTTTTCAACAATAAATTTATTTTGTGTTATTTCTACCGCCGAATGATTTTTTATTTTATAATCAACATTTAAATAAGGTATTGATAGCCCTGCATCGTCTACAAATAATTTACCTGTATAATTAATATCGTTTACATTGCCATTAATACGAGCATTACCAGAGGCAAATCCTCTAATATTAGACAAAACATCACCTCCTAAATTACTTAAAATTCCGAGATTGAATTTATCAAAATTTAAATTCAAATCCAATAATGTTTCATTATTTACTATTTCCAAATCACCATCGGCACTAAAAGATTTTACATTATCATTTTGAATTTTAGAGCCAATCTCAAATCTAGAAAAATCATTATTACCTTTAATTTCAAGATCTAATTTCCCTAGTTCATTATCGTTTATTTGTAAATCTTTAATTTCTAAAGTTGCAGTAGGTTGGTAAATAGCTTCATTTTGTTTGATGAAGACTTGCCCATTTAAGTTACCATCAAACTTAAATTGCTTTATGTTAGGGGTAATCTTATTGATATCAACATTTTGGAAAGTTAATTGTAGATCTTTATTTTTAATACCACTTATTAACCCTGTTAATTTCATAGACTGTGCTTCATGAGAAACTAGAATATCATCAAATGAAAAATTCTTAAAATCTTTATCAAAAACAATTTTATTTTTATCATTTTCATTTTCATTTATGTACCACAGAAAATCCTTAAACATCATTTCTGATTTACTAAATCCAATAATGTTTTGATTATCTTTATTTATGGTGTGATACAGATTTAAATTATAAAAATCAGCACCCTTATCTCCTCCTCTAAATTCGGTTCTAAAAGACAATGTATCTTTAGATGTTGCATTAATAAGTGAAAAATCTCTAATATTATACTGACTAGTTTTTATACTATCCATTTGTACATAAGTATTATACAACGGATTTTTATTATCTATTTCTAATTGAACTTTATCCAAATGAACATTAAATGCATCAATAGTATTTGAAGAAAACTTTAATTTAAAATCATTATCATCCCCATTTATTTGACCATTGATAACTGCACTAGCGTCCAATGAAATCTTAGGGTTTAGTATTTCTATCAAATTATTAAATTGTGAAAAATCAAACTTAATATATTGTCCTTTTTTCAATAAATTTGGCTTATAATTAGTGTAAAGACTCCCTAATGAATTTTGAATCATCTTTTGTATTTCAGAAAATTCAAACTTTCCTTGTATCTTCCCTTTCATTTCATTTGGAGAATTCAACGAAATAGTATGCTCATTATTAGCATCAAAGCTAGATTTAGCAGTTAGGTTATCAAAGAAATAAATATCCTTTTTATTTTGGTATGAAGCATTTGTAATAAAAATATCACCCTTCATTGTGTCCAAAGAATTTCCAGAAACTTTCATTACTACATCTCCTTTAAAAACAGAAATGGAATCCTTTACAAAATTTAATTTTTCAAGATTTGCATAATCTACTTTGGCATGGAAATCAAATATTTTTTCTTTTTTGCTTAAATCTACATTACCATCAAAATCAAGAAATAAATTAGGATCGTTTACATTAATTTTTCCTTTAAAAATTGGTTTCTTAATTGTACCATCAGCCAAAATATTTTTATAATTATAGCCATTATAATCAAAATTTTGAATTGCCCCTGAAAACTTTGTATCTAAATATTTTTCTGTAAATCCTTTCCCATCTAAATCAAAATTAAGACTTGCGAATCCTAATTCCTTTCGGTTTAAAAAACTACCTAAATTAAATTTCTCAAACACAATATTTCCTGAATAAGATGCATTATCAATTGTATTTAGATTGGTCATTACAAGTTTAGATGCAATAGTTCCTAATTTTGTATTAAGAATAAAATCAGTATTAATACTAGTTGTAGTGACTTCTGCTTTACCTTTTAAATTAAATTGGCCCAATTTCTTTAAAGATGATGGCAAATTTTTACCTAAAACGTTAGGCAATAACGATATTAGATTTTCATATTTAGAACTTACTTTTGTGAAATTTCCATTCATGTAGAAATCTCCCTTTCCTTTTTTAGCAAATAAGTTTTTAAAATTTACCGTACCTGAAATTATAGAGTTTTTGGTATCTTTTAAATACAAATTTTTAGCGGTGAAATCATTTAAAGCTCCGTTTATTTTCCCGCTTAATGTAAATTGTTGGTTTTTTCCTAGTTCTTTATAAAAGTGGCGAAGATCATTGGTTGATAAAATTGCGTCTTTGGTTACAACATCAAAAATCACTTTGTTATTAAAATCTTTAAAATCTTTTCTATCGTATTTTAGAACAACTTGACCTTTTATTGAAGATTCGGATGTTTTTAAGTCAAGATTTTCTAATCTGATATTCTTTTTAGTATAGGTGAATTTTGTTTTTATATTTTCTATAAATACCCCTCGATGATCCAAAAATGACATAGAGTTTATGTCCGTATAAACATTTGGCCCAATAATTTTAAAATCGGATACCTCTGCATTTATGTTACTAAAATCTACATCTAAGGGAACTTCACGATTATAATCGATCTCTCTAAACCTACATTTTTTTAAAGTCATCTTATCCGATGTCATTAAAAACTTTCCAGATCCTGGTTTGCCATTATCAAATGCATCAATAAATTTATCAAGATTTGTATCTGTATTTCCTTTATAGGTTTTAATGTTTACAGTTAAAGCGTCAGCAGTAATATTTCCGAAAATTAAATTCCCATCTAATAATTTTTTAGTATCTAAGATACTTGTTAGTACTCTTTCGGCATAAATTAAAGTGTCTTTTTTTTCATCCTTAATAAAGACCTTTTTTAATTGAACACCCCCAAAAACAGTAACTTCTACTTTATCCACATAGATGTTAGTTCCATATTTTTGGTTTAAATTTTCTGTTATATAGTGGGCAATTTTTGTTTGAACAACTGGTAGTGAAAGAGCAATTCCAATTGATAATAAAAGGAGCAACAGCACAATAATTGTGCGGAGTACTATTTTTTTTAAGGTATTAAATCGGGTATTGGTTATTTTTTCTTTCAAAATATATTTCGCATTGAAACATCTATTAGTAACAAACGTAATTAAAATATCTAACTTTAACTATACATATTTATTCTTTTCGAAACAAAAAAACGCAGTTATTGGAGCAATACCTCTAAAATAGTTACTTTTGTAGTCGATGTAAAATTAATGGTTTTAAACCGTTTATTAAAATATTATTCAAAAATTGTGCCTAATGCCTAATAACGACGTTTTCATTCTTGCTATAGAAAGCTCCTGTGACGACACTGCTGCTGCAGTTTTAAAAAACAATCGCGTATTATCTAATGTAGTGGCAGGACAAAAAATACATGAAGAATATGGGGGTGTTGTGCCTGAACTTGCATCAAGAGCACACCAACAAAATATTGTTCCTGTAATTGATATGGCATTGAAAAAAGCAGGAATTTCAATGCAAAAACTTTCAGCGATTGCTTTTACTCAAGGCCCTGGATTAATGGGGTCATTACTTGTAGGGACTTCTTTTGCTAAATCATTAGCTTTAGCATTGAATATTCCATTAATAGCTGTAAACCATATGCATGCTCATATATTGGCTCATTTTATTGATGAAGAAGGATTTGACAAGCCAGAATTTCCTTTTTTAGCCCTAACTATATCGGGGGGACATACACAAATTGTAAAAGTTTCTAGTTTTTTTGAAATGGAAATTATCGGAGAAACTACGGATGATGCAGTTGGTGAAGCATTTGATAAATCAGCAAAAATAATGGGACTACCCTATCCTGGAGGCCCATTAATTGATAAATTTGCTAAAGAAGGTGATGCTAAAAAGTTTGCGTTTACAAAGCCAAAAGTACCTGGATTGAATTTTAGTTTTTCGGGATTAAAGACTCAAATTTTATATTTTATTCAAAAGAATGTAGTCTTAAATCCAAATTTCATTGAAGAAAATAAGTCCGACATTTGTGCTTCTATTCAGCATACCATAATTGAAATATTAATGGATAAATTAAAGTTGGCTGTTGCAGAAACAGGAATTCGACAAATTGCTATTGGAGGTGGTGTTTCTGCTAACTCCGGAATTAGAGCAACCCTTAAAGCTGCTGAAGAAAAATATGGATGGAAAACATTTGTACCAAAATTCGAATATACTACAGATAATGCTGCTATGATAGGAATTGTTGGTTATCAAAAATATTTAAAAAATAAGTTTAATGATGCTGGAGTAGTATCTAAAGCACGAATCGAGTTTTAATATGCAATTATTCTATAATCCAAATATAAATGAATCTCTAACTTCTTTTGTTTTTGACAAGGAAGAGAGCAAACATATAATTAAAGTATTACGTAAGCAAGAAAGAGATATTCTATACGTTACCAATGGTTTAGGTTATTTATTTAAAACTATGATTGCATTAGCTTCCGATTCTAAATGCACTGTAAATGTGCTCTCTTTTTCTAAGCAAGACAAACCAAAATTTAACTTACACATTGCTGTTGCACCAACTAAAATGAACGAGCGATACGAATGGTTTTTAGAGAAAGCTACAGAAATTGGCATCCAGGAAATCACGCCTATTATTTGCGATCATTCCGAAAGAAAAATAATAAAAATGGATCGATTTCAAAAGATAATTGAATCTGCAATGAAACAATCCTTACATTATTTTTTACCTAAATTAAACGAACCTATTTTGCTAAAAGATTTTCTAAAAAAGGAAATCACAGGACAGAAGTTTATTGCACATTGCGAAGAATCTGACAAAAAATCTCTGAAATCGCAATTAATTTCTAATGAAAATGTAACAATATTAATTGGTCCTGAGGGAGATTTTTCTGTTAAAGAAATTGAAATGGCATTGAACAATAAATATAATCCAATATCTTTGGGAGAAACTAGATTAAGAACAGAAACAGCTGCATTAGTTGCCTGTCATAGTGTAGTTTTTATAAATAATTGATTATGAAAAAATTGTTTTTATATTTTATTTTTACTTTTTTAGTTTATACTGTTTCTATAGCTCAAAACCAAACCTTGTTTTTAGATACTAATTACGAAAATGCTTTAACGCAATCAAAAAAAGAAAATAAACCTATTGCTTTAATGTTTTATGCAAATTGGTGTTCTCATTGCAAAAAAATGAAAGAAGAAGTTTTCATTGATACCGATGTAATCAAATTTTATAGTAGCACTTATATTTGCGTAGCTATAGATGCAGAATCCACCATTGGCACTTCGATAAAAAATAAACTTCAAAAAAAGTTTCTTGTAAAATCCTATCCTACTTTTGCTTTTATTGATGGTAATGAAAATCTATTGTATTGTACTTCAGGAGAATTAAAAAAAGATGCTTTTATTTTAGAAGGCAATAAAGCATTAATTCCTGAAAACCAATTTAATGTTTTGCAGGACAAATTCAATGCAGATAATTCTAACTCCGAAAACTGTTTGCGTTATATTATTGTATCAAGAAAAGCCGGTTTTAACACAACTGAAATTACTCAGAAATATCTAAAAACAAAATTAGAATCAGAATTATTCACTGAATTAAATTGGAAAATTATCGCTAACGGAATCAACAATATTGATGCTAAAGAAGTACCTTTTATTGTTGAAAAAAAAGAAGAATTTGCAAAGGTTGTAACCGCTTCAAGAATTGAAAAAAAATTAATATTTTTAGCTTCCGATAATCTAAAACCATTAGTAGATATTGGAGACACAATAAATTACAATAAAAAAAGACCAATTGCTGCATCATTTCAGATTAGAAAAGTGGACTCTTTATTGTTCAGATATGATTTATCAATTGATGAATATTCTCATAATTGGAAAAATTATAAAAAAAACGCGGAAGCATTAGTTGAAAAATTTGCTTGGAAAGATTCAAATGTATTGGTAGATATTTGTACTATTTATTTAGCATATATTGAAGACAAAAAGAGTTTAGATCTTTCAATTACTTGGGCAAAACAAGCTTTAAATTTAGGCGAGTCTTTAGACAAATATATAGTATTAGTAAATCTTTACAACAAAGAAAAAGATTATGCAAATGCCTTGTTATATGCTAATAAAGGGAAGACTTCAGCTACAAATTTTGGTTGGAAAACAGAAAATTTAGACAAACTAATAGTAGAATTAAAAAAGCATTAAATTTATGAAAATTAAGATATCAATACTTATTTTATTTACTTCTTTAATTGGTTTTTCACAAGAAATTGCATTGTTAAAATACAATGGCGGCGGCGATTGGTATGCAAATCCTACATCACTTCCAAATTTAATAAAATTTGCTAATCAAAACATCAATACAACCATAAAAAACAAGCCAGCAACTGTTGAGCCAGGAAGTCCAGATGTTTTTTCATATCCATTTATTCATGCAACAGGTCACGGAAATATTGTTTTTAGTGATAATGAAATTCTAAATTTAAGAAACTATATGATGTCTGGTGGATTTATGCATTTTGATGACAATTATGGTTTAGACGAATATTTAAGAAGAGAAATAAAAAGGATATTTCCAAATTCAAATTTAGTTGAAATTCCAGCGACTCATCAAATTTTCCAGAAACCATTTTCTTTTCCTGCAGGCTTGCCTAAAATTCATGAACATGACGGAAAACGTCCACAAGCATTTGGAATATTTCAAGACAATAGATTAGTTTTATTGTACACCTTCGAATGTGATTTGGGAGATGGATGGGAAGATGCAGAAGTTCACAATGACCCTAAAGAAGTTCGTGATAAAGCTTTAAAAATGGGAGCGAACATATTAAATTATATATTTAACAATTAAGTTGATGACTTCTAAAACCATAGCAAATGGAATTCTTAGGGCTATTGGAGTATTGGCATTAATTTGCATGTCGTTTTATTTTATTTATCAAATAAAAACGGTCCTTATTTATGTAATACTATCTGTAATTCTATCCTTAATAGCAAACCCTATTGTAGAGTTTTTAAGAAAAAAATTGAAGTTCCCAAATGCACTTGCTGTTAGTTTTACCTTATTTCTATTTGTCTTATTATTAATAGGTTTGATTGCTTTATTTGTACCATTAATTACATTACAAGGAAATAATTTATCGTTATTAGATACTAAATCTATTGAAGCTGATTTAGTGCAATTATATGAAAAATTAAACACCTATTTAAGCAAACACAATATAGACATCAATAGAGTTATTAAAGAAAGTAATTTATCATCTAAACTGAAATTTAATTATTTAACCGATTTTTTTAATTCTGTAATTGGAACTGTGAGTAGCATTGGAATAGGACTAGTAACCGTATTTTTTATTAGTTTTTATTTTTTATTAGATAAAGTTCAGTTTATTACCGGAATGAAAAAAATTCTTCCAGACGCGAGTGAAGATCGTATATTAAAATCAATAGATAAAATCCGGCATTTATTAACTAGATACTTTATTGGACTATTAATTCAGTTGACCGTAGTTTGCATTTTATATTTAATTGTATTACTTATTTTTGGAGTAGAAAATGCTTTTGTAATTGCATTTTTATGCGCTGTTTTAAACATAATTCCTTATATCGGACCGTTTATAGCTACTATATTATCTGGAATTTTAACCATGCTAACTACAATTAATCAAGATTTTCAAACAGTAACTTTACCTACTACTATTTATGTTGTAATAGGTTTTTTTATTGTTCAACTTATTGATAATAATATCACTACTCCTTTAATATTTTCTAAAAGTGTTAATTCACATCCATTAGAAATATTTTTAGTAATTCTTATTATTGGAACCTTATTTGGAATTACAGGGATGATAATTGCTATTCCTTTATATACCATTTTAAAGGTAATTGCAAAAGAATTTCTTCCAGAAAATAAAGTGATTAAGATTCTGACTAAGAATATCTAATTAATTATTAATGGAAAATTTAGTTTTACTTCGCCCTGAAATTCAGGAATACATAATAGAAAAAACGGGGCATGACGGAACTAAATTAGCACTTTCTAAAAATCCTTTTCCGGAAATTGATTTCAAAATTTTATTAAATCAAATCACAGCTCGAAGTAAAAGCAGTTCCAAACTTCCAACATGGTTTGAATGTAAAAATTGTATTTATCCTAGTAAAATTTCTGTTGAACAAACCTCATCTGAAATAACTGCTCAATACAAATCAGAATTAGTATTCGGTAATTCCTTAATTGATTTGTCAGGTGGTTTTGGTGTTGATGATTACTTCTTTTCAAAAAAAATGAAACAAGTTGTTCATTGTGAAATTGATGCGGAATTATCTTCAATTGTGAATCATAATTTTAAACAATTACAAAGAAATAACATTCAATGTGTTGTAGGCGATAGTAACCAAACCTTAGTAAATTTAAATCAAAAATTTGATTGGATTTATGTAGATCCTTCAAGAAGAAACGAAAATAAAGGCAAGGTATTTATGCTTAAAGATTGTTCTCCAAATGTACCCGATTTACAAGAAATCTATTTTCAGTATTCTAATAATATTTTAGTTAAAACTGCTCCCCTTTTGGATATTACAGCTGGTTTATCTGAATTGAAAAATGTAAAAAAAATACATATAGTTGCGGTTGAAAACGAAGTGAAAGAATTACTTTGGGAACTACAAAAAGATTATAATGATTCAATTTTTATAAATACTGTAAATTTTAATAAGAGTAAAAGAGAGATTTTTGAATTTCATTGGGATTGGGATTGTAATTATAAATTAGGATTACCTAAAAAATATCTATACGAACCTAATAGTGCCATCTTAAAATCGGGAGGATTTAAAGAAGTTGCAGCCCAATTCGATATTGAAAAACTACATCTTCATTCGCATTTGTACACTTCAGATAAATTACTAGAATTTCCGGGAAGAATATTTGAAATTAATAGTATATTTTCATTTTCTAAAAAAGAAATGATTTTGAATTTAGAAAATAAAAAAATGAATATTACAATTCGGAATTTTCCAGATACTGTGGAAAATATTCGGAAAAAGTGGAAAATAAAAGACGGTGGTAGTCACTATTGTTTTTTTACAACTGATTTAAATAATAATAAAATAGTGTTAATTTGCACAAAAATAAATAATCCATGAAAAAGTCCTTAGCTATACTATTCTTTCTAATTTCTATTACCACTTTTGCCCAAAAAGAATGTGAATATAGCACAAATGTTAAAGATAGTATTGGAATATATAAATCTACAAAAGAATATGTAATGCATGAAAAGGTATTTGGCAACAGCAAAACCTCAATCTTTTTTTCATTAATAAATGCTGATGGATTATTATCATTAAACTTTCAAATGATAAAAAAAAGTGCTGACTTTATTCCAGCTAAATGTTTCGATAAAAACTCTAGAATTTACTTTCAATTAACTAACGGAAAGGTAATTACATTAATTGGATTAGAACAAGAAAGTTGTGGTAATTCGGTTAGAATAGAAAATGAAAACTGCAGATTACTAAGTGCTTATTTTTTGTTTACAAAAACCAATTTAGAAGATCTTAAAAAATACCCTATTTCCGTTTTCAGAGTAAAATTTGCAGGAGAAACAACAGACTATATAGCTAAAGAAGTTTTAGTTTCAGAAATAGATAAGAAAACTTACAATCCAGATCATTTCTTTATGGATTATTTAAAGTGTGTAGAGTAGTATTTTATTAAAAAAATAATAAAAATGAATAAAATCCTCATGCTATTAATTATAGCACTTGTACTTACGAATTGTAATTCTGCAATTAACAAATCTAAAAAAACAACTTCACTAGTTGATACTAGTCCAAAGGCAACTGGAATTGGTGGGATTTTCTTTTATTCAGACAATCCCAAAGAAACTAAAGCTTGGTATGTTAAAAACTTAGGTCTTGAAATTAATACTTGGGGATCTTCTAGTTTTGAGACAAGAAATGTAAATAATCCCGATGAAATAAACTCAACACAATGGAGACCTTTTAAAAAAGGAGACGCCTATTTTTCGCCATCCCAAAAAGATTTTATGATTAATTATCAAGTACAAAACATGGATGCTCTTGTTATTAAACTTAAAGAAAATGGAGTGACTTTATTAGATAGCGTTGCTAATTATGATTATGGAAAATTTCTTCATATTATGGATTCTGAAGGTAATAAAATTGAACTTTGGGAACCAATTAGCTCTGATAAAAACAGTACTAAACCTTCAAAGTAAATAATTTTATTTCAAACTAATCTTTTAGTTTTCCTCAAAACTATCATCTTTAAAACCAATTAAATACAATCTATCTTTAGCTCTAGTCATAGCAGTATATAACCAACGAATATAATCCCTATCTATGCCATCCGGCAAATAGGGCTGTTCAATAAAAACAGTATTCCATTGTCCACCTTGACTTTTATGACAAGTAATAGCATAGGAAAATTTCACCTGCAAACCATTAAAAAATTCGTTTTCTTTAACCTTTTGGAACTTGGCATATTTAGAGGTTAAATGTTCATAATCTTTCATTACTTCGGAATATAAACTATTTGATTGCTCATAGGTTAATGATGGAGCTTCGCTTTTAATAGTATCCAAAATCAAAACAGTTTCAAATGGAATTTGGTTAGGATAATCTACCATTCGAATTTTAACTTTTGCAAAATTGAATCCATATAAATCTTTGAAACTATATATCTCTAATACTTCTATAATATCCCCATTAGCAATAAATCCAGCTTCGTCTTTTTCCTTTAACCAAAAGTAATTGTTCTTAACTACCATTAAAAAATCACCTACTGATAAATCACTTTCTTTATCCAGAATTTTCATTCTAATTTGTTCGTTATACTGATTTGCTCTTTTATTAGAACGAACAATAAAAGCTGTGTCTTCTATAGAGTAATTGCTATAAGCTTGATTGATAGCATCTTGAATGTCGTAGCCATCTGTTAAACGAATAACATCTTTAAATCCTCGCAATTTGAATTTGAATTCAGTAAAGAAAGTATCTTTAAGTAATTCCCTTAATTCGGTTGCATTATATAAAATTCCGGAATTTAATTCCTGACGCATTACTTCATCTAATTCAATCCAATCAACTCTTTTGTCATAATTTAATTCAAGTGTATCGGTATTTAGCGCTGGTGAAATATCTAAATTAATTGGAGGTAATTGAGCGGTATCTCCTAGCAAAATCATTTTACAATTCTCACCACTATAAACATAAGAAATCAAATCATCAAGCAAACTTCCGTTTTCATACATCTTGCTTTCGTTACTTTGATCAGAAATCATGGATGCTTCATCCACAATAAAAATAGTATTTTTATGTTTATTTTGTTGCATAGTAAAAGCCACTCCACCACCACTCGATTTCTTAGGAAAATATATTTTCTTATGAATTGTAAATGCAGGCTTATTTGAATAATTTGCTATGACTTTGGCGGCACGTCCTGTAGGAGCAAGCAAAACATATTTTTTATTAATTTCAATTAAATTATTTACAATCGTAGATATTACTGTAGTTTTTCCGGTTCCTGCATATCCTTTTAATACAAAAATAGTTTCGTTATTGGTGTCTGTTAAGAATACAGCAATTTTTTGAAAGAAAGAATTCTGCTTAATCGTAGGATTAAACGGAAAGTTATTAGATAATATGGAATAGAAGTTTTTAGTACTCACCTATAAGTTATTTAATCACAAAGTAATGAAAATATTTTAATAATTCAGGATATGCTTTATAGCTTTTCCTATTAAAAATATGCTGTTTTTGAATTCTAACTCCTATAAAATAAAAAAAGTCTTTTCAAAATTATGAAAAGACTTTTGTCGGGGTGGCAGGATTCGAACCTGCGGCCTCCTGCTCCCAAAGCAGGCGCGATAACCGGGCTACGCTACACCCCGAAAGCGATTGCAAATATAAAAACAAATAATCGGTTATCAAAATGTTTTCTACTATTAATTCTATTTATTTTATGTTTATTTTTCTAATAGCATTTTAGGAATATATTTTAATAAAAACTTACATTTGCATTTATTAAACTATCATGTCATGTCTGAAACAATTGAAAAAATAAAATGTCTTATTATTGGGTCTGGTCCTGCTGGATATACCGCTGCTATATATGCTTCTAGAGCAAATATGAATCCTGTTTTATATCAAGGAACACAACCTGGTGGACAATTAACAACAACCAATGAAGTAGAAAACTGGCCTGGAAACCCTGAAGGAATTACAGGTCCCGAAATGATGATTAATTTACAACTGCAAGCACAACGATTTGGCACAGATGTTCGAGATGGATGGGCTACTAAAGTAGATTTTTCTGGTCCTATTCATAAAGTATGGATTAATGATACTAAAGAATTGCATTGCGAAACAGTTATTATTTCTACTGGTGCTTCAGCTAAATATTTAGGATTAGCATCTGAGCAACATTATTTAAAAACTGGCGGCGGAGTTTCTGCTTGTGCTGTTTGTGATGGTTTTTTCTACAGAAATCAAGAAGTCGTTATTGTTGGTGCTGGAGATTCGGCTTGTGAAGAGGCTCATTACTTATCTAAACTTTGCAAAAAAGTTACCATGTTAGTTAGAAGTGAGCAATTTAGAGCTTCTAAAATTATGGCAGAACGTGTTAGAAAAACAGAAAATATTGAAATATTATTGAATACTGAAACCGATGAAGTATTGGGAGACGGACAAGTGGTTACTGCTGTTCGTGTAAAAAACAGAAACTCCGGTGAAACTAAAGAAATTCCTGCAACCGGATTTTTCGTAGCAATTGGGCATAAACCAAATACAGATATTTTTAAAGACTTTATTACACTTGACGAAACTGGATATATTGTAAATATTCCTGGATCATCCAAAACTAATATTCCTGGTGTATTTGTAGGTGGCGATGCTGCAGATCATGTTTATCGCCAAGCAATTACTGCTGCTGGAACTGGATGCATGGCAGCTTTAGACGCGGAACGATATTTAGCTAGCAAAGAATAATTTATTCTAAATTTAACATCTAAATCCTTTAAAAGTAAAATTTTAAAGGATTTTTTTTTACAATTAAACCATATTACTTTTTTATAGTCATATTGATATTTATTTTTTTTAAGACCAAACCAACCAAAAAAAATTGATTATGAAAAATAATTATTCTTTATTTTATTTAGCAAAAAAATGGACAAATAAAATAGTTTTAATTGGACTTATCTGTATCTCGCATCAAAAAAATCAGGCACAACAAAAATCCATTATTTTAGGAAGACCAACTAATACTTCAATTACTGCAAGTATCTTATTTGATCAAAATGTTAACTATTTTTTAGAATATGGTTTACAAACCGGAAATTACACAAACACATCCATTACTTATACTAACGCTTCAAATGTTCCTGATGAAATTGATTTAACTGGATTATTGCCAAATTCTAAATATTATTATCGAATGCAATATAAACTTATTGGGGCATCTACTTATTCAACAACTCCAGAATACCATTTTCAAACCCAGCGCTCTGCAGGAAGTAATTTTATATTTACTGTAGAATCTGATGAACACTTATATAGCAACTACTCAAATGCAGCAATGTATCAAACTACTCTTGCTAATGAAGCAACCGAAAATCCTGATTTTATGCTTTCCTTAGGAGATATTTTTGGTGATGACCACGCTCCTACTATTACTTCTAGCAATGATATGGATATCTTGCATAAAAATTATAGAGATTATCTAGGAGCAATTTGTACTTCGATTCCATTTTATGTTTGTTTAGGAAATCATGAAGGGGAAAATGATTATTTTTTAAATGTAAATGGAATTTACACCACAGCAACAAACTCTTTGCCTGCAGCACCAAACGGTATTGGAGTATGGGGCACACAATGGCGAAAATATTATTATCCAAACCCATTTCCAAATAATTTTTATTCAGGAAATACAACTGTAGAAAATTTTGGTATCGGAATGCCTGAAAACTATTATGCTTGGACTTGGGGCGACGCTCTTTTTGTAGTATTAGACGTATATAGAACCGAAATATTTCCTGGTGCAACTCCTGCAGATGGATCTAAGCCAACAAATTGGGATTGGACATTAGGGCAAGCTCAATATTTATGGATGCGAGGAGTATTAGAAAACAGCACTGCAACTCATAAATTTGTTTTTGCACATCATTCTAGGGGTCAAGGTCGCGGAGGCAGTGCTTGGGCTACTGGATACGAATGGGGAGGAATGCAAAACAATCAATATAAATTTGATCAATACCGTCCTGGCTGGGGAAAACCGATTCAAAAAGTATTTGAAGATACAGGGGTAGATATTTTCTTTCAAGGACACGATCATTTGTACGCAAAAGAACAATTAAATGGAGTTGTCTATCAAGAAGTCCCTATGCCTAGCGATGCTACTTATACCTTTGGTTATACTGCAAATGCAACTGCATATACCGATGTTACTTTAGATGGCACGGGACATATTAAAGTAAATGTAACGCCAGATTGTGTTACTGTAGATTATGTGAAATCTTACATTCCAGGTACAAATGGTTCTGCAGGTCATACAAATGGAGAAATTGGCTATTCGTATACAGTTGGTACTTGCGCCTTAAATTCAAATGAAGTAGCTAGTACAAAATCGGAGGTTATTGCTTTTCCAAATCCAGCTAACGATATATTAAATATTTATTTTACAGATAATACTTATAACCATCATTATGAAATAACAAATATTCTTGGACAATCATTACTATTATTTGAATCAAATGAAATAGATATATCTAAAATTCCAGATGGAGTTTACTTTTTAAAGATAGACGAAAATTCAAGATTAACTAAAAAGATAATTATCAAACACTAAACTAAATTAAGATGAAAAATTATTACATATTTATTTTAACATTATTATTTGTTTTTACTAGTAATGCTCAAACTGTTTCTAGACAAGAAATATTGGGAAAACCAAGGGATACTGGTATTTCTGTTAAAATGTTCTTTTCAACAGCAGCAGAAATGGCAGTGCAATATGGAACTACAAGTGGTGTTTATCCATCACAAACAAGTTGGCAAACCTTTGCAGCAAATGAACCTGCAGAGATAACAATTAATGGTTTACAACCAGATACTAAATACTATTATAGAGTAGTTCATAGAAATCCGGGAGATATAAATTTTACTTCTCGAACAGAGCATTATTTTCACACACAAAGACAACTTGGAAGCCCGTATACATTTGTAGTTCAAGCCGATCCACATATGGATTCATCTACAAACGTTGCATTATATCAAAGATGTTTGCAAAACCAATTAGAAGATAACCCAGATTTCATGATTGATTTAGGAGATTTTTTAATGACTGATAAATTAAAAAACCTTACTACAAATACAATTCCCCATGATACAATTGGATACCGATGTAATTTACTTCGCTCAAATTACGAAACCATTTGCCATTCTGTTCCGTTATTTA
The DNA here is from genome assembly GCA_903838055.1 of uncultured Bacteroidota bacterium. Lineage (GTDB taxonomy): Bacteria > Bacteroidota > Bacteroidia > Flavobacteriales > Flavobacteriaceae > Flavobacterium. Next base: position 36,257 of record CAILWV010000015.1, on the reverse strand, counting down.
ATGTGTTAGGAAACCATGAAGGTGAAGCAGGTTGGAATTTAGATGGGACTGCCAACAATATTGCTATTTGGAACACCCAAGAAAGACAAAAATATTTTTTAAATCCTGGGCCTGATGGTTTTTATTCTGGTGATAGTACAACCCAAAATTTTGTAGGACCCAATAATACGCCTGGACAAAGAAAAGCATATTATTCTTGGACGTGGGGTGATGCTTTATTTCTTGTAATTGATCCTTATTGGAACACAAATCCGAAACCAAATGCAAATGCAAATACTGGTTGGTATTGGTCACTGGGAGCAACACAATACAATTGGCTTAGAACTACTTTAGAAAACAGTAACGCTAAATTCAAATTCATTTTCTCGCATCAAATTGTTGGTGGCGATCCAGAAGGTCGTGGAGGTACTGAATATGCTGATAAATACGAATGGGGAGGTATGAATTCTGATGGTGTAACTCCTGGTTTTGCAACTTATAGACCAGGATGGTATAAACCTATTAAAGATTTATTAACAGAAAATCATGTAAATATATTTTTTCACGGGCACGACCATTTGTATGTTAAACAAGACAAAGATTGTTTAGTATATCAAGAAACGCCACAACCTAGTTTACCTAACTTTAATTATCCGTCACAAGCTGCAACTTATGGATATCTTGCAGGACAAATTGTAGGAAATTCTGGTCATTTAAGAGTAACTGTCACAGGAACTGGACTCCAAGTAGATTATGTTCGTGCCTATTTACCTGCGAATGAATCAGCAACTAGACACAACAAAGATATTTCAGCTACTTATACCATTGGATTGAGTAATTGTTATAATTTAAGTACTAATTCTGCTGTAATTTGGAACAGTAATTATGCTGATGAAATTGCCTATCCTAACCCTTTTTCTAAAGAAACAACTATTGCTTTTACTTTGAATTCTCCTCAGAATATTTCGATAACTATTTATAATGAGTTAGGACAAATTGTTAAAGAACTAATAAATGGAAACTATGTGAATGAAGGAAAATTCCAAGTTATTTGGGATGGTACTAACAATGGCGGTGGTGATGCCATAAATGGAGCATATTTTTATAAAATTTCGGGAGAAAACGGAGAAGTAAAATCTGGTAAATTACTATTGAAAAGGTAACTCAGGAAAAAATAAGTAAATTGTACAAGAATTTTATATTAATGGCATCTAAAAAACATAAATCATAAATTATGAAAAAAATCATCCTAATTCTAGTCTGTATGTTGAACAGTTATATGTTTTCGCATACTTTAAATTACGAAAAAATTGTATTAAGACATTGGTCTATTCAAAAAGATAATACTTTTATTGACGGATCTTTTAGTAAATTAAAAAATGGATTAGTATCTATTGAAGATGCGCAAAATAGAATTATTAATATTCCTTTAGAATCACTTTCGGATGCCGATCAAGCGTATGTAAAGAAAAGAGAAGAAGCTATTATTTATTTAAATACTTCAATTCCTTCAGTAAAAAAGTCGGAAAATAATTCTCCTTTCTTAATAAAATCTTTACTGATTGTTATTTTTTTATTGGTTTTTGGGATATGTATTTTCAAAATCGCAGAAAGAAAAAAAATAAAATATTTAGTTCCAATACTTTTTGCTGGTTTAGTGATGACTTTATTTAGCTTTGGCAAAAAATTACTTACCACTACTGATCCTAACTTTGTAAATTCTGCTTTTATTCCATTCATTCCAAACGTTCATACATCATGGGATAATAATTATTTTTATGTAGAAAGCAAAGGAATTCCAAACCACACTATGATGGTTGGAATATCCAATCACGGTTGGCAACAACAAGTCCCTAACCCTCAATGCTATACTGGCTCGAACCATTGGAGTATTCCTTTAAACCCTGTTATTGCTGCAACACCTACTTTAATTGACAATGTGCATTTCACTAGAGGAGCAATAGCAATCGCTGCTAATGGTGTACCTATTTTTAATTACCATACAAATACTGGAGTAGATTCCTATACAGATGGTCAATTAGATAATTATGGAGGTCATTGTGGTCGTGCAGATGACTATCATTATCATACCGCACCTATTCATTTATACACTTTAGGACAAACAACAACAAACCTTCCGTGTGCATTTGCACTTGATGGATTTGCTGTTTATGGTAATTTAGAGCCTGATGGAACTCCAATGACCACTTTGGATACTAATCACGGACATTATGGAACTAATGGTGTATATCATTACCACGGCACTTCAACTGCGCCTTATATGATAGGAAGTTTTGTAGGACAAGTAACTGAAGACGCTACCTATCAATTGATTCCTCAAGCAGCTGCTCATCCAGTTAGAAATGAAAACTGGACACCTCTTTCAGGCGCACTTATAACTTCCTGCGTTGCTAATACAAATAATAATGGATATAACCTTTCTTATACTTTAAATGGAACTCCTGGATATGCAACTAATTTTAGTTGGAGCGGTTCAACTTATAGTTTTAATTATGTAACGCCATCTGGAACAACCACTACAAATTATAATGGTTTCACACAATGTACGGTCCCATTAGCAAACAATGTTTTTGCATTGGATAATTCTATTACATTATATCCTAATCCAGCAAAAGATATTCTGCAAATTAATCTTGGGTCTGATAGTATTGAAAATGACATCCAAAACGTTGCTATATATGGAATTAAAGGAGATTTGATTTTAAAAACAGATGGTTTTAAATCAAATATTGATATAAAAAACTTAGCTTCTGGCACCTATTTTGTGAAATTTCAATTTTCAAATGCACAAATAACTAAAAAACTATTAGTAAAATAATAAATGAACAAAATAGCATTTCTTCTTCTGTCAACGATATCCTTAGCACAAAGCGTTACTAAATCAATGCTTTTATTGCCTGATACAGGTCAAACTACTAGCTATACAACTACTTTTGGCGAAGACCATGATTATAGTATTAATGTACCTTCCTTTACAAATAATGGGAATGGCACAATAACAGATAATGTTACTAAATTAATGTGGCAACAAACGGACGGTGGTGAAATGACTATAGAAAATGCTATTACTTATTGCAATTCTCTTTCTCTAGGAGGCTATTCAGGTTGGCGATTACCTACCCCAATGGAGGCTATGAGTATTCTTAACTTACAAAAAAATAATCCTTCAATGGATATAGTTTATTTCCCTTCTACAGGTGCAGAATATTGGTGGACCAACACATTTCAAGTTGGTGACAACACTAAAGTATGGTGTACAAACTCTGGTGGAGGAATTGGTAACAAACCAAAAACAGAGACCATAAGTGCAGGAGGGACAAAAAGTTATCACGCAAGAGCTGTTAGAAATATTACAACTCCCTTAGTTTTGCCCAATCATTTTACAGATAATGGTGATGGAACAATTACCGATAATGTAACCCAGTTAGTTTGGCAAAAAGTTCCCAATGTAAATCTGTTTAATTGGGAACAAGCCATTACATATGCCGAAGGGTTAACTTTGGCAAATGCAACAGATTGGCGGTTACCAAACATCAAAGAATTACAATCTTTAAACATAGAAAGCAATTCTAATCCTTCTGTAAACACTACTTATTTTAGCACCATAGGTATTCACAATTATTGGTCATCAACTACGCTTTTACCTAATCCTAATAATTTAACAAGTGCTTGGTATTGGAATACACAATTTGGAATAACAACTTATGACAACAAGACTAATTCAAATTATGTAATTTGTGTAAGAGGAAATCCTGTTTTAGGTTCTTCAGATTTCTCAATGAAAAATAACATTCAAATATATCCAAACCCTGCATCGAATTATGTACTTTTAAATTTTCCGAAAGTTTTGAATTTGGTGCAAATAGAAATAACCGATACCTCTGGAAAAATTGTTTTCTCCAAAGAAGAAAAATCGATTATAAACGAGTACAAGATTGATGTTAAAGAATTTTCAGACGGAATATATTTTATTAATCTAACTAGTGAGAATATAAAAAACACTTATAAAGTACTTATAAAAAAATAACCATGCTGAATAAAAATTTCCTTGTTGTTCTATTTCTTATTAGTTTTATTAATTATGCTCAACAACGAAATGTTGTTTTAATTATTGCTGATGATTTAGGTAAAGATTATTGTGATATTTATCCTGATCACGGAGTCAATGTTGTTAATTTAACAAATGTAAGAAGACTTTTACCTCGTGGTGTTGTCTTTAATAATGCATGGTCAAATCCTCTATGTTCTCCCACACGAGCTGGAATATTAACCGGAAGATATAGTTTTAGAACCGGTGTTGGAGATGTTGTTGATGGCTCTAACACAAAACTAAATATCAATGAAAATATTATTCCAAAAGTTTTGAATATATATTCACCTAATGGAATATCTAAAGCATGCATAGGTAAATGGCATTTAACAACCTTTGCTCCTTTAGGTTATAATTATCCTACAACAATGGGTTTTGATCATTTTGAAGGAAGTTTAACAGGTGCATTGGGGCAACCTGGCCAACAAGTTACAGGCTTTTACAATTGGACTAAAATTACTAATGGAGTAAGTTCAACATGCACTAATTATGCCACTACCGAAAATGTTAACAATGCTATTTCCTATCTAAATAGTCAGCCATCAACAAAACCTTTCTTCTTATATTTAGCATTTAATGCCCCACATACACCCTATCATTTACCTCCTGCCAACTTGATTACTAATACTAATCTATCAGGAATACAATCCGATATTACTGCAAATCCAACTCCTTATTTTCAAGCAATGACAGAGGCTATGGATAAAGAAATTGGACGTTTTTTTGATTATTTAGTTACTACTGGAAAATGGGATACTACTGATATTATTTTCATAGGCGATAACGGTGATGATTCATTAGTAGCACAATCAAATCCATCAAAAGGAAGTATTTATCAAGCAGGAGTTACAGTTCCATTTATTATTTCTGGACCAGATGTAGTAAATCCTAATAGAACTAATAATTCTTTAGTAAATACTGCTGATTTATTTGCTACAATTTTAGAACTTTTTGGAGATAGTAATTGGCAAAGTCAAATACCAACAACTATTGTTGATAGTCATAGTTTGTTGCCGATACTGTTAAACCAAACTACATCCGTAAGACCATGGGAATTCACTGAAATTTTCAAACTTTCCCCAACATCAGGAGATGGCAAGGCTATGAGAAACACCGATTATAAATTAATGAAGTTTGACGATGGTTCTGAAAAGTTTTTTAACTTAACCAATAACCCAGCAGAAACAAATAATCAAAATTTACTTTTAGGTACACTAAATCAAACAGATAGTGCTAATTATAGTTATTTATGTAATCAAATGACCACTTTAGTTGGAGGCCCTTCCTATTGTAATCCATTATTATCTGTTGCTAGTTCCAATTTTGAAACTAATGAAATTAAAGTATTTCCAAATCCTTTTCATTTTAAAATTAATTTAAAATCATATTCAGGAAATGAGAATTACGAACTTTATTCTAATTTAGGACAACTTATATTTAAGGGAAAATTGATTGAAAACCAAGATTTTTCGGCATTATCAAATGGAATATATTTCTTAAAAATTATAGACAAAACAAGCACTACTTTAAAGTTGGTTAAAGAATAATTAATGATTTATCTTTCTACTATTTTACAGTATCTAACATTGGGATTTACTCACGTAATTCCTTATGGTTTTGACCATATACTTTTCATATTAAGTATTTTCTTATTAAATTCTAACTTAAAATCTGTTGTAATTCAATGCTCATTTTTTACTTTAGCTCATAGTATCACTTTGGGTTTGGCGGCCTGTGGTATTTTATTTCCAAATTCAAATTATATTGAACCATTAATTGCTATTTCAATTCTATTTACTTCAATAGAAAATATAATTCATAAAGAAAAAAATCCCTACCGATTATTAATCCTTTTTGGATTTGGATTAATTCACGGAATGGGATTTGCAAATGCTTTAAAAGAAATCGGAATTCCAAAAGATCAATTTTTCACTTCTTTACTATCTTTTAATATTGGTGTCGAAATAGGACAAATTACAGTATTAATTTTAGCATATTTACTAATTAGTAAATGGTTAGCACATAAAACTTGGTATAAAACACATGTCATCTACCCTATCTCAAGTTTAATTGGCTGTATAGCATTATATTGGACAATTGAACGATTATTGGCGCTATGATACTAATAATTTTTTCACATGTACTATTTTATTAGAACTACAGAAACTCTTCTAGCTAAATCAAGGCCAGTTTTAGATGTACTTGGATAAGTAGTGTCAACACCCTCGGCACTTATTATCATTCTATTTTCATTAACACCTGTAGAAATTAAGAAATTTTTCAGTTTTATAGCTCTACGTTTAGATAAGTCAAGATTAAGTTTTTCACCACCGCGCACATCCGCAAATCCTGTAAGTTTAATTTTAGATTCTGGATAATTTTTTAAATATTGAGATAGTAAGTGAATGTTATTTTCTGATCCTTCAATTGGCATATCTTCATTCACTTCGAAAAATACATTTATATTCAGATTTCCATTTTCTAATATTGGCTTTGAGGAATCCTTAATATCATCATTTTCAACTATTTTTTTTATTGTATCACGTTCAAATTCATCAGGAATTCCATTGTTATTAATATCAATATATCTTCCTTTTGTATCTACCACAACCCCTTTAGGAGAATTATTTTGTAAATCTAAATAATCAGGCACACCATCATTATCAATATCACTCAATGATTTTTCAATTTCAGAAATTCTTTTTCTAGCATCTTCATCAACTTTTGAATCCGACGAAACATACCAATCAGCATGTACTTTATTTTTATCTCCTAAATAATATGTCAACCCTAGAGAAGTATTATAAATGGAGCCAGTAAGGTTATTAGAATCATCAGAATAAGTTCCATCCCAATTAAAGTGTTGTCTTACATTGTTAAGAGAACTGAAATCTCCTGTAATAATCAAACAGTTTGTCAATCTATATTGAGGTGTTAATCCTAATATAATTCCTCCATTGTCCTCAGAAACGTTTTGGTTTACACCTATTTGTGGAGTTAATTTTGAAATTTGAAATCCACCATGAGCTAACAATCCAATTCTTTTAGTAAAAGTTTCAAATTTAAGCAATCTAGCAAAATTGATCACACCCTGAATTCCTAATCGATATTGTTTTAAATTAAACTCTAATGATCCACTTCCCGTTTGGTTTTTAATCTCATCGTAAGCTATATCAGCCTTCAAACCGAATAGTGAAGAAAACATATATCTTGCACCTAAATCATAATGTTCAACACCACTAAAATTAAAGTAAGTATTTGGTTTAGAAGTAAAATAACCTGCAGAAAAAGGCCTTAACGCCCTATTTTGTCCTATATTTAATTCAACAGACCAATGGTTGTAGAAATCTTTTTCTTTTTTTTCTTCTTGGGCAAATGTAACAATTGCAATAGAAGCAAATAGCACAGTAAATATTCTTTTTTTCATTGATTTATATATTAATTATTTTAAAATAAGACCTTATTATTTTGATGCAAAATAAAATAATGCATTAGGTTAAAATTTAAATCTTATTATTATAAGTTTAAATTTTAGGTTGTAGGTTAAAAAAGACTTTTGGGGAGTTTTATATTTTTAAAAAAACTAATAGTTAACTACTAATTTAGTTAAAACATAATATGTAAATATAAATTAAATTTCCGTATGATTTAATTGAATGTATAGTTTTTTTGTTTTTCGATAATTTTCTGGTGATGTGAAACAAATTTTTTTGAAAATATGACCAAAATTACTATAATTTACAAACCCTAAATCAAATGCAATTTCATTAATTGGTTGTGAGGTTTCTTTTAATAATGCTTTTGCAATTTCCATTTTATTTATAAGAATATATTGGTATGGGGTAACACCAATTATACTTGAAAAAATTCTAATAAAATGATGTTTTTTCCATTTTGTTAAATTAGCTAACTCATCAATATCAATTTTTTCATTAATGTTTTCATTTATATAATTAATAACATGTCTAATTCTGTAAGGGACATCTTCAATTACTTTTTTGTCATTTTTTAATAAATCAATATTTTTATGTAAATAATTATAAAATATTAATTTCAAACTAGTTTTGATATCCAATTCTCTAAATGGCTTAACAAAAAATCCATATGGACGTGTACGTTTTATTTTTTCTATTGTTATATCATCCGCATTAGAAGACAAATAAACAAATGGAATTAAATCCTCATTTAACAAATACTGAGCTAACGCAATACATTTAGTTATTTCAACATTATCAATATCTATTAATACTAATTTTGATGTATTATTTTCTAAATAATTTGGAATATCTAGAGTGAAAATCGAAAGAAATTTCACCACATAATCTTCATGTTCTAATGTTTTTTGTATATCATTATATAATGAAATTTCAGACCCAACAATTAATATCGTATTTTTTTTCATCCTACTACTGCATTTTATCTTTTACTAATGAAAATAATACTTTAAAATTACAGCTATTATATTGTGTAAATTACGATTTTCAAAAATCATTAACCAATAATTAATTTAGTGAATTTTTATTTATTTTCCAACTTTTATGATGTATATTATTATAAATCTTTTACATCTAAATTAATTGTGAAAATTCCCACATTAACATTTGTTTTTTATTCTATAAATGTAACATTAATTATTTTTTATCAAATTAATTCATTTTTTTTTACAAATTTGAAAAATATTTATTTTTTTTGAATAGTAAATGTTATTTATATTTTACAAATATATTTATTTTGATTTCATTGTTGTGTATGATAATAGACCTAAATAACGGGAAATTGATAAAACAAGATTTGTTAATAGAATTCCGTTGTAAAAAAAACCAAAATAGTATGCGCGCATAATATAATTTTGTACATTTGATTTTCACATCATTATCATGAAAGAAAAAACTATAGATTATATTCTTCGTTCAACTTGGCAAGCGGTTTCCCGAATGTACAATGAAGAAGCATCTAGATTTGATGGTTCAATGGCAATCGGATTTGCATTACTTAGTATAGATAAAGAAAATGGTACTCCATCAACCTATATAAGCAACCGAATGGGAATGGAAGCAACATCATTAACCAGAACTTTAAAAACACTCGAGGAAAAAGGATTGATCGTAAGAAAGAAAAACCCTGAAGATGGCAGAGGAGTTCTTATTTATCTTACTCAATTAGGAAAAGAGAAAAGAGAATTATCAAAAGAAACAGTTTTACGATTTAATGATGCTGTTAGGAAGAATCTTACAGAAGAAAAAATAAATCATTTTATGGAAGTTGCAGAAACTATAAATGAATTGATTATTGAGAAAAAAATATTTTGAACCACTTTCAAATAATAAAAATGAAACGAATAATTAAAAAAGTTGCAATAATTGGCTCCGGAATAATGGGATCTGGAATTGCTTGCCATTTTGCTAACATTGGTGTTGAGGTATTACTTTTGGACATCGTTCCAAACACTTTAACAGAGAATGAAGTAAAGAAAGGTTTGACTTTAGATAGTAAAGAAGTTCGAAATAGAATTGTAAATGACCATTTGGCAAATTCCTTAAAATCGAATCCCTCTCCTATTTACAGTCAGAAATTTGCAAATAGAATTACAACCGGAAATACGAGTGACGATTTTGCTAAAATTGATTCATGTGATTGGATTATTGAAGTTGTAGTTGAAAGGCTAGATATTAAAAAACAAGTTTTTGAGCAAATTGAAAAATTTCGTAAACCAGGAACATTAGTAACCTCAAACACTTCGGGAATACCTATTAAGTTTATGAGCGAAGGTAGAAGTGATGATTTTCAAGAAAATTTTTGTGGAACGCATTTCTTTAATCCTGCTCGATATTTAAAATTATTCGAAATTATTCCAGGTCCAAAAACAGCTTCAGATGTATTAGATTTTCTTACTAATTATGGTTCGCAATTCCTTGGGAAAACTTCAGTAATAGCTAAAGATACACCAGCATTTATTGGAAACCGTATTGGTATTTTTGGAATTCAGAGTCTTTTTCATTTGGTGAAAGAAATGGGATTAACCATAGAAGAAGTAGATAAACTAACTGGTCCTGTTATAGGTCGTCCAAAATCGGCTACTTTCCGAACAGTAGATTTGGTAGGATTAGATACTTTAGTACATGTTGCAAATGGACTTTATGAGGGCTGCCCGGATGACGAGGCCCATGATTTATTTAAACTTCCAGATTTTATTAATAAAATGATAGATAATAAATGGCTCGGAAGTAAATCTGGACAAGGATTCTACAAAAAAGTAGGAAAGGAAATTATGTCTTTAGATTTAAATACTTTAGAGTATCGAACTGCAAAAAAAGCTTCTTTTGCAACTTTAGAATTAACTAAATCCATCGAAAAACCAATTGATCGTTTTAAAGTATTAGTAAAAGGAACGGATAAAGCCGGTGATTTTTATAGAAAAAGCTTTGCAGCCATGTTTGCATATTGCTCCAATAGAATCCCCGAAATATCCGATGATCTTTACAAAATAGACGACGCCATGAAAGCAGGTTTCGGTTGGGAAAATGGTCCGTTTCAAATTTGGGATGCTATTGGAGTTGAATCTGCAATTAACATAATGAAAACCGAAGGATTTGAACCTGCCTCTTGGGTTACTGATATGCTAGCTTCCGGAGAGTCCTCTTTTTATTCTGTAAAAAATGGAGCAACACATTATTATAATATCGCAACTAAATCACAAGAGAAAATTCCTGGCCAAGATGCTTTTATTATTTTAGATAATATTCGCGAAAGCCATAAAGTATGGGGTAATTCCGATGCCAGTATATTAGATTTAGGAGACGGAATTTTAAATTTAGAATTCCATTCTAAAATGAATACCATTGGTGGAGGTGTTTTAACAGCTATAAATAAAGCAATTGACCTTGCTGAAAAAGAATTCCGTGGACTAGTTATTGGAAACCAAGGAGCAAATTTTACAGTTGGTGCAAATATTGGAATGATTTTCATGATGGCTGTAGAACAAGAATATGAGGAATTAAACATGGCAATAAAATATTTTCAAGATACTATGATGCGTGTCCGCTACTCCTCTATTCCCGTTATTGTTGCACCTCACGGATTAACTCTAGGTGGTGGATGTGAAATGAGTATGCATGCAGACCGTGTAGTTGCTACTGCTGAGACCTATATTGGATTAGTTGAATTTGGTGTTGGAGTTATTCCTGGTGGTGGCGGTTCAAAAGAAATGGCTTTACGTGCTGCGGATTTATTTCATAAAAACGATGTTGAATTAAATGTACTTCAAGAATATTTTCTAACAATTGGCATGGCAAAAGTAGCCACTTCAGCATATGAAGCATTTGATTTGGGTGTTTTACAAAAAGGAAAAGATATTATAGTTGTAAATAAAGACCGACAAATTGCTGTTGCAAAACAAATAGCTTTACAAATGGCAGATCAGGGATATACACAACCAATTAGAAGAACTGATATTAAGGTTCTAGGTAAGCAAGCTCTCGGAATGTTCTTAGTAGGAACAAACCAAATGGTTGCTGGAAAATATATATCCGAACACGATTTAAAAATTGCAAATAAACTTGCTTATGTAATGTCAGGTGGCGATTTATCTGAACCAACTTTAGTAAGTGAACAGTATCTTTTAGACATTGAAAGAGAAGCATTCTTATCTCTTTGCATGGAAAGAAAAACCTTGGAAAGAATTCAGTTTATGTTAACAAAAGGGAAACCATTAAGAAATTAATAGCCTCTTAATAGCGACATGATTGTAGAAATGTACATTTAATTAAACTTAGCTCAATAGGAGTTCCCAATAATAAAATAAAAACGTCTAGTTACTATTTACCTCTATGAGGTTAATGAAAAAAATAAATTTATGAAAAACACAACCGCTTATATTGTTTCTGCATACCGAACAGCAGTTGGAAAAGCTCCAAAAGGATTATTTCGTTTTAAGCGTCCAGACGAATTAGCAGCTGAAACTATTCAGTTTATGATGAAGGATTTACCCGATTTTGATAAAACTCGTATTGATGATGTAATGGTTGGTAATGCCATGCCCGAAGCTGAACAAGGACTAAATGTTGGACGACTTATTTCCTTAATGGGATTAAAAGTAACCGATGTTCCCGGTGTAACAGTAAATAGATACTGCGCATCTGGTTTAGAAACAATAGGCATAGCAACAGCAAAAATACAAAGTGGCATGGCAGATTGCATTATTGCAGGTGGTGCAGAAAGCATGAGTTTTATCCCTATGGGAGGTTATAAACCAACACCCGATTATGCAATTGCTAAAGATGGTCATGAAGATTATTATTGGGGAATGGGTTTAACAGCAGAAGCAGTTGCAAAACAATACAACATTAGCCGTGAAGACCAAGATGTTTTCTCCTTTAATTCCCATCTAAAAGCACTTAAAGCGCAAGCAGAAGGTAAATTCGAAAATCAAATTGTACCTATTACTGTTGAACAAACATTCATTAATGAATTAGACAAAAAAGAAACCAAATCCTACATTGTTTCAAAAGATGAAGGTCCAAGAGCTGATACTACTCTAGAAGCTTTAGCAAAACTAAAACCTGTTTTTGCTAATGATGGAAGTGTTACTGCAGGTAATTCATCTCAAATGAGTGACGGAGCGGCATTTGTATTAATAATGAGCGAAGAAATGGTGAAAGAATTAGGAATAACTCCAATTGCAAGATTGGTGAATTTTGCATCAGCTGGAGTTGAACCAAGAGTAATGGGAATCGGACCTGTAAAAGCTATTCCAAGAGCATTAAAACAAGCAGGATTAACTTTAAATGATATTGATTTAATCGAATTAAATGAGGCATTTGCTTCGCAATCGTTAGCTGTAATTAAAGAGTTAGAATTAAATCCAGATATAGTTAATGTAAATGGTGGTGCGATTGCTTTAGGTCATCCTCTAGGTTGTACAGGTGCAAAATTATCTGTTCAATTATTCGAAGAAATGCGATTACGTAATAATAAATACGGAATTGTGAGCATGTGCGTTGGAACCGGTCAAGGCACTGCGGGGATATTTGAGTTATTATAATACAAAGAATGTAGACCTGAAATAATAAGAAATTAAAAAATGAATTCAGATATTATTTTTTCATTTCTCAAAAAAAAACAATACTATGAAAGACATAACTAGAGGTGGGCAATTTTTGGTAAAAGAAACTAATTGTGAGGATATTTTTACACCAGAAGATTTTTCAGAGGAACAAATTATGATGCGAGAATCGGTGAAAGAATTTGTAGAAAAAGAAATTTGGTCCTATAAAAACCGTTTTGAAAACAAGGACTTTAAATTCACCGAAGAGGTGATGAAAAAAGCCGGTGAAATGGGATTTTTAGGTATTGCTGTTCCTGAAAATTATGGTGGAATGGGAATGGGATTTGTAGATACTTGTTTGGTATGTGATTACATTTCAGGTGCAACAGGTTCGTTTTCTACCGCTTTTGGAGCTCATACCGGAATTGGAACAATGCCAATTACACTATATGGAACTGAAGAACAAAAGCAAAAATATGTTCCTAAATTAGCTTCAGGTGAATGGTTTGGTGCTTATTGTTTAACAGAACCAGGTGCAGGAAGCGATGCAAATTCTGGTAAAACTAAAGCTGTTTTATCTGAAGATGGAACCCATTATGAAATTACAGGCCAAAAAATGTGGATTTCTAATGCGGGATTCTGTTCCTTATTTATTGTTTTTGCAAGGATTGAAGAGGATAAAAACATAACTGGTTTTATAATAGAAAATGATGGAACTAACGGAATTACTCTTGGAGAAGAAGAACATAAACTAGGAATTCGAGCCTCCTCCACCAGACAAGTTTTCTTTAACGAAACAAAAGTACCTGTTGAAAATATGCTTTCCGAGCGTGGAAATGGTTTTAAAATTGCCATGAATGCTTTAAATGTTGGTCGAATCAAGTTAGCAGCTGCTTGCTTAGATGCACAACGTCGCGTTACTACAAATGCAATAATATATTCCAACGAAAGAGTCCAATTCAATACACAAATTTCACAATTTGGAGCTATACGTTATAAATTAGCCGAGATGGCTACATCAGCATATGCAGGAGAAAGCGCTACTTATAGAGCTGCAAAATCAATTGAAGATAGAATAAACGCAAGAGTTGCCGAAGGAACTACTCATCAAGAAGCTGAATTAAAAGGTGTAGAAGAATTTGCTATTGAATGCTCTATTTTAAAAGTGGCTGTTTCAGAAGATATTCAAAATTGTGCCGATGAAGGTATTCAAATTTATGGGGGAATGGGATTTTCAGAAGATACTCCTATGGAAAGCGCTTGGCGGGATGCTAGAATTGCAAGGATTTATGAAGGAACAAATGAAATAAACCGGATGCTTTGCGTAGGAATGTTGATAAAAAAAGCAATGAAAGGCCATGTTGATTTACTTGGTCCTGCAATGAAAGTACAAGAAGAATTAATGGGAATACCATCCTTTGAAACTCCTAATTATTCTGAACTATTTTCAGAAGAAAAAGAAATGATTGCTAAATTGAAAAAAGCATTTCTAATGGTGGCTGGTGCTGCCGTTCAAAAATTCGGAATGGATTTAGATTCCCACCAACAATTATTAATGGCTGCCGCAGATATGCTAATTGAAATATATATGGCCGAAAGCACCCTACTGCGTTCAGAAAAATTAGCTTTAAAAGAAGGGGAACAAAATGTGAAAGAACAAATTGCAATGGCAAAATTATATCTTTACAAATCGGTTGACATCGTAGCTTTAAGAGGTAAAGAAAGTATTATTTCTTTTGCTGAAGGCGATGAACAACGCATGATGTTAATGGGATTAAGAAGATTTACAAAATACACCAACATGCCTAATATTGTTGAATTAAGAGAAACTATAGCATCAAAGTTAGTTACAGAAAATGGTTATTGTTTTTAAGTAAATATTAAATTTATTATACGTTTAAATTTATAACTTTGATAAAAATTATTATTATGAAAAAAATACTTCTTATTACCTTAATTGCATTTGGAATAATGATTGCTTGTAAATCAGGAAATTCAAATAAAACTAATGCATTAACCATAAATTTAGAACCAAAAAGCGGAAGCACTGTTACCGGTACAGCAACATTTAAAGAAAAAAATGGAGTGGTATTTTTTGAAGCTAAATTATCTGGACTAAAACCCGGAGTTCATGCAATTCACATTCATGAGAAGGCAGATTGTTCAGCTGGTGACGCTACTTCTGCAGGAGGTCATTGGAATCCATTACATGTTAAACATGGAAAATGGACCGATTCAGAACACCATAAAGGAGATATTGGAAACTTTAACGCTGATGAAAACGGAAATGCAACAATCACATTAAAGACAGACGAATGGTGCATAGGTTGTGGCGATGCTAACAAAGATATTTTAGGAAAAGGATTAATCGTTCACGACAAAGCAGATGATTTTGTTACACAACCAACTGGAAATGCTGGTGCAAGAGTAGCATGTGCTGGAATAATTAAGTAATTATCACTAAAACTTTATATAATCGTTATTTATTTTTATAAATAACGATTTATTGTACAATTACTTTAGATTTGTATTTCAATATTTGATTTATGATAAACCCTTCTGCAATTGGATGGATAGATAAGTTTTTTTTGGAACAAACAAATGAATTTCCTAGTACAGCAACGGATACATTATCTTTTTATAAAAACATACGCCAAACTGGATTCATATATGGACATATTGTTAGTATAAATAATAACTCTGAAGTAACTATTGATCAATGGAAATCTGAAGAGATTTCAAAGATTGCACTAATAAACACCTTGTTTGAGACTTATTATTTTACTACTAACAATACTAATTCTGCCGATTTCATAAATACTACTGTAGATTTTTATCAAAAAATCACTCCAAAAGGATTCGGACTATTAGATAAAATAATTCCTTCTACTGAAAGTCATAAATTAGAGAATATTATTGAAGAAAGAGTACAAACTAATAAAGATATTATTAGTAGAAATTTTTCTAATATAGTTACTAATGCTTTGTTATTTGTAGATATTTTAGCATACAGACACTTTATTATTTCTGGTGAAATTCCAGAGAAATATTTTAAAAAAACAGAAGAATCAATAACCAGTTTAGTTTCTTTAGCTTTAAATGTCAAAACAATAAAATCTACTAATGATGATTTATTAATTAAACTTTTTGAAGCATCCTTAAGGTATACCAAATTTTCAAAAGTTAGTATTCAAAATTTAGAAGAATTGCCTTTGAGTTACTTTAATGATGATTTAGAAAAATATTATTTAATTGATTTAGCAGGTTTATCTGTTTCAAATGACAGTATAATTGATACCGAGGAAGCTAATTTTTTATATGAAATAGCAAAACAAATTAATATTAATGAAAATTTTGTTTTAGATAGTATTAAAGATATTTCAAGTTTTATAACAAAATATAAGTCCGAAATTCAATATTTTAACTACTCCAACCCTGTTAAACATTTTTACGATCAAACTACTAGTAGTGTACAGCTACTAATTTCTAGAAATAAAAAAAGATTATCTAAAGAAATAAACGAGAGTAAAGAATTGATGCAACTTCTTTTAAAATCTACCAAAAGCGATTTGGATATAACAGAAAAAAAGAAAGTTAAAAAACAATTATTAGACATTTGTAAAACCGTTCCTTCTTTGACTATCTTTCTACTTCCTGGCGGGAGTCTTTTATTACCTATACTAATAAAATTTATTCCTCAAATCTTACCATCTGCTTTTAATGAAAATTTTGAAGATCAATAAAATCATTCTTAATTCTCGAATGAGAAATAAAAAAAAGCTTCAATAAATATATCTATTGAAGCGTTTTTTGTGTAAATTATTAACATATAGCTACTTGAAATATAATTGATATACTTCATCTAAATCTTTATTAGAACTAAAATTAACATCCAAATCAGTAACATATCCACTATTCAAACCATATACCCATCCATGTAAAGTAAGTTCCTGACCTATTTTCCATGCCGATTGAACAATTGAAGTTTTTGCCAAATCTAAAACTTGTTCTCTTACATTAATCTCAACAAATTTATTAAACCGCTCATCTTCATTATCCATAGCATCTAATTCGGGCTTGTGAAAACGATAAACATCTTTAATGTGTCTAATCCAATTATCGATAATACCAATAGAATTATTTTCCATTGCAGCTTTTATTCCTCCACAACCATAATGTCCACATACAATAACGTGTTTCACTTTCAAAACACTAACTGCATAATCTAAGACACTCAACATGTTCATATCACTATGAACTACCATATTTGCAATATTTCGATGAACAAAAACATCCCCTGGTTTTGCTCCTATTATTTCATTCGCAGGAACTCGACTATCAGAACAACCTATCCATAATAATGGTGGATTTTGCCCCTTAGATAAATCTTTAAAATATTCAGGATCAATAGATAATTGACTTTCTACCCATTGTTTATTATTATCTAATATTTTTTTGTAAAAATCACTCATAACTATTAATTGAATTTTTTATAAAATTAAGGATTTACCTCCAACAAAAAAAGAATTTTAAACAACAAATTCTAATTTTCATTAAGAACATATTATATGGAAGAAAAATAGTTAAAATAATAATCAAAACTAATTTATTATTAAGAATCTAGAACATTCAACTTGCTATTCTTACGGCTATATCCAAAATAAATTATCAATCCAATTAATAACCAACAACTAAACCACATCCAATTAGAAACAGCCATTCCTGTTAATAAATAACAACAAGAAACGAGTCCTAAAAGCGGAATTAAAGATAAGTTTTTGAAAAAAGACAAAAACATCATTATCAAACAAACTAATAAAAATACAAGCATCGGAAGATTAGTTGCCATTTTACCATCTGAAAAATCAAAAACATCAGTAAAAAAAGAAGGAATATATCTAAATGTTAAACCTGTTCCAATTAACATTAATAACGGGAAAATATACTTTGAATTAACATACGGAATTCTGAACTTACCTTTAGTTGCTCTTTCTGCCAGTTCTGATTCACTTTGTGGTGAAAGCATTAATACGCCACCACAAACTAATACAAAAGCAAACAAAGTACCAATAGAAGTAAAATCTAATACAAAGTTTTCATCAGTAAAAAATATTGGAACCCCAACAACTAAACCCGTAACTATTGTAGCAAAACCTGGTGTTTTATATTTTGGATGAATTTCAGAAAATTTCTTCGGCATTAATCCATCTCGACTCATGGTCATCCATATTCTTGGCTGACCCATTTGAAAAACTAACAAAACACTTGTCATAGCAACTACTGCAGCAATAGAAACTATAAATAACATCCATTTAACTCCTTTTAATGCAAATATTTCAGCCAATGGATCGCTAACACCGAGCAATTGGTAGGAAACCATTCCTGTAATAACCAATGCTAATATTATGAAAACAATGGTACAAATTACTAATGAATAAATCATTCCTTTTGGCAAATCACGCTGTGGATTTTTACTTTCTTCAGCTAAAGTTGAAACAGCATCAAAACCAATATAAGCGAAGAATACTGCAGATACCCCACCCATTACACCACTAAAACCATTAGGCATAAATGGCGTCCAGTTGTCTATATCTATATAAAAAGCTCCTACAACAATTACCAATGCAATTATTGCTAACTTAATATAAACCATAATATTACTAAAATTTTTAGACTCTTTAGTGCCACGATAAACCAAATAAGTAATAAGCAAATTAATAACAACTGCTGGTAGATCGAAAATAATTTTTAAACCATAAAAAACTGGTGCGTTTTTCCAAGCCATCAAACCTTCAGTTCCTATATTAGCAACAAATGCATCTTGAGCAGATTTATAATTAATTGTTAACCATTCAGGTAAATGGAGACCGAAAGTATCTAATAAATTAGTGAAATATCCACTCCACGAAAACGCAATGTAAATATTACCAATTGAATATTCCATAATTAAAGCCCAACCAATTATCCATGCAAAAATTTCCCCAAATGAAACATATGCATAAGTATAAGCACTTCCTGAAACTGGTACACGAGAAGCAAATTCAGCATAACACATAGCTGTAAATCCGCAGGCAATGGCACACATAATATATAATAAAATTACTGCAGGACCTCCTGAAAAACAAGCGTTTCCAATAGCACTAAAAGTACCCCCGCCGATTATTGCCGCTATTCCAAAAAAAGTTAAATCTTTAACATTTAATACTTTATTTAACCCTGAGTGTTCTCCATCTCCGCCTTCTTGGATAATTACTTTTGTTGATTTTTTTCGAAATAAATTGGAAAAATTCATATATTTAATGTTTGTTTTGATATTGAAAAAACAAATATAAGATAATATCAACGGCTTTTAAAAAAATAAAAACACGAACTATAACTAAAAACTATTGTTTTATAAAAACATATAATCTATAACAATATTCAACACGTCCTATTATACGTATTTTTGCATTAGAATTAAATTAATAACTTAAAATTATATATTATGTCTTTAGTAGGAAAACAATTCCCAAACATTACAGTAGATGCAATCTCTTTTATGGGAGATAACTTAAGAATTAACGTACTTGAAGAAGCTACAAAAAACAAGAAAAAGGTAGTTTTATTTTGGTATCCAAAAGACTTTACTTTTGTATGTCCAACTGAATTACATGCATTTCAAGCTGCTTTGCAAGAATTTGAAAAAAGAAATACTATGGTAATTGGTGCTTCATGCGACACTAATGAGGTACATTTTGCTTGGTTAAATACACCTAAAAACAACGGTGGAATTGAAGGAGTTACTTACCCAATTTTAGCTGATACTACTCGTAACTTATCTGCAGCTTTAGATATTTTGGATGCAGAATGGGTTTATGATGAAGAATTAAACGATGAAATACTTGAAGGTTCTAATGTGACTTTTAGAGCGACATACCTAATTGATGAGGATGGTAAAATTTTCCACGAAAGTGTAAACGACATGCCATTAGGTAGAAACGTACACGAATATATTCGATTGGTAGATGCGTATACTCACGTTCAAACTAAAGGTGAGGTTTGTCCTGCTAACTGGGAAGAAGGTAAAGATGCCATGAATGCAGATAGAAATAGTACTGCTTCTTATTTAGCTTCTCACTAATCAATAACAAAAAAACAATTGCAATGTTAAAATCAAATAATTGAAGTTTAACATTGCAATTGATATTGAAACCTTAATAATATGTTTTCAGAAATAGAACAAGATAATTTATCAGAAGTAATAGCATCAAATGATATAGTTGTAGTTCAATATGCTGCGTCTTGGTGCGGAAATTGTAGAATTATGAAGCCTAAATTTAAAATGCTGGCTTCACAAAATGAAGGTATTCCTTTTTTAATTGTGGATGCTGAAAAATTCCCAGAATCTAGAAAATTAGCTAAAGTTGATAATTTACCAACTTTTGCAACGTTCAAAAATGGAGTTTTAGTAAATCAAAGTCAAACAACTAAATTAGAAGTATTAACAGAATTAGTGAATGAAGTAGTTCAGTAAATTCTTACTTAAAGTTACTTAGTTGCTAAGGACCTTAAAAATTAATTTCTCAGAACCTAATTTAAAAAATAAAAAAATGAAATTACCTGTAATAAAACACTTAACTCAATTCATTGAGGAAAACGACCAAGATTATTTAGTCGAAACGATCGAAGTTCTTGAGAATCTTTGTGAGGTTTCTTCTCTAAAAGACGAAGAATTAGAAGTAATAGGTGAATTAATTTCAAATATGTATGGTGCTTTAGAAGTTAATAAAATGGTTAAGGAAGGAAAAGATAAAAAAGAAGCATTGAATGATTTTATGAAAAGGGTATTAGGTTCAATTGATAAATAATATCTAGTAATCCTAAAAAAAACGCAAATTAAAATGAATTTAATTTGCGTTTTTTTTTAATTATTACTTCCCTCTTTCTTAATGTTAATAATACTTTTTCCTCAGCCAAAAAGCAACATTTACTAAGGTAATCAATGCAGGAACTTCTACTAAAGGGCCAATTACTCCTGCAAATGCTTGTCCACTGTTTATTCCGAAAACTCCAATAGAAACTGCAATTGCTAACTCAAAATTATTCCCAGATGCAGTAAATGAAATAGCAGCATTATCCCGATATTCTGCTCCTACTTTTTTACCTACAAAAAACATAAGTAAAAACATAATTGCAAAGAAAATTACCAATGGAATAGCAATTCGAATAACATCTAAAGGAAGTTGAACAATCATTTTGCCTTTTAAACTAAACATCACGACAATTGTAAATAGCAAAGCTATTAAGGTCAATGGAGATACAAAAGGAAGGAATTTTTGATTGAACCATTTATCTCCTAAGTATTTTTTTATCAAAAATCGGCTAGTTACGGCTAAAGTAAACGGTATTCCGAGGTAAACACCAACTGTGGTTGCAATTTGAAAAATAGTGATATTTAATTTCAATCCCTTAATTCCGAATAAAGGGAGCATTATTTCTAAATAAAAATAGGCATATAAACTAAAAAATAAAACTTGTAACAAACTATTTATCCCAACCAAACCTGCTGTTAATTCACGATTTCCTTCGGCTAGCTCATTCCAAACGATTACCATTGCAATGCATGGCGCTAATCCAATAATGATTAATCCAGTCATATATTCGGGATAATCTTTAAGAAAGAAAATTGAAAGTAAAAACATTAAAAACGGACCAACAATCCAAGTGATAATAAAGGAAGCCAATAGAATTTTGGGTTTCTTAAACATTATCGGAATCTTACTAAAATCAACTTTAGTTAATGGTGGATACATCATTAGAATTAAACCAATTGCCAATGGAATATTAGTAGTTCCTCTTGAAAATGAATTTATGAAATCTGCTGAATTTGGAATAAAATATCCAATACCAACTCCAATTAGCATTGCTAAAAATATCCAAAGAGTTAAAAATCGATCTAGAAAATTAAGATGTTTTTTCATTATTTAGTAGTAAGTAACAGTTATTAAAATCCATTTGATTTTTGAAAATAGTATAAAAAATAGTTGTTATTTTATTTGAGAAAAGACAAAATACATTTCGGACGCAATTTCCAAGCTACGTTCTGCATATTTTTCATTCATCAATTCGGTTTCATCAAATGCTTTTGGATCATTATATTTTACAGGAAATCTAGCATCAGCACCAAAGACTATTGGACAACCTTCGTCAGCATTATTACAAGTCATGATTGCTGCAAAGTTATTTTTAGGATTAAAATCATCCTTATACTTTTTAGAAAAACAGATTATTGCAGCCTGATTTTCATCATATTTAACAGCATAAACTGGATTATTCTCATGACTTAATTTCTGAATATGAAACCCTTGATTACCTAAGGTTTCTGCTACTTTAGGAAACATTGCGGTTGCCTCAGTTCCTCCCGAATAACAAAACACTTTTGAAATTCTAAATTGAAAAGCCATAGTTTGTGCCCATATTTGAGACAAATGACTTCTTCGAGAATTGTGTGTGCAAATAAAATTCAAGCGAATATCTTGATTTAAATCTATTTTGTTTTGAATATAACCAATTAAAGGTTTTAGCACATCTTTTCGTTCTTCAGGAACAGTGATAGTTGAAATTTCTTTTACTTTTTTTAATAATTCTGGACTCATAAATTTATTATCTTAAATTAACAACAATTTGAATTTGGAGTACAACATGAATTTTCTTTCACCTTCCACTCGCCTATTTTCATTTTAAGTTTTTCTGTAGGAATACCACATTTATCTTTAGCTAAACAATCCGTTAATTTGGACACTAACTGAAAGTTAGTCCCATCAAACTTTAAATCAAATTTACCGATAGTTTCCTTCATTTGGTATTCTACTTCAATTTCTAAATCAGGGATTTCCAATTTATCTTCGGATAATTCAATTATATGAATTAATTTTTCAGGATGCAAACGATGGTCAAAATCATTAGCTTCCCATAGTTGGAAATTTGCTACTTCTTCCTTCCTAACTACACCTCCACAATCAATAAAATGTTTGGATATTTTACCAACTTCAGTAACATGAAAATGACTTGGCACCAATTCACCATCCGGAAGTTGAAATGCTATTTGAGATAGTTTTTTTAATTCAGTTTTAATTTCAGATAGTTTCATATTTAATATTTAAAGGTTTGCTTTATTGGATTGTTAGAAGTCAAGAAAAGTCTAAATTTTCCTGAGAATACATCGATTTTAATATCAACAACATTTGTTTTTTAATTGAATTGTAATGGAACTAAAATACGTTTCAATTTTTTGAATTGTTTCAACATTAATACAGTAACAAATTGCAGTTCCCTCTATAGTTCCTTTTATTATATTGGCATTTTTCAACTCTTTTAAATGCTGTGAAATAGTAGGCTGAGCCAATGGTAATTCGTTTACAATATCTCCACAAATACAGGCGTCTACACTCAATAAATAATTTACAATTGCTACTCTTGCTGGATGAGACATGGCTTTGAACAAGTTTGCCATCTCATTCTGTTCTACAGAAAAAAATTCAGATTTGGATGCTCCCATAATGTTGTTAAATTATTATATTGCAATATTACAATATAATAATAAATAAGAAAAATTAATATCTATAAATTTTAAAAAAAATAGAGCAAGAAAATTCCTGATTTCAAGCCCTTAATTCCAAATAATTTTTTACTATTTTTGAACTCTAAAAAACATAAATAAAATGGCAGCAATTACTTTAGGCGGAAACGCAATAAATACAAATGGCAAATTACCTCTAGTAGGTACTTCAGCACCTGATTTTCAATTAGTACAAAACGATTTAAGTATTGTTTCACTTTCTGATTTTAAAGGCACTAAATTGGTATTAAATATTTTTCCTAGTATTGATACAGGAACCTGTGCTACATCTGTAAGAACATTTAATACAAAAGCAACTAATTTAGAAAATACTAAAGTATTATGCATTTCAAGAGATTTACCATTTGCTCAAAAACGATTTTGTGGAGCAGAAGGACTTGAAAATGTATTAAATTTATCTGATTTTAATACTGGTAACTTCGGAAAAGACTATGGCTTGGAAATAATAGATGGACCGCTTTCAGGATTACACTCTAGAGCAGTTTTAATATTAGATGAAAACGGCATAGTACAATATACAGAACAAGTTGGTGAAATTGCAGACGAACCAAACTATGAAGCTGCTTTAGCGTCACTATAATAATTTTATTATGGAATTTGAAAGAGATAAAAATTTTTTTACTGGTAGATTTAAAAGCATGGGCTTTGCTTTAAAAGGCGCATTAAAACTAATAACTACCGAACACAGCATTATGGTTCAGTCTTCAATTGGAATCTTAATGATATTTGCTGGTTTTTATTTTCACATTTCCCATGAAGAATGGATGATTCAAACATTAGCAATCGGTTTTGTGCTTGGAGTAGAAGGTATTAATACAGCTGTTGAAAAAGTAGCCGATTTTATTCACCCTGAATTTCATAAAAAAATTGGTTTTATTAAAGACATTGCAGCTGGTGCTGTATTCTTTGCTGCACTAACAGCGGTTACGATTGGATGTATGATATATATTCCTAAAATATAAATTTTTATATTTATAGCATTATTTAAATAAAAAATGGCAAAAACAACAAAGAAAGCAGATACCAAATCCGATCTTCCGGAAGAAAAACTTCCTTGGAAAATAAAGAGACATTATAAAGTAATTCTTGGATTCTTTTTAATTTTTATTTCCATAGGATTGCTAGTCGCATTTGTTTCGTCATTTATTTATGGTGATAATGACATGAGCAATTACGACCAATCACCAAGTTTAAAAACGGAATCTGGCAATTGGGCTGGATGGATTGGTAGTCAATTATCACAATTATTTATTCAAAATGGATTCGGAATTGCATCCTTTATTTTTGTAAAGATATTTTTCTTAACAGGACTTTATTTGATAATGGACTTATCTTTAAAAAAATTAAGAGCAATTTGGTTTTGGGATTTATATGTGCTGTTAATCGCTTCTGTTACACTTGGGTTTTTAGGAAGTTCCTATCCAAATCTAGGCGGTACTCTTGGCTTTGAATTGAATGATTTTCTTAGGATTTTTGTAGGAAATATTGGTACTGTTCTAATTTTATTATTTGGAATAATCCTATTCTTATATTTTAGAGTTAAAGTTTCTCCTGACGGAATTAAAACTTTTTTCGAAAACAGACAAAAACAAATGAGAGAAGATTTAGCAGAAATGCAATTAAATGATTACAAGTCCTCTGCTTATAATTTAGAAGAATACGCAGTTGAAGACAATAATGACGAATTAGAAGAATTAATTGAAGAACCTATTCTAAAACCTGTTTCACAGTTTGAATTAAATAAAGAAGCATTAAAACCAACGATTTCTAGTTATTCGGAAATTGATTTAGAACCGACATTAAAATCAGAACCAAAAAATAATCCACTAGGTCCCGAATTACAAATTAACGAAACAGAAGAAAAACCATTTGCAGAGGAAGTATTTGTAATTGAAAAGGCTGTTGAAGAAGACATTGTAGAAGAAAATTTAGCATCTAAATTGGTTGCTGATTTTGGTTTATTTGATCCAACATTAGAACTTTCTAATTATAAATTCCCAACAATTGATTTATTAAAAGAATATTCATCCGTTGGAATTACTATCAACCAAGCCGAATTAGAAGAAAATAAAAATAATATTGTTGAAACACTTCGTAATTATAAAATAGAAATTGCACAAATTAAAGCAACCGTTGGTCCGTCGGTAACATTGTATGAAATAGTTCCTGAAGCTGGCATTCGTATTTCTAAAATAAAAAGCTTAGAAGACGATATAGCACTTTCACTAGCAGCACTAGGAATTCGTATTATTGCACCAATTCCTGGCAAAGGAACAATTGGAATAGAAGTGCCAAATAAGAATCCAACTATGGTTCCTATGAAAACGGTTATTGGTTCGGCAAAATTTCAAGAAGCAGAAATGGAGCTCCCAATTGCTTTAGGAAAAACAATATCCAATGAAACTTTTGTTGTCGATTTGGCTAAAATGCCTCACCTTCTTATGGCTGGAGCAACTGGTCAAGGAAAATCAGTAGGATTAAATGCTGTTTTAACTTCATTACTATATAAAAAACATCCTGCAGAAGTAAAATTTGTTTTAGTAGATCCAAAGAAAGTGGAATTAACACTTTTTAATAAAATTGAAAGACATTATTTAGCTAAA
Organism: uncultured Bacteroidota bacterium; assembly: GCA_903838055.1. Lineage (GTDB taxonomy): Bacteria > Bacteroidota > Bacteroidia > Flavobacteriales > Flavobacteriaceae > Flavobacterium. The sequence goes on along the minus strand of CAILWV010000015.1, from coordinate 9,903 downwards.
CTTCCAGATTCTGAAGATGCAATCATCACAGACAACAGCAAGGTAATCAATACTTTAAATTCACTTTGCATTGAAATGGACAACCGTTATTCTTTATTAAAGGATGCAATGGTTCGAAATATTAAAGAATATAATGAAAAATTTAAATCTAGAAAATTAAATCCAGAAAACGGACATCGCTTTTTGCCATATATTGTTTTGGTAGTCGACGAGTTTGCAGATTTAATTATGACAGCAGGTAAAGAAGTGGAAACTCCCATTGCTCGATTAGCACAACTTGCACGTGCCATTGGAATTCACTTAATTATCGCTACACAAAGACCTTCAGTAAATGTTATTACTGGTATGATTAAGGCAAACTTTCCTGCTAGAATTGCTTTTAGAGTTACCTCTAAAATTGATTCAAGAACTATTTTAGATACTGGAGGAGCAGATCAATTAATTGGTAGAGGTGATATGCTTTACACCAATGGAAATGATTTAGTTAGAGTTCAATGTGCTTTTGTAGATACTCCAGAAGTAGAAAAAATAGTAGATTATATTGGTTCTCAAAAAGCCTATGCTACAGCTTATTTACTTCCTGAATATGTAGGAGAAGAAGGCAATGTAAAATTAGATATTGATATTTCAGAGAGAGACAGCATGTTTAGAGAAGCTGCAGAAATTATTGTAACAGCACAACAAGGTTCGGCATCATTATTGCAAAGAAAATTAAAACTTGGATATAACCGTGCCGGTAGACTTATTGATCAATTGGAAGCAGCAGGAATTGTCGGTCCATTTGAAGGCAGTAAAGCCAGAAGTGTTAACATATCCGATTTAGTTTCCCTAGATCAATTTTTAAACGATGAACAAAATGATTAATAAAATAAGTAAATTTTTAACTGTAACCTTGCTTTTATTAGGGTTTAGCTTAATTACTAATGCACAAGACAAAAAAGCAAAATCTTTATTAGATGAAGTAACAGCAAAAATAAAAAGTTACGATAATATTGTAATTGACTTTAAATATGTTTTAAATAATTCTAAAGAAAATATCAATCAAACTAGTAAAGGAAATGTTACCCTACAAGGCAATAAATATATCTTAAACTTTATGGGGGTAACTAAGATTTTTGACGGTAAAAAAACATACACAATAGTTCCTGAGGACGAAGAGGTTACTGTTTCTAATGTTAACGATAGTGACGAAAAAGCAATTACCCCTTCCAAAATGTTGACTTTTTTCAATAGCGGATATAAATTTACTTGGGATATCTCTCAAAATATTAATGGCCGTAAAATTCAATACATAAAATTAACTCCAAATAGCAATAAAGACCAACGAAAAGAAATACTATTAGGAATTGATATTCAAACTAAAACCATTAACAACCTTATTGAAATTGGGAAAAATGGCACAAAAACAACCTTGACTGTTAATTCTTTCAAAAGCAATCAGCCGTTGTCGAAAAATCAATTTACATTTGTAGCTAGTAAATATCCAAACTACTACATCAATAAATTAGATTAGTCTTTGTGAAAATATTAGATAAGTATTTATTAAAAAACTTCTTGATTACATTTACCACGGTATTTGTAATCTTGTTTTTTATTTTTATACTTCAAACAGTTTGGTTATTTATTTCTGAACTTACTGGTAAAGGATTAGATTTGTTAATGATCCTGAAGTTTTTACTTCTGGCAATGCCTAGATTAATTCCACTAGTACTCCCTTTATCAGTGCTTCTTGCTTCAATCATGACTTTCGGTAGCTTGTCTGAAAATTATGAATTTGCTGCTATGAAATCTTCAGGAATTTCTTTTCAAAGAACTCTAAGAAGTACCACAGGTTTCATAATTATTCTCAGTATAATTTCTTTTTTCTTTGCAAACAATGTAATTCCGTATGCAGAATATAAATTTATAAATTTCCGAAGAAATATTGCCCAAGTCAAACCAGCAATGGCTATTTCAGAAGGTCAATTCAGTGAAGTAGGAAATTATACAATTAAAGTTGATAAAAAATCAGGTGAAAAAGGAAATTTTTTAACCGGAGTTACAATTCATAAAAAATTAGATAACGGAGAAGGAAATACAACAGTAATAAAAGCCGAAAAAGGAGAACTAGTTAGTAGCGAAACTTCTAACACACTCAAATTAGTACTTACCAATGGAAAATATTACGAAGATATTATCCCAAGTGATTATGGACAACGTAACAAAATTCCATTTGCTAAAGGAACTTTTAAAAGAGATGTAATAAACATTGACTTATCCAAACTAAATCAATCTAGTATGGAAAACATTAACATTTCAAATAGTAATGGAATGCTTAATGTTCATGAATTAAGATTTACAATAGACTCATTAAATAAAAATTATAAAAAAGATTTAATATCTTATGCTGATAATATTTACTTGAGAACAAGTGTTGCAAATTCTTATTTTGTGCAGCCATCAGCACTAAAATTAAAGAAAATCACTGATACTGATTTCTTAAAAAAACTCCCAATAATTGAAAGGCAAGAAATTTATAAAATTGCAATTAACAATATTGAAAACACTGTTTTTTCTATCAGTAGCTCCCAATTTGAAATGGAATCTAAAGAAAAAAATATCAATGAACATTGGATTTCTTTTTATGATAAGTTCATGATTGCGTTTTCTTGTCTACTAATGTTTTTTATTGGAGCTCCATTAGGATCAATTATTAGAAAAGGTGGACTTGGAATGCCAATTGTATTTGCAGTATCAATATTTATCATATTTCATTTTGTAAATACATTTGGAAAAAGAGTAGCTCAAGAAAATGGAATGTCAGCATTTATGGGTGTATGGATGTCATCATTTATTCTATCTCCTCTAGCAATTTTATTAACCTACAGAGCCATAAATGACATCGGAGGTATGATTAGCTTTGACGGTTTGAAAAACACTTTAGTATTTAAACAAATAACAATAATCTTAGATCGAATTAACAAGAAGGATAAATTAAACGTTGAAAATACAGGTCCAGAAATCAAAGAATATAATTATCCAATCGAATTAATTAAAAATTACCATAACAACTCAAAAATTTCTATTGTTCTTTATTTCATTTTATTTACTTTATCCTTATTTTCAATAAAATTCAATAATACATTAATAATTGCATTTGGATTTCTATTATTTTTTTCATTTTTATTTTTTATTTATAAAGAACAAAAAATAATAACCGAAATAGAACACCAAATACATAATAAAATAGAACCAGGAATTTTTATCAGTATTTTGACAGCATTTCCTTTTTATATAGTCCTTTATTTTTATACTAAAAACAAACTAAAAAAATTACAACCATCAAACATTTAATATTTAACAATGTCTAAATCCATACAACTCAATACCATTGAAGAAGCAATAAAAGACATCCGACAAGGAAAAGTCATCATTGTTGTAGATGATGAAGATAGAGAAAATGAAGGCGATTTTTTAGCAGCAGCTGAAAAAGTAACTCCCGAAATGATTAACTTTATGGCTACTCACGGCCGAGGTTTAATTTGTGCTCCACTTACTGAAAGTCGGTGCAAGGAATTAGAACTCCGCCCGATGGTGAGCAACAATACCGACCACATGGAAACTGCTTTTACTGTTTCTGTAGATTTAAAAGGGAATGGTGTTACTACAGGAATATCAGCTGCAGATAGAGCAAAAACAATATTATCTTTAGTTGATTCTTCAACAAAACCTCATGAATTAGCGCGCCCTGGACATATTTTTCCATTAGTCGCTAAACAAGGTGGCGTATTAAGAAGAACCGGACATACAGAGGCCGCAATTGATTTTGCTAGACTTGCAGGTTTCAAATCGGCAGGGGTAATTGTAGAAATAATGAACGAAGATGGCAGCATGGCTAGACTTCCGCAATTATATGAAGTAGCTCAAAAATTTAATTTAAAATTAGTTTCTATTGAAGATTTGGTGGCTTACAGAATGCAACACGATAGCTTAATCGTTAAAAAAGAAGATTTTGAAGTACAAACCCGTTTCGGAAATTTTAGATTAAGAGCATACGAACAAACAACCAATAAACAAATACATATTGCATTAACCAAAGGAACTTGGAATTTAGGTGAAAATATATTAACTAAAATAAATTCTACCCAAGTAAATAACGATTTATTAGGAACATTAACTAACAATGCCGACAAGCAACTGGATGATATTTTTACTATTATCAACAATAAAGGCCAAGGTGCTGTTATTTTTATCAATCAAGATATGCAATCCGTGAATTTATTAAGTAGAATTAGGGAACTAAAATCATTACAGGAACAAGGAGTATTAAAAGCTCCAAAAATTATTATAGATAGTAAAGATTTTGGAATAGGAGCACAAATTCTGCATGATTTAGACATTTCAAAAATAAGATTGATTTCTAATACAGAACAAACCAAAAGAGTAGGAATGATTGGTTATGGCTTAGAAATTATTGAATATGTAAATTATTAAGAAAAAATAATTTATAGTTTGAATAAGAAAACGGTCTGAAATATTTTCAGACCGTTTTCTATTTTTTATTGAACTGGACCAGATTTTTTCTTTTCCAGTAAATTAACTTCTGGTTTCACAATAACCTCACCCTTAATTTTTAAAGCAACCATCCCTCCTTCTACATTAACCGCATTAGTTTCAACGGTAATAGTTTTTCTAATTGGTCCTGGATTCATATTGTATTTTACAGTAATAACTTCTGAATTTCCAGGTAAAATTTCACCCGTTGGTTTACTAGGAACAGTGCAACCACATGTAGATTGAACATTTTTTATTATTAAGGGCTGATCTCCAGTATTTGTAAATTCAAATTTTCTAACACCATCATCAGAGTCCTTAGAAACAGTGCCATAATCAATCGTATTATCCTTATCTTTAAAGACAATCTTTGCACCACTTTGAGCAAAAACAAAGCTATTTGCTATCATAAAAGCTACAACGAATATATTTTTCATAAGCATAAATATTAATTATTTTACATTAGTAAAAATAACACTTTAAATTAAAAAATAAAATTTTAATTCTTAATTTTTTATAAAAGTACTAATTACCTACTTTTGCAGATATATAAACAAAAAATATACCAATTTTATTGTATTGGCTTAAAAAGTTTCAAGAGCGAAAGTCTTGGGCTTTACCAATAATCCTTATTCCTGCTATCCGCTACAATACTTGTAAAAAAACAAGTATTTTTGCTACTATCAGGGCTAAGTTCTATAATTGGAGACCTTTTGTTTAAAATAAAATACAACATATAATATATAAAAAGAATATGTCAATTCCAGCACAATTTAATTCCAAAGAAGTAGAACAAAAATGGTACGACTATTGGATGAAAAACGATTATTTTACATCTAAACCTGACCATAGAACCCCTTACACTATTGTAATTCCACCACCAAACGTGACTGGAGTATTACATATGGGACACATGCTTAACAATACTATTCAAGATGTATTAATTCGCCGAGCACGTTTAAAAGGATTTAATGCTTGTTGGGTTCCAGGAACAGACCATGCATCTATAGCGACCGAAGCTAAAGTAGTTGCAAAACTTAAAAGCGAAGGCATCAACAAAAACGATTTAACTCGCGCAGAATTTCTAACTCATGCTTGGGATTGGACTAATAAATACGGCGGAACAATTCTTGAACAACTAAAACAATTAGGTTGTTCCTGCGATTGGAGTAGAACAAAATTTACAATGGATGAAGACATGTCCGCTTCTGTAATTCATTCTTTTGTAGATTTATATAATAAAGGCTTAATTTATCGTGGTTATCGAATGGTAAACTGGGATCCAGAAGCCAAAACAACTCTTTCTGATGAAGAAGTACTATTTGAAGAACGCCAAGGAAAATTATATTTTATAAAATATAAAATTGAAGGTTCAGAAGATTTCTTGACTGTAGCAACCACAAGACCAGAAACTATTTTTGGCGATACTGCAATTTGCATAAATCCTAATGACGAAAGATTCACACATTTAAAAGGAAAGAAAGCAATTGTTCCAATTTGCGGACGTACAATTCCAATTATTGAAGACGAATATGTAGATGTGGAATTTGGAACAGGATGTTTAAAAGTTACGCCTGCACATGATATGAATGATAAAACTTTAGGTGAAAAGCACGAATTGGAAATCATTGATATTTTCAATGAAGATGCTACAATTAATTCATTTGGAATGCATTATCAAGGCAAAGACAGATTTGTAGTTAGAGACGAAATCGCAATTGAATTAGAAACTATTAATGCGTTAGCAAAAACCGAAGTTCACTTAAATAAAGTAGGAACTTCCGAAAGAACTAAAGCAGTAATTGAACCACGCTTGTCTGACCAATGGTTTTTAAGCATGGAAGAGTTAGTAAAACCTGCAATTAAAGCTGTACTAGAAACTCAGGAAGTTAAATTATACCCAAACCGATTCAACAACACCTACAAACATTGGTTAGAAAATATTCGTGACTGGAACATCTCTCGGCAATTATGGTGGGGACAACAAATTCCGGCCTATTTTTATGGAGATGGAAAAGAAGATTTTGTAGTTGCCGAAAACATTGAAAAAGCACTAGAACTTGCCAAACAAAAAACAAATAACCAACAACTAACAGCAGACAACTTAAAACAAGATGCAGATGCCTTAGACACTTGGTTCTCTTCATGGCTTTGGCCGATGGCAGTATTTGGAGGAATAACAAATCCGGAAAATGAAGATTTTAAATATTATTATCCAACTAACGATTTAGTAACAGGTCCAGATATTTTATTCTTTTGGGTTGCACGTATGATTATTGCAGGATATGAATATGCAGGTGAAAAACCATTTACAAATGTTTATTTAACCGGTTTAGTTCGTGACAAACAACGTCGTAAGATGTCTAAATCCTTAGGGAACTCTCCTGAACCATTAGAATTAATTGAGAAATTTGGTGCTGATGGTGTTCGTGTAGGATTATTATTAAGTGCTTCTGCAGGAAATGATATCATGTTTGATGAAGAATTATGTAACCAAGGAAAAGCATTCAGTAATAAAATTTGGAATGCCTTTAAATTGATAAAAGGCTGGGAAGTTTCAGACGCAATTCAGCAACCAGAATCTTCAAAAGTAGCAATCGAATGGTATGAAACGAAATTGCAAAGAACCTTAACTGAAATCGAAGAAAATTTTGATAAATATCGCATTTCCGATTCATTAATGGCGATTTACAAACTTGTTTGGGATGATTTTTGTTCTTGGTTTTTAGAAATGATAAAACCAGCTTATCAACAGCCAATTGATAAAATCACTTATGAAAAAGCAATTGAAATGCTGGAAAATAATTTAAAATTATTACATCCATTTATGCCTTTTTTAACGGAAGAAATTTGGCAACATATTACCGAAAGAACTCCTAAACAAGCACTGATTGTTTCTGAATGGCCAAAAGCAAAAGCTTATGACCAAAAATTAATTGCTGATTTTGACTTTACAATTGAGGTGATTTCTGGAATTAGAACCATTCGCAAGGATAAAAATATTCCGTTTAAAGATACAATGGAACTAAAAGTTGTAAATAACGAAAATACTAGTACCTATTTTGATTCTGTTATTTCCAAATTAGGAAACATAACAACTTTAGAATATGTATCTGAAAAAGTAGATGGTGCTTTATCATATAGAGTTAAATCTAATGAATATTTTATTCCAATAACTGGAAACATTGATGTAGAAGCAGAAATTGCAAAACTAACTGAAGAATTAATTTATACAAAAGGATTTTTAAAATCAGTGGAAGCAAAATTATCTAACGAGAAATTTGTTGCAGGCGCACCCGAAAAAGTATTAGAAATGGAACGCAAAAAACAAGCTGATTCCTTAGCAAAAATTGCAACAATTGAACAAAGTATTGCGGGACTAAAATAATATCATTTCAAATAGTACTATTTAAAAGCATTGATTTTTCAATGCTTTTTCTTTAGGAATCAAAACCATAATAAAAAAATTTACTGATTTTAAAATTTTAAGAAAAAAATGCTACTATATAAAAACAATTCACTTAATTTGAATACTATTAATACCTCAAACTAATGAAAAATTTCTCCATTGAAGACATCAACAACGTTGTAAAAGGAACAATTGTTGGAACAACTAACTTTTCTATAACTGCTCCAGAGCAGTTGGAATTGGCAAAAGAAACTGAAATTTCTTTTATTGGAAATAAAAAATATGAAAAATTCTGGCAGAATTCTAAAGCTTGTGCTGCCATTGTTAACGAGGATATTTCTATAGAACCTGGTGAAAATAAGGTTTTTTTTAAAGTCAAAAATGCTGATTTAGCAATGTCTTTAGTTTTAGAAATGTTTGCTCCTTCTCCACCCCAATTTTCAGTTGAAATTCATCCTACTGCAGTTATAGATTCCACAGCTAAAATTGGTTCTGGAACTAAAATTGGAGCAAATGTCTATGTTGGTCCAAATGTTGAAATAGGAGAAAATGTTACCATATATCCTAATGTGACTATTTTAGACGAATGTACGATTGGAAAAGAAACAGTCATCTGGTCAGGTGCTGTTGTTCGTGAAAGATGCCATGTTGGTGCGAATTGTATTTTACATCCTAATTGTACAATTGGTGCTGATGGTTTTGGTTTCAGACCATGTCCAGAAAGAGGTTTGGTGAAAATTCCTCAAATTGGTAATGTTATTTTAGGAAATTATGTAGAAATTGGAGCAAATTCTTCAGTAGACAGAGGGAAATTTAGTTCTACGATTTTAGGAGATGGTTGTAAAATAGACAATTTAGTACAAATTGGTCACAATAGTATTTTAGGTAAATTTTGTATAATGGCTGGAAATAGTGGTCTTGCCGGATCCGTAACTCTTGGAAATGGAGTTATTATTGGTGGTAGTGCTTCAATAAAAGACCATGCTACTTTAGGAGATGGTGTTACTATTGGTGCTGGATCAGGAGTTACTGGTGATGTAGAAGCTGGAAAAACTATGCTGGGATACCCTGCTGTTGAGGCTAGGACTGCTTTAAAACAGTGGGCAATACTAAAACGTTTAGCAACACAATAATGATTTACAAAAAATAATCAAATTAATAAAGTTACCTTTTTTTATATTCAAATATTTATAAATAAAAAAACACAGGAATTTTACTTCCTGTGCATTTTAATTGACTTTTACCTGTATTCGTAGTCTTACGTAAACTCTACGTTGCCCATATAAACAAGTCAATTTATTGTGAATTAATTATTATACATTTTATCGATAATTAAAGAAAAATCAATATCTATTGCTTTAATTACTTACTACAAAGATGCATGAAATAAGCGCTATAGATATTATATCATTTCATTAAAATTTTATATAAATCACATATATTTCAATAGTATTGAAACAAAAAAAAACACTGAAAAGTGTTTTTTTTTTTATATTTAAAAGATCTAAATATTAATTAAAAAGCTAATTAATCTTCATAGCCACTTTTTATAACTGTAGAAATCATTTTAAATTGTTCATTTGCATTAAAATGATGTTTTGCATGTGCAGGAATTACAATTCCTTCGCCAAGTTTTAATTTAAATTTTTTATCGTTAATTGTAATTTCTGCGGCGCCATCAATAATTTGTACATAAGTATCAAAAGCCGCAATTTTATCATCTAATTCTTCACCTGCATCAAATGACGAAGCAGTAACATTACCAGTAGTTTTCTTCAATATTGTTCTACTGACAACAGCATTAGACATATATTCAACAATCTCAACAATAATATGAACTTTACCTTTTTCTAAATCCAAATTTTCAATACTATTTTTCATTTTTATTTCTCCTCTTTCTTTTAGGTTATTTATATTATGCCCCAAATGATAAAATCTAAACATTTATTTTTTGTGTTGCT
>CAILWV010000014.1 GCA_903838055.1 uncultured Bacteroidota bacterium | reverse complement strand
CTGATTTTTTTTAATGATTTAAAATGATATTTTTTAAGAAAAAACCTCGGCACCATTCGACAATATGCTAAAGTCCTAGTTAAAAAAGTAAGCGAAGATATGAGAATACTCAAAGACAAATTTGCATTCCAGGAAATCAAATTAAATAAATCAGGAGTATCATAAACTTCCGATTTTTGCTTTCATCCTGATTGTAGTTCCTTTATTGGGTTTACTAATAATTTCCAAAATAGCGCTAATCGTTTTACCCCTTTCTTGGATATTTTGTAAACCTATCCCTTGTTTTATTGCACTCAAGTCGAACCCAATCCCATCGTCTTTAATTTCCAAAACTAAATGGTCATTATCTAATAAAATAGTAACATGACAAGTACTTGCATTGGCATGTTTTGAAATATTCAATAATGATTCTTGAACGATTCTAAAAATAGTTACTTTTATTAAACTGTCAATGGAATCCCAAATAATTTCAGGCGCGACATGAAGAGTAAAAGACTTAGTTCCAATTTCATTTTGCAAATGGATTAGATTAGAAAGTAAATTAGTATAGTCAAACTGTGTCTCATTAATTTCATTATGTAAATCATGTGAAATTGTTCTAATTTCTTGTTCTATTTCTTGAAGTAAATCAACATAAATCAAACGCTTTTCCTTTATTTCTTTAACATCACTATTATTCAAAATCCCTAACTGCATTCGAGCACCATAAAGCTTATTCATAACACTATCATGCAATTCTTTAGAAATGCGGTTTTGTTCTAGTTCTTTTGTTATACTGAGTTTTAGTTGATATTCTTTTAGCAAATCAAAAATCTCTTCTTCTGCCTTTTGTTGTGCTTTCCTAAATTCAATTTCTCTTTTTTGACTTTTAATATATCGGTAAACAATTACTAATACTAAAGCAAAAATCAAAAGCAATGCCCCAATAAGTATATATGTATTCTTAGCACTCAATACTTTATTCTCATCTTCCACTACTGAAGTCTCATATTCTATTCTAGCATATTTATTTCTATTAATTCTTTGGGCTTTGGCCAAACTATCACTAATGACTATATACCTTTTGTCATATATTGCAGCATTATACTTATCAATTTGAGATAGTAATTGTAATGATTTTTTTATTTCCTCTCCCATTTTTAGCTTTTCAGCCAATTGTAAAGATTGCTTTAAGTAACTTGTAGAGCGTGCACTGTCTTTGATAATAGAATAGTACTCGCCAAGGTTTTTTAATTGATAAACTATATTATCTTTAAGATCGTTTTCTTTAGATAGTGTTAAGGCTTCTTTAAAATAGTTGTCAGTGCCTTTTGTTATTCCTCTCTTCATTTTTGAGTAACCTAAATTACCTAAAGCATTTACATATCCTTTTATCAATTTTTCTTTTAATTGACTAGTTAGTATAGACTCTAATTCTAGTATTGATTTGTCGTATTGAAGGTTTTTTTCATAAGTATTTGAAAGATTTATGGAAGAAGTTACACTATAAAGATATTTTTTTTCAAGATCTGAATTATTTCCATTAATATATTTTAAAATACTCTTAGCATGTAAATGATATTTTAATGCATCCTGATACTCTTCAAGTTTTTCAAAATTTAATCCCATTAATGAATATGATGTAAAAAGTATTTCTGCATCTTTTCCGTTTTTTAAGTAAAATAAAGCTTTAGAAACCTGTGCTTCGCTTTCTGTGTAATTACCTTCAAAAAATAAAATATAAGCTTTTTTAAACAACATTTTCCCAGTTTGCTGTTTGTTATTTAAAATTCGATATAGTTTTTCCGATTTTTGATAATAATAATAAGCACTATCTTTTTTTGAAACTTCATACGTATCACCAATATAGGAGTAAGATTTCGCTATTGAAAAAGTATCTTTAGCGATTGAAGAGAGGCGAAGTATTTTTTTACAAACAGCAGCTGATTTTTTATTGTTATTTTGATAATAATATTCAGCTGATAAATCAAATAAAAAAGATCTTAAAATGGAGTCATTAGAAATTTGATTCGTAATTCGTTCCAAGGAATCTAAATATTGTATTTTTAATTCTTTTTTCCTTTTTTTATAGCCTTCTTTTTGGAACAAGTTGGATTTTAAACTACTAACATCTTCTTGCTTACAGGAGATAATTAGCAAGAAACTAAAACAAAACAATAAAACAGTATATCTTTTCAAAGTTTTTTTTTCAAAAATAATCAAAAAAAAATGACCACGGTTAAATGGTCATTTAATTATTATTTAGGATTCGGTAACATTGGATCCCCATCTTTAGTAGTGGTACTGGTATCAGTTTTTGTTTTGGGTGTGGTTGATACTTCATCTCCTGTGCAAGAATTTAAGGACACACATACTAGGGTAAATAAAAATAGTTTTACTAAAAAATTGGTTTTCATAAAAAATCAGTTTAAAAATTAGAAATAGTTTCTCAATCATGTCTTCTGGACATAACAATTCATTTGATTTTTCTGAAAAGAAGGGAAGTCTTTTACAGTAGTGTTTTAATGCCTTTTCCCTGCATTAAAACACCCATTAAAGCTCTAATATTCCGTTTTTTGGAATAGTCAAATTTATAGAGACTAACCGATTAATAACCATGATTTTAACCATGTTTAGTAACTCGCATACCTCGAAGAGTAACATGTAGTATTTTGAGAATAACTCAACAATTTTTAAGAAATGCGAAGAATGATAGTATCAATATTGGTCTTATAGGTCCTTGAAAAAGGTAGTATAATTTCATTATTTTGTAAATAACAACTGTTCTTACCTAAGTTTATCCTACTCACATATTGTATATTAATTACATAGCCGTGATGAATTCTAAAAAAATAAAAGGGTAGTAATTTCTCAAAATACTTAAGGGTCTTAAAAGCTGAAATCACTTTACCCGATTTCAAGTAAAAATCAGTAGTATTATTGTCGGCTTTCAAATAAACAATCTCACTGGATCGAATAAAATTATAATCACCATTAGATTTTATAGAAATAGTATCTTTATACAAGGCTTTATGTGTCTTTTGATAACGCATCAAGCATTTTCGCAATTCATTAGAATCAATTGGGGTCAATAAATAACCCGATACGCCTCGTTGATAGGCTTCATAAGCAGCTTCTTTAATATCACTTAATACTATAATAGTAGGCAACTCATCCAAAAACTCATGCAATTCACTCAATATGGAAAAGGAAATTGAATCAGATGCACTATTAATAGATAAAAAAACAACATTAGGTTTTAATTCAAGAATTTTATTAATGGCATCTTTTCTTGTTTTGCAAATAGCAACACACAAAAAATCATCATATTCTTTAATATATTCTAGTGTAGATTCTAAATAATCGGAGGAGTCAATAAGTATATACGAAAACTGCATTTTTTTTTGCAATTTAGAAGGAGCCCAAAAATCAATTTTACGGTAAAACCGTAATTTTTAATATTTTTTGATTAGTTTTGATTCTCTTTAATATATAAAAGCTAACATGGATAAATCAAATAATTCAAAAAGAACTATTTTGATAGTAGACGACCACCCTATTAATGTAGATGGTTATCAAGCGATTTTATATAATATTGAATCTAATAAAAAAGCCGAATATCTTCTAGCTTTTGATTGCAAGCAAGCTTACAATACTATTAACAACAATATTTTCGAAAACAAAACCATTGATTTTGCTTTTATTGACATTAGTCTTCCAGCTTATGAAGAAAAGAAAATGTTTTCAGGTAGTGATATTGCATTACTGATAAGAAAAGTTTTTCCTCTTTGTAAAATAGTAATCATATCCATGCACAACGAACCTTTATGGGTAAACCAAATATATAAAGGAATTAATCCAGAAGGTTTTATAGCTAAAAGCGATCTAAACTACAAATGCTTTCCAGATATATTTCAAAGTATAGAAAAAAATGAAGTGTATTTTAGTCAATCAATTAAATGGTCTCAAAAAATCATAATTCAAAAGAACATAAATTGGGACGATTATGATAGTAAAATTCTTCAATTCATAGCACAAGGAATAAAAACAAATAATCTTCCTAATTTTATTCCATTATCACTAAGTGCCATTGAAAAAAGAAAAGCAAACATTAAAAAACAACTGATATTGGATAATGGTTCTGACAAAGATCTAATTGATGTTGCCAAAAATTTAGGATTTATCTAGTATATACCTTCCCACTATTTAAATAGCCTCCAAAAAAATATTTTTTTTGGAGGCTATTTTATTATTAGTATTTACAAACACTTCTTAATTTTTCAGCAAAGACGCATCATTTTACTAAATACATAAAATAATGCTACATAAATAGTATTTTTCCAGAAGATATAATACTAAAACCGTAAAAAAAACTCCAAAAAACCGTAATAACTTCATTAATAATCTCAATATAATTGTATAAAATTTTGAAAGTACGGATTCAAAATTCAAAAACTTATTTTTTAATTGTACATAGCTACAGTAAAAACAAAGTCATTTAAAAAAAAACACATAAACCTAAATACAATATTGACTATTAAAACTTTAGACTACTAAAAAATTAACTTTAAAACTAAAACAATGAAACAAAACAAAACAAAACTGTTAACTAGATTTCTAAGGATTTTTATGCTAATAGGATTTTTAAAGGGCTATTCGCAACAATACGAAATCAATCTTTCTCCCGAAGGGAAGTTAGAAACGGTTTATGATAACCGAGGAAATCAGTTAAAACTAAAAGACATATTGATAGATGCTCCCAGAGATCTAGGTTATTTAAAAGCTGGTATTGTAAATTGTTCCTCTACATCTTATTTTAATTTGTATTTTGAACCAGGTTGTGGCATGGAAGATACCTCAAACCCAACACACAATGCTAGACGTGCCGTACTCTGTAAGGTGTTTGAAGACATCTCAAACTTTATAACCTCACCACTATCAACTACAGGTAATAAAGTTAACATTTGGGTTAGAAACATTGCTAACATGAATGTACCAACAGGAACATTAGGGTTAGCATCTTCTTTTTATATCCCTTATGCTAACAGTACAAATACAGTAGGTGGAATTTTGGACGGTGAAATATGGAAAACAATACATACAGGAGTAGATTCTTATACAAACATTTCAAGTGGAACAAATACTTTTTATCATGGGCAAGTTTCATTCAATTTCGATTCAAGTATTAATTGGAATACTAATCTAGCAATTAATACTCCTAGTAATTTGTATGATTTATATACAGTTATGCTTCATGAAATAGTTCACTCGTTAGGATTTAATAGCTTCATAAATCAAAATGGATTATCTATTGACCCATCACCATATTACAGTAGATATGATACTTTTTTAAGAACCAATAACAATATCCCATTACTCACAATTGGAAGTTGTAGTATGTATGATGTAAGTTTTAATTCAGCTGTTTCTACCACAGTATTAAGACCCGGATGTACTTTACCAAATAATTTAAGCAGTGGTGTTCTCAACACTACCATCTGTAATAATGCCATAAAATATGTAGGTTCTTCAACAGTACCTGTTTATACTCCTACCTGTTTTGAACAAGGTAGTAGTTTAAGCCACTTTGAAGACATGCTTTTTCCTACTTGTGCTTTTCCTTATGGCAACGATAGTTATTTTGTTTTGAGTAATGTCAATCTTATTGGTACTACTAAACGTTATTTAAAACCAGAAGAAAGAAATGTGCTCTGCGATATTGGTTATAATGTAAAAACAACTTTTGGTACATCTACAACAAGTAATGGTTATTATAATTATGGGGGAACTGCTTGTTCAGGTATAACTGTTACTGGGGTAAATGATGGAGTAAATAGTAATGGAACTTATACTTTTATAGGAGTGGCTAATAGCACAATTCCAATAAGTGGATCAACTATTTTAAGTAACGACATAGGTACAACTGGATTTGAATGTTTACAAGATATTAGTGCTGTTTCAACGCTATCTGTAACAAGTGGAACAATTTCCAGTACAATTAATTTTAGTAGTGCTATTACAGGTTTACATGTATTAAGATATATTCCAATCAATGGTAACCAAAGAGGTAATATTACCTACATATATGTATATGTACGTATACCTGCTAATGTTGGGGGATGTAGTCCTATACCGAATACTTGTAATTTAGTAATGAATGGCGACTTTGAACAAACTCAAAACTTACAAAATTTAGAGATAAGAACGTCATGCGGTTGGGGTTCACCTGGACCAGCAAACTCAAATGTAGTTGCAGGATATTATAGTACATTGCCAAATTTATCTACGAGCAATACACCTAACGTACCATGTAATATTTATGGTTTCCAGCCTTCCAATAACAATACTGGAAATGGTTACGCAAAAATTGATTGCTTTTTCTATAGTTGGCTTGTTGCTAAACAACACTTATATACAACCTTAAAAACACCACTACAGGCAAACACAAATTATCAATTAAGTTTTGATGTTTCATTAGCAGATGGATTTAGCTCTTGGGCGAGTAGACTACAAGCTGTTTTACACAAATCATCTACGAATACCATCTTACCAACAAATCCATCTACTGATTTAACCCTTATAAATAATAGTACAGATACATCTACCTTGTTAATTTCTCCTACAGTTACGAGAAACACAAATGGATGGGATACTATTACCTTTAATTTTACAACTACAACAGGAGGTGAACAATTTTTATATTTAGGATTGTTAAATAATGCAACTGTTTTTTCAAATACTCCAGCGGGAACAGGTATTGGGGGTTGTGCTTATCAAAATGGAGCTAATGGCGGATCTCGAACTGTCTACTACATCGATAATGTATCTTTAATTCCAACCAATGGTGCAGTATTTAATTTACCAACATCAATATGCAGTACTCAAAATTTAAACGATTTATCTATTTATTTGAGTGGTACATCTACTAATGGTGTTTTTTCAGGAACGGGTGTTACTCTTACTAACGGAGTCTATTCCTTCAATGCTTCTCTTGCTGGTGTAGGTACTAGAACAATTGGTTATACTTTTACAAATAGTAATGGTTGTTCCATTACTTTATATGACACTATAAACATTACAACTACATCATTAAACAGTATAGCTGTTAGTGCAGTAAATGATGATTTTTCAAATATGCCAATAAATAGTGTGTCAGGTGGTGTTACTACAAGTGTGTATGCCAATGATTTATACAATGGTGTTGCATCAAGCTCTGCTTCATTACCAAATGTTACTTTTGCTTTAGTTCCTACATTATCTATAATAGGAGCTACAATTAATAGCTCAGGACTTATTTCAATTCCAGCTGGGACTCCAGCAGGAACTTACACGCTAACCTATAGTTTGAGTTCAATTGGCAATTGTAATCTTGCTAGTACAGCAACTGTAACAATTCTTGTTACGAATCCTAGCACACCTCAAATAGTTGCTGGTATTAGAGCTAACAATGCGGTCAATCTTATTGAGCTTCAAAGCACTAATAAATCTATAATATCAGGTTATTTTACAACCTATAATAATATTTCGGCTCCAAGAATAGCGAGATTAAATACTGATGTAACACTAGACCAAACATTTGTAACCGCTGGACCAAATCCATCAAGTTATCCTCCAAATGATATGGTCATACAATCAGATGACAAAATTATTGTTACAGGAGGTTTTTCAGGATTTAGCGGAGGTTCTAATGGATTTGGTATTGCTAGGTTATTAGCAAACGGAGCAATAGATACAAGTTATAACTTAGGTGGTGCTGGTACTGCTGGTAATACTGGATATACAAATAACACTCCGTACAGTTTAGCCATACAATCTGATGGTAAAATTTTATTAGGTGGAGATTTTTATTATTATAATGGAGTACAAAGATTAGGCATAGTTAGAATAAATACTAACGGTACGATTGACACTTTATTTAATCCAACAGTATTAAATACTTATTATAGAAGTGTTGTAACAGGAATTACTATTCAGCCTAATGGACAGATTATATTGTTAGGATTTTTTAGTCCACCAACAGCTGGAGCGACACAAAAAAATATTATACGTTTAAATAGTGATGGTACAATTGATTCAACATTTTTAGCAGGTGATACTGCTGGTTCATTAGTTTATAATGTTGATTTAAGTGTTTCATTATATTCTCCTATAGCCAAAGCATTAGTTCAACCTGATGGAAAGATTATCATTGCAGGTGCTTTCAATAAGTATAATGGTAACAACGTAAAATGTTTAGTTCGTTTAACATCTACAGGAGCTATTGATACCAGTTTTAACACTACAACTGGTGTAGAAAGAGCTATTAATGACCTTATCCTAGAACCTACAACAAATAAACCAATTATAGGAGGAGAATTTACGTTATTTGGTACTACAGCTGTCAAAAAACTAATCAGATTAACTACAACGGGAGCATTAGACACTACTTTTAGTATAGGAACAGGTACTACTGATAACCCAGTATCAGGATGCACTTATTGCTCAAATTATGTAAAAGTATTAAAACAACAACCAGATGGAAAAATAATAGTAGGTGGAAAATTCCTTACTTTTAATGGATTATCGGCAACAAACATTACTAGAATTTTTGGTGATGCTGGTGTACAAGCTAAAAGTAGTCTTGTAGAATACCAAAGTGAACCTGAAATTGACATCACTAATGGAAATAAAATTACAGTTTACCCGAACCCTAGTGATGGCATTTACTATTTCAATTTGGTTAATGAGAGTAATGACACACAACTAACTATTTTTAACTTATTAGGAGAGCAAATCTTTAGCGACCTTCTTGTAGCTAATCAAGAAAATAAAATTGATTTATCAAATCTTGCCAAAGGATGCTATTTGGTCAAATTATCAAATTCAGAAAGTGTAACTACTCAAAAAATATTAAAAAACTAATAAATTAATCCTAACCCTTTGTCAAAGTTGTAACTTTGACAAAGAAAGGGTTTTAAAAATAATTATTATGAAAAAAATTATAACATCAATTATCTTGCTTGCCATTTTAATAGGTAACGCACAATGTCCTGCTCCTTCAAATTTTACGCTTTCAATTCCAAACGCTAATTCCGCACAATTATCTTGGACTGAAAACGGAACTTCTAACACTTGGGAAATAGCAATAATTCCTGACTTTATTATAGGTACACCATTACCTTCTGATGCTTTATATACAACAACAAGTAATCCATTTATTGTAACAGGTTTATCTCCAACTACAGGATGCGATGTTTTTTTTGTTAGGTCAGTTTGTTCTACAACAGTTGTTAGTCCATGGGTTGCAGTTGGAACTTTAGGGTGTTCAACAAATGTATACAATTATCTAAATACTTTATCTAATGATAGCTTCATCAACAATGATGCGAACAAACTTACACTATTTCCTAATCCATCTAAAAACATAATTCAATTAAAAAGTAACTCAAAAATTGATAAAATATCAGTATATGATTCTTTGGGAAAAGTAATTTTAATACAACCTCAAAACAATAATGAAATCAATGTAGAAAATATTTCTAAAGGAGTTTATTTAATTGAAGTTTTTACAGAAAATAAAAAATATTACCGAAAATTCATCAAAGAATAATAAGTTTTCTAAGTTTTGCAGAGTCTCTTGAACCAGCTCCGAAAAAAATTCCTATGAAAAGTTGACAAACGTCTCAAGACTTTGCGCATTTTTTGTATCCCCCCCTTTAAGTTGCTATGGTATAAACTGAAATTATCTAATCTCTCTCGAAGCTACATTTCAAAAAATAGTAAAAAAAAGTCCAAAATACCTTAATAAACAATACTAAATGCGCAATATCATTGTACAGTAACTTATCATTATAAAAGACCTTATAGAATATAAAGTAACAATGATGTTTTTATATGCTAAAATTTATATAAGTATAAAGATGACTAATAGTTAGTGCAAAACTTACCACACAAATAAACAAAGAAAATAAATGAGAATATTAAATTGTAATGAACAAGATTTATGTAGAAAAATCTTAAACGGAAATGGAAATAATAACTATTTAGGAAATATTATTGACCATAGACTTGGTGGAGTTTGTATTTCAGTTACAATGGCTACAAAATATGTAGAATTAGTGTTTACAATTCCGAGCGGAAATAATCATCCTTCTCCTCAAGAAACGGAAATTATAATCGAAAGAATTTCTGAAATTTCAATTGTAATACTTGAAACAGTAAACTTAATTAACATGTTAGAAAAGGAAGGTTATATAATGTTATTACAAAAAACCAACAACTTTTCCCAAAATCCAAAATTTGGAGGTTGTGTTAGCAATATGCCTAGCGTTACAAACCATTTTGCGGATCAAAAAATTTGTGATCTTTTAATTGAGTACATTAACAAAGAAATTTATATCACCGAAGAATTTAGAGAGTTTTGTAATCACGGATATATTGCTAGAGATGAACGTAGATTCCGCAGACAGAATTTAAATGCAACTATTGCAATTTCGGTAGCAATGTTTGCAGCGTTAACAAATTTATTTTTTAATACTTGGACTAAAATTTCCGACGGTCAAAGAATTAATAAAGAACAATTTGACTCATTAATAACAACAATAACAAAAGTTAAAAAAACATCATCATTTTTAAAAGACTCAATCATTTATGATAAATCCGTCAAGCGAGATACAACAATTATCCAGACAGTAATTGCGACCGAAATAACTTCAACACCCATTTTAAAAAAGAAAGGCAGCCGTTAGCAGCCGTTTCAATAAATGCCGAGAAATGGGTTTTATTTGAAACCCAATAACGAGGATTTGCAATCAGTGCTTTTTTATTCAAGAATCAGTATTTTTTAGAATTGATTGTTTGTTATAAATTCAGTTACATTTTTAGAAAATAATTTGTCAAATGTTATAAAATGATGGTATATACAAATTAGCATATAACTTAGAATAACTTCTTACAAAAAAAAATAACTTTTATGAGTAAATGCTATAATTGTGAAAAACCCTTAAACAAAGGAAATAAAACACGTGAGCACATTCCTGCTCAAAATACATTTGTGGGTTATCCTGAAAAATATAAACTAAACCGCTTAACTGTACCATGCTGTTTTAAATGCAATCAAGAATACTCAAAGATTGATGAAGAAATTCGTGACGCAATCGGAATAATGAATGAAAATGACGAATTACAAGCAGATCTTACAAAAAGAGCTGTTGAATCAATAATGAAACAAAAAGATTGGAAAGAAAGAGTTGAATTAGTTGAAGGTAAAGTTATATCAGTTACTTTTAGTTATGATAATTTCAGAAAGCTTCATATTAAAAATTTCAAAGGTCTTTTTTATAAGAAATATGGTTATCCAGTTCCAAATGATTGTGAAATACAAATTATAGCTGAAGGAGATTTTGATGATCAGAAATTAAATAATATTGCTCAATATTTGACTAATTATTTAAAAGATGGGGGAAATCTAGAAGCTTCAGGTCACAAGGACATCTTTGAATATAAATTAAAATCACTAACTCCAACGGAAGATGGTCTAATAACAGACACGCCAACATTAAACGATGCATTCGGAGTAGTTGGACTCTTGATTTATCATAAAAAGTTGAATACTGTAATCATAGCTGCAAAAAAAGATTATCTGGAAAGTTTTTCAAAAGAAGAAAGAACATAACAAAAAGGTAGCTGCTAAAAGCACTTCAAGAAATGGTGAAGCACAGCTCCAGCGAATCTTTTTACGAGGTTTTCATATAATAGCTAAGAATCTAGATACCACACTAAAAACACCGTAATAAAAACACCAAAACACCGTAATTCAACATACAAAATACTCAATATTATTGTCAAAAATAATTAAGCATAATAAAAACAATATAGCTTAATGAAATAATGAACATGTATTTTATATTTAAAAAATTTATATAAACACATAAAAATCAAATATTTGTTCGTGATTTTTTATCGGAAAGACGAATTTCAAAACTTAATAAATTATATACATGTCAAAAATGTTTTTCAACAGGCTACATCTAAACTTGCCTGACAACAGATTAAAAAGACCATTTATAGTAGATGGAATAAGAAGCGTAGCAGCAGCTGGTTTTAATGATTATTCATATAAAATAATTGATATAGAAACAATTGAAAACTACATTTTAGGCTATTTAATAAAATATGACCCTTATGGGCGTGGAGAAATATTAGACGAGGAAACTGGAACTGCAAGACCAGGTGGAACAGTTAATAATATTGTAGCAAAATCAGTATTTTTAATAAATACTGACGAAATGATTATTGCTTATGAAGAGATTCAAAATATGATTTCAAAAACTATGTTTGTTAGAATGTTTAATGAGCTTTTTAGAATTAATCATGAAGGTCAAGATTATGAATTTTCAATATCAAGTATAAAAGAACAATATTCTTTTATTCAACATGTACAAACTATGCGAGAAATAAAGAAAATTTCTATATCACTTGTACCATCAAATCCAAACAATGCTGATCTTTGGAGAGATACTGATGAAAGATTACAAAATAATAATATCACTAAATACAGAGAAATTCAAGAGTCAAATACTACAGAAGGATTAATTATCGATGAAGAAACTATAGCAAAAATAGCAATGTCTGAAGATGGTTATGGTACAGCTGAGGCAAGTGGACAAGATGAAAATGGCAATCCAATAACTATAACAACTAAAACTAGAGATCAAGAAATTACTCAAAATTTACCAGACCATATCGAAAGAAGCGGAATGTCAAATATTATTAATTATCTTAGCAGAACATTTGAAAGAATAAGACAAAGAACAAATCATCAAGAATGAGAAGATTAAGGGCATTAGTAATAAGTTGGGACTTTATGATAGCGCTTTTGAGTGTTATCATAACATTTTTTTTATTGCCTGAATTTGTAAATATAAAATTTGCATTATCTTTTTACAATGTAGCAATGACTGTATTATCAATAATTTTTTCTTTATTTTTTACTGCTATGGCTATAATAATGTCATCGTCTGATAATGATTTCATAGCCTTTTTAGAAAAAAAAAATACATTTACAGAACTACTTTGGTCATTTAAAGTAACATTATTTATTTTATTTTTAAGTCTTATTTTATCTATTATTTTATATACTGGAACTTCGTATTGGATTGAAACAAATTGTAACGGTGTCTGGCTTCAAAATTCAAAATTGCTGTTGATATTAGAATTTTGTTTTCTGTATGGTATGTCTGCAACATGGTTTTGTATTATGGATACTGTGAAATTCTCTAAATATCGAGCTATATTTTTAAAAAATAATAAAGAAAATAATTAAAGCTTCCACCAAAACAGATATATGTTGTTCAACTCTTGTTTTCTCAAAATAATTTGAGTATATAAAAAAACTCTTTTAAATCTTTTTGAAAGAGTTTTTTTGTCTTATGGATATAAAGCATAAAACTCATGGTAAATCCAAATCCCAAATAACTACTTAGCAACTCATTTTCAGATTTGCTAAATGGTGGCTGAGGCTCACGAAGCCACATTCCAAAAACCGTAATAAAAACTCCAAAACACCGTAAAACAAAACATTTTAAATATTCTAAAATTGTAAACTGAAATAAAAAGTTTACAATTTAAATGAAAAAATACTACCTCTTCAACTTCCTAACCCTAAAACACAACACCATCCACCAATCCTACTGGGACGACACCAAATCCGGACAATCCTGCACAAGATTAATATTCAAAAAAATGAAAGAACTAAACTATTTTTCAATAACAACATAAATAAACACAAAACCACCCACCTTATTTGTGAACATTAAGTAAGAAGGTAATCGAGAGCTGTTTAACAATTCACAGGGAAGCCGAAAACTGTATAGAGTAAGCAAAATTAAAAAAATATAAAAATGGCAACTTATAGAATTTCAGGTGTTTGGAAAAATACTAGTAATGTAATAACTCATTATGCAATACATATAGTAAATGATGGCATGATCTCTAGAGCTAAAAAAACAACAAAGAATCAAGCCGTTGCTCTTGTAGAGAACAATAAAAATATAGTGACTACCTATCTTTGGAATTATAGAACTAATGTTTGGAATATTGGGGAAAGTGTTCATGTAGTAGATGGAGCTAACAGCAAATTTCTAAGGTCAAATGCTGATAATAAAGTATCAGACAATCTCGATCATCTTATTAATTTCAACTATATTACCATCAATGTTGATTGATCTAATGATCCTGTTTTTGGAATTACTAACTCCCAAATTTCATTAAACTTTAGAACTGAATTAATTCATTAATTAACCTAAAAAATATAAATTATGACCATACAAGCAATAAAACCAGGACCAAAAAGAATAGCACCATCAACTGGAAAACCTGACCAACGTCAACGAGATAACAAAAGTACCCCAGGCAACACACCATCGTTAAAACCATCGAAATCAACACCAAAAAAATAGAAACTTTAGACTATAAAAGTTATATTTCATTTGTGATATTTATTAGTTAGCTGCAACTTTAGACATACAACATTAATAATGACAATTAAATAGAAATTATGTTACCAGAAATAATAGACACAAAAACACTGACGAGAAATCCTTTAGGAATTATTGCATTATTTATCTCGCTAATTTACGGTTTTGCCTGTTTAGTTCTTGGTCTATCAGGACAAAGTTTAACAACTGACGACAGGTCTCCACTTGTATATTTTTTAATAGTGTTTCCTTTGCTAATACTGCTATCTTTTGTCTATTTGGTTGTTAAGCATCACAACAAACTATACGCACCTGCTGACTTTAAGGACGAAAGAAATTTTTTCCGTGGATTTGAAAAAGCACAACAAACTCCTGTTAATTTTAAGCCTGTAAAAGCAAATGATGACTCAATCGACAACTTGCTTAAATTTGGCTCAGTAAAGGGATTATATGCATTATACGCTGTTTATCTATCCAATTCAAGTGGTCTTAAATTCAATTTAGAAGATTTAGAAAGTCAATCAAATCTTTTGACTGAAGAATATACACACGGCTTTTTAGTTGGAGCTTCATCATTGGGAGCATTTACATTTGCTTCTCACGAACAACCTTTTATAATTCCTTCTATAAATGAAAAACTAAAGGGAAAAATTAAAGACTTAGTTTACATGAAAGCACAAGAAGAAAAAGACGAAACAGGTTCAGACTACTTATTTCATCAGTTAACTGCGATAGAAAACGCATTTCAACATACAAAAAAACAACATCTAAAAAAATAGAAATGGACATCATTAAATTAATATTAGAAAACAAAGAGTGGCTTTTTTCAGGTGTAGGTATCGTGTTTATTGTATATTTAATCAATCTGATTCGCAATAAAAATAATACCAAGTCTGACTTAATAAATGTAACTATTGCAGGTGGTGCCTTTCTCGGACCTGAAAAAGACACCCCAAAGATTATTAACAAGAACGATATAGTATCATTAGACAACCCTTATGAAGACGAAATTGGCAATACTGTTATCGTTATGCGAGATGGAAGCAGACATTACGCAACTGAGTCAAAAAGTAAGATTCAAAAATTGACCCGATAGCGCGGATTTGTAATCTGTGCTTAATCAATTTAAAAAAATATAGACTTATGATCATTCAACCAATCAAACCAGGACCAAAAAGAATAGCAACATCGACAAGAAAACCCGACCAACGTCAACGTGACAACAAAGGAACGCCAGGCAATACCCCATCGTTAAAGCCATCAAAATCAACACCAAAAAAATAGAATTAATACACTGCTGCCAACACTTAAAAAGATTTATAACATTGATGATATTAACTTGTTATAAGCCATTTAAAAACACAACCAACATATGGACACAAATCTTGAATTATTAAAAAAAAACAATTCATCAATAGAAATTAAGGAAGAAACAGAACACATAAATATTGAACATTTATGGGCTGATGATAGCTTTATGCTTAGATACGCAATTGAAACTGACTTTTCAACTTTGACAGACATAGAATTTCCTAATGAACTTTGTGCAATTTTTCATAAATCATCACAAACTATAGAACTCATTTATGCTCCGTTAGTTGACACTCTTCCACATCTAACAAGAAAATCAACTTTCTATTTTAAAGGTATTGAATTCAAAACTGAATTTAAAGAGCCTTCAGAACAATTGGTTCAAATTGCAAAAGGCTTTAAAGAACTCGACGTTCCAGGAGAAAGCAACTATAGAAACTTAAGGCAATTTCGAGATTATTATCGTGAAGATCAACAAACATCACAAATGAAAGTTTACTTTCAAGATAAAAAACCTTATTGTTTTTTTATTAAAGGTGATTTTAAAAAAATAAAAAATGAATTTGTTCCATTTTGCAAAAACATAAATGTTTATATCAAATTTTTTGATAGAAAAGCACCAGTTGTTAGTATCGTAAATGTAGAACCTAAAATTGAAGAGTATCCTATTCCTTGCAAAACTAGTGAAGAAATTTATCCGGAAGTAATTTCTACAAATGAAATTGATCCAGTTGCACTAGACTTACTCCACATTGCAAATGAAACAAGTAACTCAAGGTTAAAATACCTATTTCATTATCAAGTATTAGAATATTTTGCATATTACTATTTAGATGAAGAACTTAAAAGAAAATTAAGTAATCTGTTAAAAAGTCCTGATATTCTTCATAACTATGATAACTATTCGAAAATAATTATTGAGGAACTTAAAGATTATTCAAATAATACATCTGACAAACAAAAGCTAACAAAGTTGATTAGTGATTATTTAACTGTCGAAGACATCAGTTATGAAATACAAAGCAATCTTAAATACTTTTCAAAAGATATTGAATTTGATGGCCATTTTAAATTACCAGCACTAATTACTGATGAAAAAATTTTTGACAAAATATTCAGTGGTACTAAAGAGACAAAAGAGAAGAAAAAAGAAAAGGAAAGATTAAGGCTTGAATTAATAAACTCGATTTCTGATAGAATTGAAAGAATTCGAAATGTATTAGTTCACATTAGGGAAAGTAGAGAAAATAAGGTAATTTATCCAACAAGAAATAACAATAGAAAATTACTCCCATATTTATATTTAATTCGCAGAATGTCTGAAATTATTGCAATGAAGTACAATGTATAAAAACGGTAGCTACCGCGCAATTCAAAGTCTCCTGACTTTGGAGCTTAATTAAAAACAAAAAATCGATAATCAATTAAAAATAAAATAAAAATAACCTCATGGATTTAAAAGACCAACTCAAACAAATAGGAAATCGATTTGTAAAACTTAAAGAACAAATTCAAACCGAAGAAGCGACAAAAAATGCCTTTGTTATGCCTTTTCTTCAAAGCTTAGGATACGATGTTTTTAATCCATTGGAAGTCGTTCCAGAATACATCACAGATATTGGCACCAAAAAAGGAGAGAAAATAGACTACGCCATCTTTAGAGACAACAAACCAACCATCTTAATCGAGTGCAAACACTGGAATAAAAACCTCGACCTGCACGATGGGCAACTACTGCGTTACTTCCATGTAAGTAAAGCCAAATTCGGCATACTAACAAATGGAATTGTTTTTCGATTTTATTCCGACTTAGTACAACCAAATATTATGGACGAAAAACCATTTTTGGAAATCAACCTAACCGATTTAAAAGACAGCCATATTGAGGAAATAAAGAAGTTTCATAAAGCCAATTTCGATGCCGATTCCATTATAAACAATGCATCGGAACTGAAATACATGAACGAATTGAAACAACTTTTTCAGGCAGAAGTAAACAACCCCTCGGCAGAATTAGTCAAGCATTTTACCAAACAAGTTTATCCCAACATGATAACCTCTAAAATTTTGGAACAATTCACCAGTTTGACCAAAAGAGCAATGCAACACCACATTTCCGATTTAATTACCGAACGACTAAAATCGGCATTAACCAAAGAAAATGAGGCAGAAAAACAAATCGCGGCAGAAGAATTGGAAGAAAGTGCAGAAAATGCAAATAAGATTGTAACCACCGAAGAAGAACTAGAAGCCTTTTTAATTATAAAAACAATCTTGCGTCAAAATGTTCCTGTAAATCGGATTCACTATCGCGATAACCAAAGCTATTTTGCAATCCTATTAGACGATAACAATCGTAAACCCTTATGTCGTTTGTACTTCAACTCCAGTAAAAAATACATTGGCATTTTTGACGAACTAAAAAAAGAAACAAAAGTAGAACTACAAACTTTAGACTCGATTTTTGAATTAGCAGACACATTAAAAAAAGCAACACAAGCTTATGAAAATGTCATATAAATTTTCAATAAACTAATAACGAAAACCCATGAACACTCAAGCAATCAATCCAGGACCAAAACCAAAAAAAGAAGACGGCACCGACGACAGAAGACATTATGTAAATCCCGAAACAAAACCAAAACATCCAACATTAAAACCAAACAACCCAAAAAAATAATTAACTTTTGGTAATAATAGCAGTTTACCGCCAAAGTTTGACTAAATATTTTATTTTGCTACGCAAAATAAAAATTAGTAAAAGCCCAATTAAGCCTGCGTCTCCCAACTTTACGTATTTTTTTATAAAACAATCTCATAGCTTATTTACTAAACTTAAAATATCTAATAGCTCTCGAAGCCACACTACAAAAAAACCGTAATAAAAACTCCAAAATACCGTAAAACAATACATTTTAAATATTCTAAAATTGTAAATTAAAAAAAGTTTATAATATACGTTAAATATCATATTTAGCAAATAAACGTAATACTTTATACTAAATAGTAAAGTTTGAAATTAGGCATAAAAAAATAAATTTAAATTAATTAAAAATATATACAAGGTAAAATAGAGGCTTACCATCTTAAAAGTGACAATAAATGAATTTCATTTATTTTAAGGGTTTGTTATTAAATGAAATTAAGTATAAAACTAACCATAAAAATGCAACTCAAAATATTTATTTGTTTTCCAAAGCATTTAAGGAATGCAATTAAACATCTAAAATTTTAAATTATGAAAAAAAATATCATATCGCGTTTAATAATAATTACTTTAATTACTTTTTTTGGATTTATATCTTGTTCAAAAGAGGACGACACAAGAAAAGATATTAGGGAAAATGCAAAAATTTCAAATTATTTGAAATTGTTCTATAAGAAAGAATTTTCAATAGGTAAATCAATCGAGTCTAAAGTAATCAAACCATCATCTATAGCTTCAAAATCTATAGAATACCAAGACCTTATAGTTACCGAGGTTTTTATTGGAGAGGAGACAATAGCAAGAGGATACATTTTGACAAATAAGGAAACGAATGTTTTTCTTTACTTTGTAGATGTTGACAGAGTTGATTACAAAATGACTAAAATAGATATTGAAACAAATGAAATTCAAGTTATTAATAATATAGACCAACTTAACAAATATATTGAAACAAATAAATTTGATCTTATTAAAGTCACCCAAGATATAGAACAAGGAATTATGGCAAGCGATGCAGATATAGCAGAGGTATTCGCAACATCATCAAATGCAAAAATTGTTGCCCAGTTTGTTCATGTTTGGGCTGATGGGTGCATTGGTACACACACATTTCATTCTGCACTTTTTGGTTTATTCCAATGGGATACATATGAAAGGATAGTATGTCCAAATGGGGTTACTCCTTAGTAATTTAATCAAAAGCACTCATTTTTTTTATAAATGAGTGCTTTAATTTTTTTATTATAATATTTATTAAATAAAATAAATACCTTTTTTATAATTATGACAAATAAATTAATTCATCTATGAAATTAAAAATTCAATTTTTAGTGATTTTTATTCCTGCTTTAGTATTAGGTCAATCAATATCTGGCTCAATAAACGACAGTATTACAAACGAGAAATTACAACTTGCAAACATAACTTTTTTGAAAGTTTTTGGTGGTACAAATTCTAACTTGAATGGTGAATACTCGCTTAATTTGAAAGGACATTTAAAAGATTCTATCAAGGTGACTTACGTTGGTTACAAATCAAAATATATTAAACTAAATCAATTCACAGAAAGTAAAAATTATAATTTAGACATTAAATTATTACCACAAGAAAATAAACTAGAAGAAGTTATTATTGCGCAGAATAAAGTTGATTATAATAAAGATTATATTTTATCGGAAAAAAAAGAAGGAAATATAAATTCTTTTTATCTCATAGGAGATGAAGTAGCTTATCTTATGAAAAACGAACGAAAAGAACTTGGCAGAATTAAATCAATAAAATTATATTTTAGAAACAATACAAAAGCAAATTTTATAGCAAAATATAGGGTCAAGATATATTCCTATAATAAAACTGAAAATATCCCTGATTATAATCTTTTAAGTGAAGATATTATTATTAGTCCTAAGAATAAAACATATCAATATGTTTTAGATTTAAAAGACAAGAAAATTCCTTTTCTTGAAGATGGTGTATGTGTTGGACTAGAATTAGTTGATGAAAACAACACATCAAAAAAAGGAGATAAAATTGGACCTGGATTAAGGCTTACCTATGGCGAAGAAATTGAACAGACATGGAATAACTATAGAAATCGAGGCTGGTATATGCCTCACAATCTTGACAGAACAAAAACTAAAGTTGCCAATTTAATGATAGGTTTGACAGTATTAATGAAAGAATGAATTAAATAAAAGCGAATATATTTTATATCACCCCCCCCCCACAAACCTGCTCTCCAAAGTCTCTTAACCTGATAGCTCGGGTTTGCAATCCGAGTTAAATTAACTTAAAAAATTAAATCACTGTTACCAAGCGATTCCCTTAAC
This sequence comes from uncultured Bacteroidota bacterium, assembly GCA_903838055.1. Lineage (GTDB taxonomy): Bacteria > Bacteroidota > Bacteroidia > Flavobacteriales > Flavobacteriaceae > Flavobacterium. The sequence continues at coordinate 4,716 of CAILWV010000014.1, read as the reverse complement.
GTGGCTATTAGCAATACAAAAAGGAACTGATGAAAACGTAGCATTAATAGTATTATTTTAAGCTTATATAACGAGGGCACATTCAATTTTACCTAAAAAGACGTAGTAGAATTCTTTGAACAAATATAAAAAATCGACCTAGGACAATACCACATAGTCTTTCTAGAAATTAGAATCCGAAAAACAAACCGCACCAAATTCCTAAACATAATAAAAGAAACCCTAACCAAAAGAATAGATAATTCAATCGATTAATAAAAAAGCCGTAATAATAACATCAAAATACCGTAAAACAAATCATTTTAAATAATCTAAAATTGTAAACTCAAATAAAAGTTAACAATTTAAATGAAAAAATACTACCTACACAACGGTCAAGAAAGCATCGGTCCATTTACCAAAGAACAACTTAAAGAACAAAAAATTACCAAAGATACCTCTGTTTGGTCAGAAGACATGAATGACTGGAAAAAAGCAGGAGAAATAGATGAGTTAAAAATAATTCTTCTAACCATACCTCCTCCCATATATAATTCACCAAAAAACGAATTCATAAAACCTCGAAAAAAAAGTTTCTTAAAATACTTACTTATAGGAATCTTTTTAATTGCATCTGTAGCAATTGGAAGCACATTTATTTCAGAATGCAGCAATGATAATCAAGAAACAAGCATTCCGGCAGATGATTTAATTCAAAGGCAAACAAGAAACAACATTACAAGTTTAGTTCAGGTTACAACAAACCAATATTCCGTCAGCACTTTCGGAGGCATTTCCAATCTAGATGTAATAGTAACCAACAATACCGACTATACCATAGATCATATCACTGTAGCAATAGATTACATAAAAGAAAATGGAGGTATTTACACAACAGAATATCTAACCTTCAACAATATCCCTGCAAATCAAAACAAATCATTATCAGCACCAGAAAGCAACAGAGGTCTATCGGTTAATCTGACCAAACAAACCATCACTTCATCAGAGTTAAATCTATGTTACGACAATAATACAGTACCTGCAACAGGTAACCCAGATCCATACAAATGCAATTAAATAATTATGAAAAAATCAATCCTAATCTCAGCAATCCTAATCCTAACAACTATAGGAGCGACAACCTACTACACTGTAGGCAGAAAATGGACCGGTTCAAAAGACTGCAACGCTTGCAAAAATTGCAAATACTGCAAACACTGCGCTAAAAATAGTGGTAGTTGCGGGGTGTGTAAGTAAAAGAATTTGTCAATTATTTCAACAAAAAAAAATATCGAAAAATTAAGATTCAATAGTTAATCATATTTGATTCTTTTCACATTCATTGTGTTAAATTAAAAAAATATTGAAAAGATTAATAAAATGATTAATAACAAATAACATAAGTAATGAAAAAAAATTATCCTTTAAGACTTGAAAAAATAAAAAAAAGAAGAATCGATGACCAATTACAAAAAGCTGTATTATCAGAATCTTTTTCAGATATTAAAATCAGTGAAAGTGTAAAGTATGCGCTTGAATCAATGAGTGCAATTGATTCAAGTTACACTAGAAACACATACTTAGCTTCTGAAAATATAAGAAACAACTTAACTAAAGGTCTTAACAGCAAAGGGATAACCGTTGAATATCGCCACCAAGGTTCAGTAGAAACTGATACGCATATAAAACTTCATAGTGATATTGATATACTTGTGTTTACGGAAAAGTATCATAGTATGGAACATCCTCTAACATCTTCTAATCCTTATAATGGTGATCCTCTAGCTGATTTAAGAGAACTAAGACAAGAATGTTATAGGGTTTTAAATTCAACATATAATCAAGTTGATAATTCCAAAGCAAAATCAATTCAAGTTTTTCCAACAAATCCAAAAAGAAAAGTTGATGTAGTTCCTGCTAATTGGGTAAATACTCTAGATTACCAAACCACTTCTAATGAAAAATATCGAGGCGTTCACCTTTACGACAAAGACAATCATTCGAGACAAAAAGATTATCCTTTCATGCATATTGCTAATGTAAAAGCAAAGAATAACCTTGTGTCAGGCGGTCTTACAAAATTAGTTAGGCTTTTAAAAACACTCAAAGTTGACGCTGACTATGAAATCAAATTATCAAGCTTTGAAATTACAAGTGTCGTATATGCAATGGACAATAACTTATTAAACAAACCTAAATATCAAGAACTATTATTATTAAATGAAGGGTCTAAACAGCTTGATAAGGTAATTACTAACAAGATTTACAGAGAAAGTTTAATGTCTCCTAATGGTAAAGAGAATGTATTTGGAACTAGTGAAGGCAAAGTTGTTGAACTTAAAAAATTAAAACTCGAACTGGATGAACTTATTGAAGACATTACAGAAGAATTAAGAAGACAATTTAAAAGAATTGATGAAAATATAATTTATGGATAATGAAAAATAGGATATTTATTGGTTCTTCCAAAGAAGGACTCGAAATTGCAGAATATATAAAATCACAACTTGCAGTAAAATATGAATGTTACTTGTGGACTGATGATATTTTTAAATTTAATGAGAGTTTTCTATATACACTACTGAAAGAAGCTAGTCTATTTGACTTTGGAATTCTTGTTGCTACAAAAGATGATTTTTCGACTATTAGAGATAATACGTTTGATACACCTAGAGACAATGTTATTTTTGAATTCGGTCTTTTTCTTGGACGAATTGGACCTTCTCGTGCATTTGTAATTCAGGAAATCGGAGCAAAACTTCCAACAGACTTATTAGGGATTACTGTTCCTCAATTTGAAAAAACTATTCCACTTTCAAATTCAATTTCATTAAACAATGAGATTGAAAGAATTTGTAAAACAATTGACGAGAAAATAACACTTGGTGAATTAGGCATGTTACCTTCTACAGTACTTGCAATCGGATATTTTTACAATTTTGTTTCTATTGTTTGTGAATCAATCTATTCGAAATCGGATATTGTTTTAGATGGGACAAGTTTTAAAAAATTTGAACTAAACATTGTTATTCCTAAAGACCTTGACGCAGATATTAAAAAACGAGCTGCTGTCTATTTTAGGGCAAAAACATTAAAAGAGATTCAATTTGAAACTGCTAGCAGAAATTTCCCTGTGTTTGTTACTTACGACAATGATAGCAAGGAGATATTAAAACTTTATGATATGCCCACGACTTTAGGTGGTATAGATAAAGCAGTTGAAATGTTTATGCGAAAAGGTCATATTGGAAAGACTTCTCAACAAAAACTACTTGAAGAAAGAGAACTTAGAAATTTTCAAACTACTCTTCAAAATCTTATTAATAATGATGCTTTTTGTAGAAATATTGTAAAAATTATAATTGAAGAATAAAATGAGATCTAAATTTACTTTTTTTAAAGCAGGACAAGGTTCGTTTTATGGCGGACAAATTTGGCTGCAAGATACCAGAGAGGTTTTTACAGTTGTTTATGATTGTGGAACTAGTCCTTTTATTGCTGGAAACAATCAATCGTTGAATAATGAAATAAATCATTTTAAGAATAGAAGATATTATTTTCAGCGAAATAACAACGAAATCGAATTGTTATTTATATCTCACTTAGACTACGACCACGTATCAGGACTAAAGCGACTTTTGACAGAGTTCAATGTGAAAAATATTATTTTACCCTATATCAAAAAAGAGCATAGGCAATTCTTTTTAACTTCAATTTCGAATGATAATGACCCTGAAAATAACTTAACAATTGACGAATATATTTCATTTATTGATAGTCCTAACAAGTTTATTAATAGTAACAGTGAAAAAACAAAACAGTTTTATATTAAACCTGATAGTAAAACCGAAATAGAATATTTTGGTTATGACAGCAATAATGATAAGTTCGAAAATATTTATCCACAAGGAAGTATTAGTGACAATGATGAATTATCTGATGAAGCAAACGTTTCAGTTTATGAAAACAACTTACAATTTTTTATCAAAAAAAACTGGGAATTTACAACCTATGTGAAAGATGTTAATGAAGCTGCAATAGAAAAATTACATTCTTGCTTAAAAAAGACGTTAAATAAAAAAATAACGGAAGTTTTATCGCTTGAAGATATAAAAAGTATTGTTGCCAACAATCGAAAAAAAACTCATAAATGTTATACGGATTGTATTGGCGAGATCAATTCTCATGGGCTAGTTCTTCTTCATGGACCAATTAATTTTAAACACTTGAGCGGAGAAATTTATCCCGATTGTGAATTAAATTATGTTAGAAATAAATATCGTTATTATAACCGTTTTTACAAGGAATATCATTTTAATAATGATAATATAAGATCAATGTTAGGAACGCTTTTATTGGGTGATATATCAATTAACCCAAATAACAACCCAATCAATTTTCCTCAAGCATTTAAAGATAAATTATTAAATGTTCATGTAGTTCAAATACCTCATCATGGTTCTTCAAAGAATTGGGACTTTACTTCATTTGTAGAATTAAACATTGGAAAAAATATTAATCGTTTTGAAAATCATTTAGTTACCGTATGCAATTTTGGTTACGGTAACAAATATGGGCATCCTTCTCATCAGGTATTAAAAGAATTGCACTCAACGATTTTATTAAACAGTCAATTCTCACGAATAAACGTTAATTATGATATTATATTCTAGATCGGAAGAGCGTCGTGTAGGGAAAGAGTGTGCCTCTATGTGTAGATCTCGGTGGTCGCCG
>CAILWV010000013.1 GCA_903838055.1 uncultured Bacteroidota bacterium | reverse complement strand
ATCCATAAGAACGGTGCTCTTCTAATACTAATTTTACACATCCTTCTTTAAATGCGTAATCATACTTAACTTTTCTTTCCATAAAAAATGCCCCAAATAGCGTCTAACTTTTTGGGGCATGTTCAACAAGAAGGTTTTTTTATGCTTTTATTTATTCAAATTGCTTTAAAGTTTTAATAATAATAGAAACACAATCTAATAATTGTTCTTCGTTCATTACTAAAGGCGGCGCAAAACGAATGATATTACCATGGGTTGGCTTCGCTAATAAGCCATTATCTCTTAAAGCCATGCAAATATTCCAAGCCGTATCACTTTCTTCTGTATCATTAATTACAATAGCATTAAGCAATCCTTTGCCACGAACTAATGTTGCTATAGAAGAAGTTTTTATGAATTCTCCTATTTTCTCACGGAATATCTTTCCAAGCTTACGTGCATTTTGCGATAAGTTTTCTTCGTTTACAACATCTAAAGCGGCAATTGCGACTGCTCCTGCAATTGGATTACCACCAAAAGTTGATCCGTGTTGTCCCGGCTTAATTACATTCATAATAGCGTCATTTGCTAAAACTGCAGAAACAGGATAAGCACCACCAGATAGTGCTTTTCCGAGTATTAATATATCTGGAGTCACATAAGTAGCTTGTTTTTCGCAAGCATTTTCACAAGTACAATTACCACATACAGCTAAAATAGAACCTGTTCTTGCAATTCCTGTTTGCACTTCATCCGCAATAAACAAAACATTATTTGCCAAGCAAAGCGCTTTGGCTTTTGCCAAATAATCCTCGGCAGGAACATACACACCGGCTTCACCTTGAATAGGTTCCACTAGAAAACCAGCAATGTTTTTATTTGATTTAAGCGCATTTTCTAATGCATCTACATCATCATAAGGAATTTTAATAAAACCTTCGGTATATGGGCCAAAATTCTTTCTCGCGTTTTCATCATTAGAAAACGAAATTATGGTAGTAGTTCTTCCATGAAAATTTCCGTCACAAACAATAATTTGAGCTTCATTTTCAGGAATTCCTTTTTTTTCATATGCCCATTTTCTACATAATTTCAAAGCAGTCTCAACCGCTTCAGCACCAGTATTCATTGGTAAAACTTTATCGAAACCAAAATAATTAGTTACATATTCTTCGTAAACACCTAATTTATCATTGTAAAATGCACGTGAAGTAAGCGTTAAAGTTTGCGCTTGCTCAATCATAGCATTCACAATTTTTGGATGACAATGCCCTTGGTTTACAGCAGAATAAGCAGATAAAAAATCATAATATTTCTTACCTTCTACATCCCAAACATATACTCCTTTCCCTTTACTAAGCACTACGGGAAGCGGGTGGTAATTGTGAGCCCCATATTTATCCTCTAATGCAATAGCCTCAGCAGAACTCATTTTTTCTAAAACTGACATATTTATTTTGTTTTTACCTGATTAAAACAGGTTTATTTAAGAAAAACAGCCATTCCTACTTTTGGAGAGAAATCATCCTTTGAAGCAAAAATATAAAATTATATTGCGATAATCGAAAAATTCAGTTCAAAAAATGATTAAATATTCAATAATCTTAAATTAATCACTTGCTATTTGTAAGTAAATCAAAACAACGGATGCAGCGGTCATTATAATCAAAGTTGCAAATCCTAAAATATTAGATTTTGTATTATTTGTAAATTCACCCATTACTTTTTTATTATTAGAAATATGCAAAATAATAGCTATTAAAACTGGAGCAGTCAGACCATAAAGTATCGCTGTATAAATTAAAGCTTTAACTGGTGAAATGCCAATATAGTTTAAAGACAATCCTAAAATTAAGGATATTGCCATAACAATATAGAATGCTTTGGCTTCATGAAATTTCTTATCCAAACCTTGCTCCCAACCAAAAGTCTCAGTGATAATATAAGATAATGAACCACTTAATACGGGTATTGCTAAAAGTCCTGTTCCGATTACCCCAATTGCAAATAATAAATAAGCAAAATCTCCCGCAATTGGTTTTAGTGCAACTGCAGCTTGCTCTACTGTGTCAATTTGATGAATACCAGCTTTATACAAAACTGTACCTGTAGTTAAAATGATAAAAAACATAACAACTCCCGAAAAAGACATTCCAAAATCAACATCTTGCTTCATATCGTGTATGATTTTTTTATTTACAATTAGATGCTTTTTTTTATGACTCATTTCTTCAACTTCCATAGAGGCTTGCCAAAAAAACAAATAAGGAGATATTGTAGTTCCAAGAATTCCAACCAATACACTAATAAATTCTTTGTTGAAGTGAATAGTTGGAACTAACGTATTTTTAGCAATATCCAACCAATCTTGATGACATAAAAAGGGAACTATTAAATAAACCAAAAGCACAATGCACAAATATTTTAAGGTTGCGGCAATCTTTTGGTAAGGCAAATAGACAATTAAAAACAACAATAGAATAGTAAATATCACGCTAAAATAAGTAGCTTCAATTTTAGGAAAAAGTAAATTCCCAACAGCTCCCATCCCAGCAATATCAGCTCCAATATTCATAACAATTGCAGGAAAACTAAACAGTAACATTAAATATAAAACAGGTCTAGGATAGTTTTTCTTAAGAGCTCCTGTAAGTCCTTGCGAAGTAACTAATCCAATTTTGGCACACATTTGCTGAATGGCTGCCATAAGAGGAAAGGCTATTATAGAAGTCCATAGGGTTGCTAAGCCGAAAGCGGCACCTGCTTGAGAATAGGTTGCTATTCCGGATGGATCATCATCGCTAGCACCAGTTATTAATCCGGGTCCTAGAATTTTCCAAAAGCGCTTTAGGGAATTTGTTTTTTTCAATTTTTAAATTATTATTTGAGATAAATAAAGATACTAATTAGTTTCGTATAACTCCAATAATTTATTTACTGTATTCCAATTACGAATAGTTGAAACAACATTTAATTTCTTCTCTATATAGTTGTTATCTAATCTAGTTTTAGCAGGAGAAAAAGCATATTTTATATAAATTCTACTCCCATCAATATGAACCTCATCGGGTTTAATATTACTTATTTTTAAGTCATGGATTCGGTCACTTTTTAACGCCATAGAAACAAAAGAAACATATAATTTCTTGGTGTCTACTTCTTTTTCTTTTAAGAATGGATTGGATAATAAGCAAGTTTCTAGATCGACTTTCCCAATCACAACTACTGGAACATCATGCCCAAAAGTTTTATAGATTTCTTGTTTGATTAGAAATCCAACTTTACTTGGACTTTCCTCTGGAGTAGAAACAAAAACGTTTCCAGATTGAATATAGGTAACCACATTAGTAAATCCAATGCCTTCTAATGCAGATTTTAACATCTCCATTTTAATCATATTATGTCCTGAAACGTTAATGCCTCTGAGCAAGCATAAGTGAACCATACTTTGATTTTTTTTTATATTTGTAATCGAATTGTTGATTTACAATATCCACAATTTTGTCAAAAAAGCTATTATTATAGCCAATCCACCTGAAGCTAGTAGATTTATGTACTTTTCAAAATCATATTGACTTATTGATTTTTTTTCATACATTGAATACCTAAATTCATTCCATTAAGAATAAATCAATTTATCTTTTTTCTTTCTCATAATTATCTTTTAAACCTGCAACGCCTCTCTTAGAACCTGTTGCAACAACATTTCATTATACCCTTGGCTTTCTTTTATACTTAGTTCTAAATCCTCACAAAACGCCATCAAATCCTCTATCTTGGCTACAATTTGCTCTTGCTCGTGTAGTGGTGGAAGTGGAATAGGAATTGTTCTTAATACAACATTGCTTAACATAGGTTGTAAACCTCCATTAACAAATTTTTCTACAATTTCATCAATACTTTTTATTAAATAAAAGAAAATAAATTTATTATTTAAAAATGATTGATTAAAACCTATTAGCGCTAAATTTTGAAAACTAAATTCTTCGTCAATATCTATTAATGCAGGAACACCAACAGTACCTCTGTTTGCAATAAGTATTTCACCTTTTCTTGGAGAAGTTTTCTTTACTAAATAATTATGGTCAATTTCTGAGATATAATCACAAGAAGACCAATTTATAGAGTTGTTTTTTAAATGCTTCGGAGAAATATATATTTTACCTTCTTTTAATTTTTTAGGTGTATGATGAAAACCATCTGTCACTTTTGTACAAATCTCTCCCAACCTACACCAAGCCCAATGCTCTGGAATTTCAAAAGGAATTTCATCTTCAGTAATTGGTGGTGACTCTTTTTCTTTTTTTAGTTTTTTCTCTGAAATGAGTTGGGCTTTCTCGGCTTTTATTTTTGCTAATAGTTGTTGTCCTGTTTCTTTGGTATTTGTGCTTTTTACTAATTCCCCTTGCATCGCTTCACGCAAAAATGCCTGACGTAGTTGCTTGATTAGATTGAGTTGGTAATCTAGTTCATAGGAAATATCATCACTATCAGTTTCAAGTAAACCATATTTTTCAACAAATACAATTTGTTCTTCTAAACTTGGCAGAGGAATTTCAATTTTTGCTATTTCTTTGATAGGCAAGGTTACATTTGCCATTCCTTTCATTCTATCAACCAATTCTCGTTCTTTATTTAGATTAAGAAAGCGGAAAAGATATTCAGCGTTTAAAACACTTTTATCTTTAGGAATAACTGCACAAAGTATAGTACCTAAAGCAAATTTTCCAGATTGAAAATGCAATCTTTTAATGCTGGCATGACCATGTCCAGTTCCTGATACTAAAGGTATGATTACAGCTTCATCATCAAATTGATATTCGTTATGTGACTTCCTATCTTCCGCAGTTACCACCAAAGGATATTCGCCAGAAATTGCTTTTTGAATACCCGTTTTACCTTTTTCAATGGTGCATAAATCTCCTAATTTTACTTTTTTCCAACTCATTATTCCTCGTGCTTTTTTAGTTGGTTTAACTCTCTACTGATAAAGCTTTCTAGCTCTGCTTTACTTGGCAGTTGTACCATGTATTTAGAAACAAACACTTCGTTAGACAATCCTGTGGTGGTATATTCTACTAAAGCATCGTTTTTATCGGCACACAATATGATTCCTACAGGTGGATTATCGCCATCCGTTTTTTCGTTTTTAGAAAAATAGTTCAAGTACATGTTCATTTGTCCTGCATCGGCATGGTCAAAACTACCAATTTTCAAGTCTATTAAAATATGGCATTTTAATATTCGATGGTAAAAAACTAAATCAATACGATAATGTTTGTTGTCAAAAGTGATTCTTTTTTGTCGTGCTTCAAAACAAAAACCACGTCCTAATTCGGTCAAAAATTCTTGTAAATGATTGGTAATAGCTGTCTCTAAATCGGTTTCATTATAGCTTGGCTTTTCTTCTAGTCCTATAAATTCTAAAAAATAGGGGTTTTTTACTACTTCAAGAATAGAGTTGGTCGAATCGGTTTTAAAATTGGAAAGTACCAATTCTTTATCGCTTGATAATCCTGTTCGTTCAAAGAGCATGGTATTTATAGCTCTATTTAATTCTCTTGCACTCCAATTATTTTTTATAGATTGTACTTCATAAAAAGAACGTTTCAGTTCCTCATCAATATTGAGTAATTCAACGAAATGCGAAAAACTTAAATTGCTTAGTAACACTTCAGGTTCAAATGAAAATTCATTTGCTTTGTGTGTTATCAATTTTCCCGACACTGTCGGTAAAATTGTATTTAATTTAAAATCAGCAGATTGTAATTTTATCGACACTGTCGAGAATATTGCAGGATAGGTACTATAAAAATCACGAAAGCGGTAAAGTTGGGTTGCAGAAATCCCTTTAATCTGCTTTAACCTTTCGGCTAAGAGGCGTATTGTATTGGCTCCATAATTGGCTCTGTCTAATCCGTTTTGTTCGTATTCTACAATGTAATATCCTATCAGAATATTACGCATCGTCAGGGAGTTGTTTACCTGTCGAACTGCAAAATGCTGTAATTCGGAATGTACATTTTCAATTTGTTTTACTAATTGTTCAAAATTCATTTCACTGCATTTTTCAGTTGATCTAATAAACTATTGCTTTTATCAAAAGAAGTGTGCAACAAATCCATTATTTCCACACTATTGTATTCGTGCGTTTCTTCTTGTTTGGTTGGGTTTTTAATATCCAAATCATAATTACGGTCTATGATGGTTTGCATGGGTACTTTCCAAGCAATATCACTTTCTTTGCGGTCTGTCCACCATGTTTTTATGGGGTCAAATTCTTTTGCTTGTATCGGTTTGGTTTTATTATATGCTTTTTGTCCATCGGGTAACTTATGTTCGTAATACCAAATTTCTTTGGTAGGAGTTCCTTTGGTAAAAAACAATAAATTAGTTGCTACCGTTGCATACGGTTGAAAAACAGAGTTTGGTAATCTTATAATGGTGTGCAGGTTGCAATCTTCCAATAGTTTTTGTCGTACCCGTTGTTTTACACCATCGCCAGTTAGCGAACCATCGGGCAAAACAATTCCGGCACGACCGCCTTGTTTTAACAAGTGTATCATTAAAATCAGGAATAAATCGGCACTTTCTTTGGTTCTAAAGTTTTGTGGAAAGTTGTTTTCGTTATTGTTAGCTACAATCCCTCCAAATGGTGGGTTTGCTAAAATAGCATTAACACGGTGTTTCTCTGTAAAGTTGCTCAACGGTTGGTCTAAGGCATCACCAAAACGAATGTTAGGCACTTCCATATCGTGCAAAATCAAGTTGGTTGTTGCTAACAAATAAGGCAATGGTTTGTATTCCCAACCTATAATGTTTTCACCAATACTTTTGCTTTCTTCAATACTATTGGCTTGCAATTTTAAATGTTCAATGGCACAAGTCAAATAACCTCCTGTTCCACACGCAGGGTCTAATATTTTTTCACCCAATTGAGGGTTAATCATTTCGGTAATAAACGAAGTAATGGCACGTGGTGTATAAAACTCTCCACTTTTACCAGCACTTTGTAAACCTTTCAAAATGCTTTCGTACAGTTCGCCGAAAGCATGACGGTCTTTGGCAATATTAAAGTCCATTTCATTCAGCTTATTCAACACTTTACGAATGTTGATACCACTTTTCATGTAGTTGTTGTTGCCTTCAAAAACTTCTCGAACAATCAAAGCTCTACGGTTGCCTGTGCTTACATCAATGTTACGCAAAGCAGGAAACAATTGGCGGTCAACAAATTCTAATAATTCATCGCCAGTCATTCCTTCATCATCTCCAGCCCAATTGCCTTTGGCTTTTACCCAATGAAACAAATCAGGAATTGGTGAAGTGTAATTATCATCTAGCAATTCAAGTTCTTTGTCTTTATCAGAGAATATCTTTAAGAAAAGCATCCAACCGAGTTGTTCAATGCGTTGGGCATCACCGTTAAGACCAGTGTCTTGCCACATGATGGTTTGTATGCTTTTTAGTATAGAGGAAATGTTGGACATTGGTGTTTTTTATTATTTTAATTGTTGTTTAATTATTCTGTAATTGCCTGAAAATAAATAGGTTTTTAATTTTAATTCTTAATTTTAATTCTCATTTAATTTTTTTATGCCAGCGAATAGGTTTTGCCTTTTTTGATGCCGTCAGTAAAATTTATGATTATTAAAATTCGTTTTCCATTTATTTTGTATTTCTTCTTAATGCACTTTTTATTTTTCCTGAATTTTCTTCGTCAAAATGATTCATAATTTCAAAGGGGTCCGTTTCTTCTGCTTCCCATTTTCCCTTTTTAAATTTAAAAGAATAAATGAATGGTTCGTGAAAATTGGGAGCATTATTATTAATAACAATCTCTAGAAGGTCTTTTGTTTTAAACGTTAGCGGAACATCAAAAGCATCAGGTTCATTTAACCGATTTAATAATGTGTTCTGGTTTTCTTCAAAACTTGAATCCAACATGCTTGTTGGCATCATTGGTTCTCCCATACAATACTCTTCTTTGTCTTTAACAAATCGGTATAGAATCCAATAATGTTTAAGGTTTTCAACAGGACCATTAGCACAAGTGCAAAACTTGATTTTATCGGATATGATACACATCTATGCTTGTTTGTATAATTCGGTTTCTAATTCTTTCACTGCATCCAAATAATGTTGCTTATTCCCAAAATGACTTATAATTTCAATTGGAGAACCATATTCATCAAAAGGTTTCACCCTTAATACTTCAATACTTTCAATGTTTTCAACGCCTTCATCGGCATATTTATCCAATAAGGTTTCCAAAACTTTTCGAGCTTGGTCACCATACTTGGTAAAATAATTACGTTTCTTAACGTTATTGGCTCGTTCTTTTCTAGTTAATGGTGGTTGGTCGTAAGCAACGTGGCAAATCAAATCAAACAAATCTACTTGTTTATCTACAGCTTCATAAAGAGCTTCCACCATAACGCCTTGTTCTTGTAATTCTTTTATGATAGCTTCTTTTTTGTCTGCATGGTTCCAAGTCAAAAGAAAGTCTTCCAACGAAGCGTATTTACCTTTGATGATTTCTTTGGTATGGTCTTTTAAGCTTATAGTTATTGGTTTGCCATTAGAATCAAAAAACAACTCTCTGGAAACTAAAACAGAAACATTAACACCGTTAATGTATTGTTTGGGTCTATTCACATATTCTGTTTGCGGTTCTTCTACAGGATTTCTAATTGCAGGTTTTTCTATAATGATTTCAACACCTGTTACTTCATCTATAATAGGCGTTTCATCTTGCTCTTCTTCCTCCTCAATATCAGTCAAATCAACATCTTCAGTAATAGGTTTCACCCGAAGTGGGTCTCCATCAAAAGCAGGGTCAGCAAAATTATCAGTAGCATTTCTGAAATCTAAAATCGTAAAATACAATTTGTCAAATTCTTCATTTATTCGGGTACCACGCCCCACAATTTGCTTGAATTTGGTCATGGAATTAATATTGGCATCCAATACAATTACTTTACAGGTTTGGGCATCAACACCAGTTGTCATTAATTCAGAAGTGGTGGCAATAACAGGATATTTTTCTTCGGGATTGATAAAGTTATCTAGTTCCCTTTTACCTTCATCATTATCACCCGTAATTTGCATTACATATTTGTAATTTTCAGCAACCAAATCGGCATTGTGTCTGGAAATGGCATTTCGCATCCGTTCAGCGTGGTCAATATCAACACAGAAAATAATAGTTTTTGCAAAGCGGTCTAGTCCTTTTAGGTATTCCGTTACTTTTTGAGCAATAATGTCTGTTCTTTCATCAATAACCAGTTTCCTGTCAAAATCTTTACGGTTGTAGATACGGTCTTCAATCTCAACTCCATCTTTGTCGGTTTTCCCTTGTTGTGGTCGATACCCTTCGGAATCTACATTCAAAGCCACACGAATCACTTTGTACGGAGCTAGAAAGCCGTCATCAATTCCTTGTTTTAGAGAATAGGTGTAAACAGGTTCTCCAAAATATTCGGTGTTACTTGTTTCTTTAGTTTCTCTTGGAGTAGCAGTTAAACCAATATGTGTTGCATTGTTAAAATAAGTTAGTATTTCTCTCCAAGCACTTTCTTCATTGGCACTTCCCCTATGACACTCATCAATAACAATCAAATCAAAAAAATCAGGAGAAAATTGTTTGTATGCGTTGGCTTCTTCATCAGAGCCAGTTAAACCTTGATATAACGCCAAGTATATTTCATAACTTTTGTCAATCATTCGGTGTTTAACTACCGTCATTTTATCTTTGAAATGTTTGAAATCGCCTCTTTTGGTTTGGTCAATCAAAGCATTTCTATCTGCAAGAAAAAGGATTCTTTTTTTAGCTCCACTTTTCCAAAGTCGATGAATAATTTGAAAAGCAGTATAGGTTTTTCCAGTTCCAGTTGCCATTACCAAAATGATTCTGTTTTGCCCATTTGCAATAGCTTCAACAGTCCTGTTTACAGCAATTTGTTGGTAGTATCTAGGTTTACGACCTGAACCATCTGAAAAGTATTTTTGCAAGGCAATTTTCTCTCCATTTGGAGTAACGATACCTTTATATTGTTTGTATTTATCCCATAAAGCCTCAGGAGAAGGAAATTCATCTATAGTTAGTTCAGTTTCAATTGTAGCATCTGTTACGGTTCTATCATGAAATAGGAAACCATCCCCATTACTACTAAAAACACATGGAATATCTAAAGTTATTGCATAACCCAGAGCTTGTTGGATTCCTGCTCTAAGAGAATGGTTGTTATCTTTTGCTTCAATTACCCCAATAGGATTGTCTTGATAATATAGAATGTAATCAGCTCGTTTCCGCTCCCCACGTGCTGTTAATTTACCTCTAACGTAGATTTTACCATCCGTAAAGAAAACTTCTTCTAATATTTGCTTATGCAAATCCCATCCAGCTTTTTGAAGCGCAGGAGTTATAAATTTTGTACAAATATCTCTTTCAGATAAACCCTTTTTATTTATCATATAATTTCAAAAATACATTATGAAATGCTAATTATTATAAAGTGCATTAGCGCATTAAATATAAAACGTTAAAAATAGGAATTTTCTTTTTAGTAACACCTGATTATTGATTCTTAGTTAAAAATTGTTTTAACAAGCAAATTACTGTAATCATTTTGACAAATAAGGTCAATTAAAGCAATATTATCAAAAATGCTTGAAGGCAATATAATATTTATATTAAGTAAACCAGATGGGTGCAATTAATATAAAGTTCAAATATTTATAAATTAATATAATGAACCGCATAGAATCATAAAAAAAAGTATTAAAAAAGCCCAATTTATGGGTTCTCATAGCTATGATTATCTTTAATTAAGTGAAACGCCTTTTGTTTTTTTTATAAAACTATGACTCTCCTATGTGGTAAAAAGTAGCATAAATTTATTACACCCAACGGGATTTATTTTATTTTTTTGATTCTTCCTAATTACGAAAACTTTATTACATCAAAAGATTTCTTATTTTTTTCTAAAAGCCAATCCAAAAAACAATACAAACGCTTATTTTTGCCATATGGGAAAAAAGAAAACAGACAAAGTTATTTTTGAAAACGTTACGGTACTAGACGCTGGTGCCAAAGGAGTATCGGTAGCTAAAGCACCAGAAGGACAAGTAATTTTCATTCCAAATGTTGTACCTGGAGATGTGGTAGATGTGCAAACATTAAAAAAACGCAAATCTTATTATGAGGGAAAGGCAATAAAATTTCATTCCTTTTCAGAGAATAGAATTGAGCCTGTTTGCAAACATTTTGGGGCTTGTGGAGGTTGCAAATGGCAGAATATGAAGTACGAGCAACAATTATTTTATAAAAACCAAGAAGTATATAACAATCTAAAAAGGATTGGTAAAATAGAATTACCTGCATTTGAGCCTATTATAGGGTCAGAAAAACAATTGTTTTATAGAAATAAAATGGAATTTGGGTTTTCGGATACTCGCTGGTTAAATGAAAATGAAATTAAATCGGAAGACCAAACCTTAAGTAAAAAACCTGCATTAGGATTTCATATTCCTAGAATGTGGGATAAGATTTTAGATATTGAAAAATGTCACTTACAAGAAGATCCATCTAATGACATTCGAAATTCCATTAAAGAATTTGCAGTAGTTAATAATATGACTTTTTTTAATGCTAGAAATCACGAAGGTTTATTACGAACATTAATGATTCGTACTGCTTCTACAGGTGAAATTATGGTGTTGATTCAATTTTTCGAAAATGATAAAGCAAATCGCGAATTGCTAATGGATTTTATTCATAATAAATTTCCGCAAATAACATCTTTACAATTTGTAATAAATAGCAAGGCAAACGATACTTTATACGATCAAGATATTAAATTATACAAAGGAAGGGATTACATTTTAGAAGAAATGGAAGGTTTACAATTCAGCATCAACGCCAAATCATTTTACCAAACCAATTCGGATCAAGCCTTTGAATTATACAAAATTACTAGAGAATTTGCTGGGTTAACAGGTAGCGAAGTGGTTTATGATTTATATACAGGAACAGGAACTATTGCTCAATTTGTATCTAAAAAAGCAAAGAAAGTAATTGGTGTTGAAGCTGTGCCGGAGGCCATTGCAGATGCTAAAGAGAATGCAAAACGAAATGAAATTACCAATTGTGAATTTTATGTTGGGGATATGAAAAATGTATTCAATGAAGAATTTATTAACCAACATGGAGCCCCAGATGTTATTATCACCGATCCTCCACGAGACGGAATGCACAAGGATGTTGTTGAAATGTTATTAAAAACTAATGCTCCGAAAATTGTTTATGTAAGTTGTAACTCCGCTACTCAAGCAAGAGATTTAGCTTTAATGGACGAAAAATACAAAGTAACTCGAGTACGACCTGTAGATATGTTTCCACAAACGCATCATGTTGAAAATGTTGTACTTTTGGAACTTCGGTAGTTAATAGTTCTCAGGAATTAGTGTTTAGTATTTAAAATGGAATATATTAAATTTATGAAAAAAATATTTTTATTACTATTAGTCGCATTCGCTTTCTCATCCTGCGAGAAGGACGACATTTGTGACGCTGGCACTTCCACTACTCCAAGATTAGTAATTGAATTTTATGACAGCCTAATTGCTACACCAACTTTTAAAAATGTAACTAATTTAAAAGCAGTTGCTAATGGCATGACCGAGGGAATAGTTTTTAATAACACATTAGCAAGTACAAATCCTTTGCGTTATTTAACTAATACAAATAAAATATTTCTTCCTTTAGATCCATCTGCAACTACTACATCCTATACTTTAACTAATAATTTTGGCGCTTTTAACGCAAATGCAGATGTAGTAACCTTTAATTATACAAAAAAAGAAGTCTATGTTTCAAGAGCCTGTGGATATAAATATTTATTTAACTTAACTAATACTAATTCCAATATTTTAACTGCGGATATTGATAATTGGATTAAAAACATCTTAATAGTAAAACCAAATCTTGAAACCGAAAATGAAGTCCACATTCAAATATTCTTTTAGTTTATTCTTAGTTCTGTGTTCATTTTTAGTTACCGCACAGAAAACAGTAGAAAAAGATTCAACTATCACAAAAAAAGATAGTATTAAACCTAAAACCGAGCGCTATGGTTTGCGTCTTGGCGTTGATTTATTCAAATTATCTCGTTCTTTTTATGATAAAAATTATAAAGGGTTGGAATTAGTTGGTGATTTTAAATTTACAAGAAAACATTATTTAGCGGCTGAAATTGGAAACGAAAATAAAACAGTTGAAGACGATCAATTAAATTTCACCACCAAAGGAACCTACATAAAAGTTGGTTTTGATTACAATTCATATGAAAATTGGCTAGGCATGAACAACATGATATATGTTGGAATGCGCTATGGAGCTAGTTCATTTAGCCAAACTTTAAATAGCTATTCTATATATTATGCCAATACTTATTTTCCTAAACCTACTATAGAATCGGGAGAAAAATTTGATGGTTTGTCAGCGCAATGGATTGAAGTTATCGCTGGAGTTAAAGCTGAAATGTTTTCAAATTTTTATATTGGATTTAGTTTTAGAATGAATAATTTAATAACTAATAAACTTCCTGAAAATTTTGACAACCTATATATACCAGGATTTAACAGAACCTATGGAGGTAACTTTGGTGCGGGATTTAATTATTCAATTTCTTATTTTGTGCCTTTATACAAAACTGTGCTTAAAACTAAAATGAACGAAAAAAAATAAGTTTTTTTAATTTATCACTTGCTACTCTTTTTTAATTTTTCTTGTTTTTTAAAATACCCTCTAAACAAGAAATTATGTTTCAAAGCCTCTAGATTTTCATTCAATCTTTCACTAGCTTGGTTAATATTAATCATTGTGGAGTCTATTTGTTTAACTAATTTAGGATCATTTGATAAATAATTTAAAGCCCCTTTACCATCTTTAATATTGGTAACAGTTCCGTTTAGATTATTTAAAACTAGATTGATTTTTTCACTTGAATTTTCTAAATTGGTTATGGTTTTTTTAATATTACTAGCAACTGTTGAATCTTTTAACACTCCAATCACATTGTTTTTATTATTTAAAGAAGTAATAATAGAATTCAAATTAGATATAGATAGTGATGCATTTTTACTAGTTATTTTTAAGTAATATACCGTTTTCTTAACATCTTGACTTAAAATAGTATCGTTTAGAAGCATTCCGATAGTTCCCTTACCGTCATTCATATTATTTGTAATATTGGCTAAATTTTCTGTAATAATTTGAATGTTATTAGTAGATGAATTTAATGTTTTTAATATTTTATCCGTAAACATTCTATTTTCTGATAGAATTCGGTCACCTGCTTTAACCGATTCATTAGATTTTTTTCCGGGAGAAATATTAATTACCATATTCCCTACCAAACCATCCGTTCCAATTGAGGCAATCGCATCCTTTTTTATATAGGGCAATATCTTTTCTTCAATCATCATATTTACGATAATAGTACTATCGTTTTCAATAATAATATCTTTTACGGTTCCAACTGTAATTCCCGAAAATCTGATGTTATTTCCAGCTTGCAATCCATTTATATTACTGAAAGTAGCATTAATGGTACATGTTTTATTAAACATATTTTGCTTATTGCCAATAAAATATATTGTAGCAATAAAAAAAAAGGTCCCTATAATTACAAAAATACCAAGTCGGATTTTTTGATTAGTTGATTTTTCCATTTTACTATTTATTTAAAAAATGCTTTTACTTTTGGATCTTCACAAACCTCTAGTTCTGCAAAAGTTCCTTCTATATAATTTATACCGTCTATCAATAATATCATTCTATTGGAAATTACTCTAGCACAATCAATATCGTGGGTAATTATTATTGATGATGTTTTATAAATTTCTTGAATAGATTTCATTAATTCAATTATTTCTTTAGAAGTTATTGGATCTAAACCTGTTGTTGGTTCGTCATAAAGAATAATTTTTGGTTTTAATATCAAAGTCCTAGCCAGAGCAATTCTTCTTTTCATTCCTCCTGACAACTCGTTTGGCATTAAATTTATAGCAGATGCTAAGCCAACACTTTCTAATGCTTCAATAACTAAAGGAGTGGTATCTTCTATAAAGCCAAATTTTTTAGTATGTCGTCTTAATGGAAATTCTAGGTTTTCGCGAACTGACATAGAATCGTATAATGCGCTTCCTTGAAAAAGAAATCCAACTTCGGTGCGAATTTCATCAAGTTCATCTTGATTTAATTCGCTAATCTCTTTTCCCATAATCAAAATTGAACCACTATCTTTTTCTTCTAATCCTATTAAACACTTAATCATTACAGATTTGCCTGAACCAGATTTACCCATAACTACAAGATTTTCGCCTTCATTTAAATGTAAATTAAAACCATCTAAAACATTATTATTACCATAACTTTTATGTAAATCATTAATTTCAATAATGGGTTTTATGTAGGTTATCGGAGTCATAAATCGTAAAAAATATTGGTTACAAAAACAGCTACAAAATCTATAATAAAAAGCAACATAGAAGTATAAACTACAGCAAAATTAGCTGCTTTACCAACACCTGCTGTTCCTTTTTTACAATAATACCCTTTAAAACAACCAACAATTCCAATTGCAAAACCAAAGAAGAAACTTTTTATTGTAGATGGAATTACATCACTAAATTCAAGAATTTGTACTACCTGATTGCTGTACAAAACAATAGAAACATTTGACTTTAAATTTTCCACTAAATAAGAACCGTAAATTCCAATTACATCACCAAAAAAAACTAAAAGTGGTAACATTAAAGTTGTCGCCAAAACTCTTGTTACAACCAAATATTTAAATGGATTTGTACCTGAAACTTCCATGGCATCAATTTGTTCTGTAACCCGCATAGAACCTAATTCAGCACCAATACCTGAACCTATTCTTCCGGCACAAATTAATGCAGTAATTATTGGTCCAATTTCTCTAATAATAGATACACTTACCATAGAAGGAATCCAGGATGCAGCACCAAATTGTTCAAGAGTTGGACGGGATTGTAAGGTGAAAACTAAACCAATAATAAATCCGGTAACCCCAACTAATAGTAAGGAACGGTTACCTATATAATAACATTGACGTAAAAATTCTTTGAATTCAAAAGGACGCTTGAAAACTACTTTAAAAAAATTACCTGTGAAATATGAAAGTTCTCCAACTTCTAGTAAGAATGCTCTAAGGGGTTCTACTATTTTAACACTAAGGTTCATAGTTGGAAATTATTTATCACTAAAATAATATAGTATAAATTTACGCTTATTTATTTGATAAACAACGTGTATTATATTTTTATTTAAAAAAATGACACAACAGAAGTAGTAACTTTAATACATCATTATTAAAGTTCAATTTATAGAGAGAATACTATTTATAAATGCTAGAAATTATATGCAATATATTATCTATAATTAATTAGAAATTGTAAGATACTGCAACATTTGTGGGGTACCATTATAAATATTAATATCTACATTTTCATCAATCCCTTTAATTCTAACTTTATCAGTAAACTGCCAAAACAACCAATCGTCTTTAATAGTTTCTACAAAAAAATTATAATTAGCCACCCAAAAGGTGTAACCTTTAAACTCGTCTTTTAAAAAATCATTGTAGTATTTCTCGCCCGTATAAATAATTGGACGCACTTTATAGTGAGAATCCACTAATGTCAACCAACGTCTCAAACCTATCTTCAAATTATCTATGGATTGGTTACTAGGAAGTTTTTCAATATCTAAAACTGGTGGTAAATCACCTTTGCGCAGTTTTACAATTTTGATGAAATTGTTTGCTTGTTCAATTGAATTTTCATTCGGACGATAGTAATGGTATGCGCCACGAATAAATTTATATTTCTTTGCTTCCCTCCAATTTTCAGAAAAACGAGAATCTTTCTTTTTGGAACCTGCAGAAGCACGAATAATTACAAAATGTAATGGAAACTTATTTTCAACTGAATCTACTTCTTTCCAATTTATATTTCCTTGAAATTGCGAAACATCAAAACCAAATGTCAGGTCTTTATGCGATTTTAATATTTGAACTATTCGGGCCTTAGAAACTTTATCTTCTTTAGTAATTCTATTTGATTTGGAACTTAAATAATACCGAATGGCATATCGATAATGATAGCCAACATATAGAAATCCAATAAGTAAAACAGAAATTAAAATAATTCCTAAAGATAAAACTGACTTTTTTTTATTGGAAGTTTTTTTACGAGGTGTAGATTTTCGGATAGTTTTTTTTGACATAATTTAATAAATTTACTATTGAAAACTACAAATCCAAAGGGTTTTAGGAAATAGAATTCTTGATTATCAAAATCTTAATATTTCTTTATAACTCCTTTTTAGAAAAAATATTATTTAAGACTGACAATAAAACATAAGTTAAAATTATTAATGGAACCGCAAGAAACTGTAAAGTAGCTATCATAATTAGGGATAGCACTAAAAAACCAATTTGTAATTTATATTTCTGAAAACTAAAGTTTTTTATTTTTAAAGAAAATAATGGAATTTCAGCATTCATTATATAAGCGCTTAATATAGTTATTGCAAGTAACAGCAAGTGATTATGAAGAAAATTACCTGTAAAAGAATTTGATACTAAAGGCAAACTAACTATAAATAAGGTATTAGCAGGCGTAGGCAAACCAATAAATGAATCCGATTGTCGCGTATCAATATTAAAATTTGCTAAACGATAACAAGCACCTAAAGTAATAATAAAACCTAAATAGGGTAAGTATACATTTGTAGAATATTTTCCAGAACTTAACATACAAAACATGACAAAGCCAGGTACAACTCCACTAGTTACCATATCTGCCAAGGAATCTAGTTGCACTCCTAACGGCCCTGAAACATTAAATTTTCGAGCAAAATAACCATCAAAGAAATCAAAAAATATCCCTAATGACACAAAGTAAAATGCCAAATCAAATTTTAAATCGGCAACCATTACTATTGCAATACAACCGCAAAATAAATTAAGGAGGGTTATGAAATTCGGAATATGTTTTTTGATACTCATACTTTTAATTTTTATCAGCAACAAATTTAGTACAATAAGTTAAAGGGAAGTACGTTTTTTAATAGAGATTTTTATATGATATTTGCAAAAACAATTAAATTGAAAAAAAACGTATTCTTTTTTCTTTTATTTACCACAATTAGCTACTGTCAGGCGGTTAGAAAATATTCTAACGAGTTTATGAATATAGGTGTTGATGCTGCAGCATTAGGAATGTCGAATGCCGCAGTAGCAAATACAAATGATGTGAACTCTGGATACTGGAATCCGGCGGGCTTGATGGGGCTAGAAGATGGGCAACTAGCAATAATGCATGCTAGTTATTTTGCAAATATTGCGCAATACGATTATGTTGCTTACGCCAAACCAATAGATCATGAAAGCGCTTGGGGTTTATCAATGATTCGTTTTGGAGTGGATGACATATTAAACACCACCCAACTTATTGATGGCAGCGGAAACATTGATTACAATAGAATTAGTAAATTTTCAACTGCCGATTATGGTTTTACCTTTTCTTATGCACGAAAATTAAAACTACCAGGTTTTCAATATGGCATAAATTCAAAAATAATTCGACGCGTAATTGGAAATTTTGCTAATTCATGGGGCTTTGGTTTTGATTTTGGACTACAATGGGAAAGAAACGATTGGCATTTTGGATTAATGCTTAGAGATATTTCTACAACCTATAATGTATGGAATATAAACGAGGAAGAATACAACAAAATAAAAAATACAGTTGCAGGTCAAAATCAAGAATTACCTGAAAGCACTGAAATCACTATGCCAAAAGCACAATTTGGGATGTCTAAAAAATTTGAATTTCATAATGAAACTAGTTTATTGGCATCCGGAAATTTAAATATGCAATTTGCAAGGACCAACGATATTATTTCTTCAAGTATTGTGAGTATTGATCCCTCAATTGGTTTTGAATATGGATACGCTGATTTGGTATTTCTTAGAGCTGGTTTTGGAAATTTTCAAAATGTTACCCAAATAGATAACACAAAAAGAATTGGATTTCAACCCAATATAGGACTCGGATTCAAATACAAAGGAATTCAAATTGATTATGCCCTAACAGATTTAGGTGATCAAAGTGCTGCTTTATATTCTAATATTTTTTCATTAAAAGTAGATTTAAGCATTTTTAGATAATTTTATCATGATAAAAAAATTACTATTCCTCGCATTTATTTTTATTAGCGTTACTAGCTTCGCTCAAAACATTAATTTATCAGAAAATGCCAAAGTAAGTATTTTTACCTGCGGAAGGGGTGATGAATTATATACAACATTTGGCCATACTGCTATCCGAATTAAAGACGAAACCAACAATTTAGATGTCGTTTATAATTATGGTGCTTTTGATTTTAATACCGATAATTTTTATTTGAAATTTGTAAAAGGAGATTTGCAGTATTTTATTAATGCAACTTCATTTGATGACTTTATTTATGAATATCAAATGGAAAAAAGGGAGGTTATTGAACAAACCTTAAACTTTTCTATAACTCAAAAACAACAAATTTTTGAATTACTTAATGCTTCTTTATTTTCTGAAGAACGAAGTTATACTTATAAATTTATAGATAGAAATTGTACAACAATGGTTGTAGAAAAAATAAATAAAATAGTTGGAAAAGAGTTAATTAAAAAAGTAGACGACACTTCTATTTCTTATAGACAACTATTATATCCTTATTTTGCAAATCACTTTTACTACAAACTAGGAATAAATATAATTTTTGGGAGTAAGACAGACAACAAAGCAATTAAACTTTTTCTGCCATCGGAATTAATGCACAGCTTAGACAAAGCAAAAATAAATGGAATTCCATTAATTAATAAAAAGGAAACACTAATTCAAGGAAATGATATAATTTCTAAATTTTATTTTGTAGATAGTATTTATTTTATTGCCCTACTCCTATTTGTTCTAACAGTTACTAATAATAAGAAGGTTTTTAAGACGTATCTTTTCATTGCCGGATTATTAGGTTTATTCTTATCACTTGTAGGATTATACTCACTACACAAAGAATTGTTATGGAATTACAATGCTTTATTATTTAACCCTTTATTTCTACTGTTTCCATTTTTAAAAGGACAATGGTTCAGAAAAACGATCAAAATTTGTTTTGTTTTAATTGGAATATATTTAATAGTGCTACTAACTAAACCTCATATTTTGTTGATGGTACCATTTATCATTACAACAGTTTATATGCTTTGGAAATTGCAAAAATTAGAGAATAAATAAATATTATTGACCTCTGTAAAACAAAACGGTGCTAAAGGTTTTAATAACTATATCAATATCTAAAAAAATACTCCTGTGCTTAATGTAATACAAATCATATTGCAATTTCACTAAACTATCTTCAATAGAATCTCCATAGGCATAATTCACTTGTGCCCATCCAGTAAGCCCAGGTTTCATAACATGACGGGTTTCATAAAAAGGCATAACTTCTGCAATTTCTGTTACAAAAACAGGTCGTTCTGGTCTAGGTCCAATAATTCCCATTTCGCCTTTAAGAATGTTTAAAAATTGTGGAAATTCATCTAGTCTAGTTTTACGAAGAAATTTTCCAAAAGCAGTAATTCTAGAATCATTAACTTTAGTAAAAACGGCACCATTTGATTCCGCATTTTGTACCATAGTTCTATATTTATATATTTTAAAAATTGCACCATTTTTACCTATTCGTTCTTGGCTATAAAAAAGTGAACCTCGATTGCCAATTAAATTTCCAAGATAAATAAACGGAATAAATAATAAGCAAATAAATAATCCAATTAAAGAAAATAATAC
Organism: uncultured Bacteroidota bacterium; assembly: GCA_903838055.1. GTDB lineage: Bacteria > Bacteroidota > Bacteroidia > Flavobacteriales > Flavobacteriaceae > Flavobacterium. Next base: position 142,192 of record CAILWV010000013.1, on the reverse strand, counting down.
CTCAATAATTCTAACAAATGAAAGGTAAAATTGATTTTGATTACTTCTACTAAAAGGAAAATATCTATAAAAATCTCTAGACACGTATTGCACCGGAATTCTTTGTGTAATAGCCTCGTAAACCTGAGTATATTCTCGAATAATAAAACCGTTTTCTAGTAAATGAATTAATTGATTGTATAAATCTACAGTAATTGCTTCTGTATTTCGAGAAGCAATTACAATTTCGGAAACATTATTATTACGAACATAAATTTCTAAATCTGTAAGTGGAATTGCAATAATTGAACTATTTATAATATCGCTTTCTAATACTCCATCTGAATTTACATAAGCAATAATTTTATAATGAGGATCAACCGTTACAAGTCCCAAGACCAATTCTTCAAGTTGGTCTTTATCACAAACTAAAATTACTTTTTTTACAAATCTATGGGAGGCCAAAAATTTAACATAAAAGATTCTCCATAGCAACAATGAAGAAAAAATTGAAATGAAAAAGATAACAATTTGCAACCTATTTGAAGGCAAAAAAGGGGTGTAAATAGGTGTTAGTATATAAATCAAAACTGTTGTGCATGTTGTAAGAATAATACTTCGAATTATTTGAAATTGACTGCTTGCTACTTGAAGATTGTACATTTCAAACACTGATCCAAAAACATTTAGATATAAAGCTAATACTAAAGTCCAGTAAAAATTGGCCGTTGAAAATCTAAAATATTTAAAATCAAAAAAATAGCTTACAAGCCATAGAGAAAATAAAACAAATAATAAATCAAATACTTTAAGAAGAATTTTTCGTTCGGATACTTCAAAATGTATTTTTTTATTATTCAACGTTTTAAGTTTAAGATTATAAGCGCAATTTACTAAAAAAAAGAGAGAAACAAACTATTTTAATATTTCAAACCACTTATGTTTCTCTACTTCCCAATCAAAATTTTCGGCTTTTTTTCTTGCATTTTCAATCACTAATTTTCGAAATTCTGGATTTGAAAATATTTTAATAACACTTTGGCTCATTGCCTCACTGTCAGCAGCATGAACTAATATAGCTTCTTCTTGATCTTTTAATAAATAAGGAATACCTCCAACATTAGTAGAAATAATTGGCAATCCTAATGCCATTGCTTCTATAACTGAAACTGGCATGTTATCAAAATTAGAGGTATTTATAAATATATTATGAGTTTTTGATAGTGAAATCCATTCTTCTTGAGTTAGCTTTCCTGAAAAACTTACGTTCAAATTAAGTTTGGCAGCAAGCAATTCGCATTCTTTCCTGTAATCATTACTATCAGGACCAACCATTGTCAATTCAGCATTTGGAAATTCATTTTTCAAATTAAATAGAACTTCAATTGCCATTTTAGGATTGTAAATTGGATTGAAAGAACGCACCCAAAGTAATTTTGGAACAGCATACTTTCGTTCAATATATGGGTAATTATTTATTTCAATTACATTCGAAATCTCCACTAGTTCTTTAGAATACTTTTTTGAAAAAGCATCGTATAAATAACCCGAAGGAGCAATTATTCTGTAGGCATTATTAAAAATCAAATTACTACAATTAGGATATTTATTGATTCTGGTTGGTAAATTTCCTCCGTGTAAAATCGGAATATATTTTAATTTTAAAATTCTACATATTTGACTTACAAAAAAAACATACCAAAAATTAAGTGTACTATAGGTATCGATAAATACATAATCAATACTTCTTGAAAAATAAATTGCAGAAAAAATCATATCCAATAAACGGAGTACAATATTCTTTTTGGAGGATGCATAAGTCACTTTATATCCTTGGGAAGTAAGTAAACTTCCTAATGTTTCATTTACGGTTTTTGTAGATCCGTGTTTGGATAATTTATTTCCGATGTAATGAATTCTATTATTTTTCATCAAATCGAATATTTAACAAAGCAAGAGCATATATAAAACTTGTTGATGCCGTTCGCATTGCGGCATGATTAATAGTTAGCAACCAAAACATGAAAAAACAAAACATGAAAATATTTTGTTTATTTTCAATATGAAAAATAAGTGGCAAGAAAAATAATATTAATAACGCCACTATTCCTAGTGATCCATGTTCCGCTAACATTCTTGTAATTTCATCATGTGAAGCAGTTATATAACCGTTTTTTTCGGTTCTAATTTCGGTGCCTTTTCCTACTCCTATACCAAAAATAGGATTGTCTAAAAACATTTTTATTTCATCTCCTGCTAATTCGGTTCTTCCAGACAATATATCTTTCTTCTCAATTCCTTGCGCATTTTTACTGGTATACCTTTTATTAATTAATCCATCAGTTAGAAAAGAAGTGTACGACCAAGTAATAAAAAAGAGAATACTCATTATTAATACTAATAAATTTAATTTTCCTTTTCCAATTTTTTTGGAGTGATAGTAAGTGGAGAAAATGAAGATCCCAATCATTGCAAATCCAGTAATTATTCCACCACGAGAAAAGGTAAGAAAACCTCGATAACTTAAATAAAAAGTTATAAATATATTTATAAAAAATATGAAATTTGTTTTAGAAAACATTATACTTCTAACAAAAAAAACAAACATTCCGAGACCTAAAATAGTAGCTACTTGATTAGGTCCAAATCCTCCTGATAAACCAGAATTAGATCCAGTACCAATTAATGCAGTTCTGATATCAATGGTGTATAATGAAACGAAAACAGCCATTGAAATTATTGGTAATCCTATAAAAATCAACAAATTACCCACTTCAAAAACAGTTAATCTTTTCCCTATAGTATAAATAGCTGCTATTCCTAAACAAATTGGGCCAGAAATATTAAATGCAATTCTATTTCTAAATTCATCATCATAAGCTAACGTATCATTTGCTATAATAATAGAGGGAATTAATAACAATATAAAAAACCAAAAAGGAAGAGAGAATTTTGAAAACCCTGAATATAAAATCCCCAAAATCATAAAAACTATAATAGAATATTTACCAAATTCATGAATAGGACTTCCATCCGTCATTCTTAAAAAAACCTCACTACCAACAATATACGAACAAATATAAAGAACTTGATTGTTTTTATTTTGAGTTATTGCAACTACAATTACGCCTATAACTAAAATTGCAAATGCATATATTTTAGCAAGTATTGGAAAAAAAAAGAGGAGTACTCCTAAAAGAATATGACAAAAAATTAACGCTAAATATTTATTATTTTGCATGTTAGATTATTTCATTATTTTGGAAACCCAGGAAATATATTTATTAATTACAACTTTTTCAGAATAATTTTCTAAAATCGATTTATGTAGTTCTTCTCCAAATTTAACTTTTAATTCATCATCTTTTAATAATTTAGATAAATATTCAGAAAATGCACTTACATCTTGAGTTTCTGAAATATATCCAGAAGTATTATGCTCAACCAAAAAAGGCATCTGACCTACATTTGTAACGACTACTGGTTTTTTATAATATCCATATTCAATCAATGAAACAGGCAAACCTTCTGAATTTGAAGTTATTACGCCTACATCAGATTGCTTAATAATATTTTCCACGTCTATTTTAGAACCATATAAAAAAACTATTTTTTGAAGGTTATATTCTTCTAATTTTGTTTTAATAGAATCCGAATACAAATCCAACAAATCTTTTCCAACCAAATGAAATGTCCAAGATGGGAATTGCTTATTAATATTATTTACTACTTCAATTAACATTAAATGATTTTTAGGATCTCGTAAATTTGCTAAATACAAAACCCTTTTCCCATTTTGTCCCTCTAGAACGGTATTTTTAAATTCATTTTCATTTTCAACAATGTAATTCTGTAAATAGATTACATTATTACATAATAATTTCTTTTTTGACCATTCCTCTAATTCGAAATTAACAACTACTATTCCTTTACATATAAAGGATAAAAGCTGTAGTTGCCAATTGCTTTTTTGAATTGTATTTCCGTTATGTATGTGCCAAATAATATTAATTTTAGGAATCCATAATTTCATCAAACACGCCATATAAACAGAACTAGAATGAGCTTGAATGGTATCGACTTTGTTTTTTTTACAATATTTTTTTAACTGTAAAACCGATTTAAGATCGAATGTTTTCTTTTTATTTAAAAATAAATAAGAAACTCCATCTTGAATTTTAGTTATTAATTCTCCTTCTTTTCTAGTAGCAATTAAACCTGAAAATTCAATATTCTTAGCCAAAGAATTAGCATAATTAACAGCCATTTTCTCCGCTCCACCTATATCTAATGAATCAATTATTTGAATTATTCTCATGATTTAAGAAGTTGCTTTATTTCTTCTTCAAATTTATCAATTGTAATAGTACGAGACCATTTTAAACCCGCAACTATTTTATTTTCATATGAAACAGGATTATTTATTAATGTAGCAATAGTCTCGGTGTCTTTTTCTAAATCCTCCTTTAGAATAATCCCTCTTTCCTCATTATTTATAATCTCTGGCACACATGAAACTGCTGATGCAATTGGCAAACAACCCCAAAACATAGATTCTGCAACAACTTTTGGCCATCCTTCACTCAGAGAAGGAAGAATTAAAAAATGACTTTTTTTATAAACGTCCTTAATAAAATCACGGTTTTTATTGCCTTCAAGAAAAATAAAAGAATTTAAATTATTATTATCCAAATACTCTTGTAAATCTGTCCTTTCCGCACCGTCCCCATATAATGATAACTGAACATTAATATTCATTTTTTTTAATTTTTCAACAATTTTAATAGCATAAATTGGCTGTTTACCCTTGGTTAACATACCAACAAAAACAATATTTATTTGCCCTTCAAGTGTACGTGGAATAATCTCAGAAATCTCAGATTTGTAATAGGTAGCTGTAAAAAAAGGAATACAATTTTTGCTGCTATTTTTCCATTTTCCATACACCAAAACCTTAATATTTCTGGTTAAAAAAGTATTGTTTAAAATCCATTTTTGTATCTGGTAACTAATCGGTTGATTTGCATTGGGATCCCAATTTCCGGCATATTTAGCGGATTTGATTTTTGAAGGAAATAATATTTGAATAAAACATGCTAACAATCCAATATTTCCGGGACATCTTAAATGAATTACATCCGATTTTTTTATACTCTTATATAATGTATTACAATTAATAATAATATTTGGAATTGCATTAAAAGCATTTCGTATTGATTTTAAATTAAATTCTTTTAACGAATAAAAACCATCAATTTCAAAGGGAATTTTAGTTACTAACAAATCATTTTCATTTTTCCAAAACGGACATGCAAAAGTTATTTCATCCACATTTTTACTCCAAATTTCTAACTCATTTACATAAGGACTGTAGGCATAAATACCTTCTTGTTTTTTTATAAATGGAGCTGAAGAAATAACTAATAATTTCATTATATATAACCATTTGAGGTGTTCTGTGAAATACTTTTTGCCGGGACTCCTAACATAACTGATCCTGCAAGAACATTTGAAGTAACTAAGGAACATGCTCCTATTAATACATTATCTTCAATTACAATTTTTCCAGCAACAACCGAATTTGCACCAATAAATACATTATTTCCAATTATTGGTACCCCACGTTTTTCGTCTTTTCCAGAAACTCCTATCGTAACTCCTTGAGAAATATTACAATTAGTACCTAATACAACTTTAGCATTTAGAATAATCCCTCCAAAATGACCAATATAAAAAGAAGGTCCAATTTTTGCAGAAGCTGGAATAGATATGCCTGTCGTTAATTCAATCACTTTTCTCCATAATAAACATATAAATAATACAATATCGCGAATTATCGGAATACGTAAATTTGTATAAAAATAACTTGCAATACGATATTGAATTATTGCCCAAAAAGCTTGAGTTAGAAAGAGAATACTAATAAAATGTCCTCCATAACTTTTATATTTCAAATAATCTAACCTTAATAATTTAAACATAATTTAGTTATTTAATATCGAATAATAAAAATCTAGATTCTTTTTAACTATGATATCCGAGGAAAACTTTCCTATAACAAATGTCCTAGCATTATTCTCTATTTGCTTTACATTTTCTTCATTTAAAAATACCCAACATATTTTATCCGCAATATCTTCCGCACTAAAAGGATTGCAAAGTAAACCATTTTCTAGATTCGTAATAGTTTCTGGACCTGGCCCTTGGTTTGTAAAAATAACTAATTTTTCCATTGCCATTGCTTCGGGAGCAACTAAACCTTGAGTCTCCATATGAGAAGGGAAAACACAAACATGCGCGGCAGCATAAATATCAGGAATACTTTTATAATTTACCAGACCATGAAAATGAATATCTTTTTTTAAATTTCCGAGTTTTGATATTTCAGTTTCCATAAGCATAGATATATAGGATTTACCGTTTGGAAAAAACCAATCTCTACCATATATTTCTAACGTAGCATCCGGATATTTTTGTTTAACTAATGGGAAGGACTGAATCAATTGACGGACACCTTTTTTTTCACAAACGCTACCTACAAAAACAATACTTAATTTTTTTATTTCTGATTTTTTTGGAGAAAAAAAACGAACATCAATCGGATAATTAATTGTCTCTACTAACTTGTTATTATAGCTTAAAAACTGATTTGTTTTGGTTTTTACATAATTGGAAACTGCAATAAAAGCATCGGCTTTTTTAAAAGATAATTTTTCTTGAAACCCTTTAAAAAAATGAATTTTTCTATTTTCTGATTCAGCAAAAAAGTGATGTCCACCATGTAATCTAATAATATACTTTATCTCAGGAATTTTAGTCAAAAAAGCTAAATCTAATTCGGAAGATTCTATAATATCTATTGGATTCTTTTTATGAATTGATGCTATTTTTTTATTCATTGCTCGCATTGCAAAATACCAACTAAACCATTTAATATTAAGAAATCCTAATCTATATATTTGAACACCAGAATCTTCTTGATAATCCTCTTTAAAATCATAACTTAAACCCACAACAGTAACTTTAACTCCCTGTTCAACCAATTTTGGAGCTAGGGTTTTAATAAAACTGCCAATCCCGCCATGAGCGAATCCAGCTTTAGGATATTCGTGAGTGATTAAACAGAGGTGCATTGCGAAATTATTTCTTGAACTAAATTATTACTATTATTTTGCAATGGAAACCTAACAATTTTTTGCATCCATTTTATTCGTTCTGGGCCAATAGTTTCGGGATTATTTATTGCTTGCTGTATTTTATCTTTATAATCATTTTTATTGTTAACCCACCCTACTGCATCTATTTCATTCATACTTTTAAAATGCTGAAAACCAAAAATATCTTTCACTTTAAACTTAGAATTTTGTACAGGATCGTAATTAATGTACAAGCAAGGCTTATTGTACAAAGCAAAATCATGAGCCATTGTACTTCCTAAATTAATGACAACATCGCTATGTAAAACAGTATTTACAAGCAAACTAATATCAGAAAAACTAGGATAAATATCGGTAAAATTAGTTTGTAAAGGAGAAGCAACACGCCAATCAGGAACAATTGAAATTATTAATTTCTGGTATTTTTTCAAAACATTATCAAATCGATTCGAATGATCTACAGGGCATTTTCTAAACAGAATTTGTGGGCGATTGGACTCCTCAATTTTCATAATATCTTCGCACAAATCTTCTAAATAAGTTGCTTCATAAGGAGATGAAGTATCGTTAGCAGAAAAACAAACTGTTTTTTTATCAAGATCTAATTTATACGTATTAAAAAAAACTTCTTTCGATAATTTAAATTTTTCATTAAAATAAAATTCAAATTGTGGAGTTCCTGCAACTTTAATACTTGTTGAATTTATTTCTGTGTATAACGTTTCTAATTCAAATTTCATTAAATCAGACCATACAAAATACGAATCGTATTTTGAAATCAATCTAGCTTTAGGAATATTATCCCAAGAAAAAATTACTGTCCCTGTTTTGATTCCTTTTTGTTTGGCTATAGAAATTATTGGGGCTGTAATTACAGCACGTTGGTGCAAATTCAAAATGTAATCTGGATTAATTTCAGTAAGATCTGCAGCTATTATTTTAGAAGTGGAATTATTCAAAATACCAAATTGGTATAATTTTTCTAATCTTAAAATCCAAGAATATTTTTGAGATGCGAAATAACCAATTACTTCGGACAATCTTAATAATACTGTTCGTTTAAATTGATTGGATTTACCATTCCAAAAAAGTAGAATAGTCTTATTTTGAAGAAGTTTGGAATTAAACATTAATCGAGCATATGCAGAACTTTCTCTTAAAATACGACTTAAAAAACGTTCTTTAAAATCGGGAATTCTAACATAATTGGAAATGAAATTCCCTTTTATATTTATTATTTCTTGAATTGCTGGGGTTGGTATTTGATGGTAGAGAACTACTTCAAAATTTGCTTGATGTAATTCCTGAATAAAATCGGAATAAATATAGTTTCGAACGGCTACACCATCTGGAACTAATAATAAAATTTTCATACCATTAAATGCTAAAAATTCAATCTTCTATAAAATATAAAAACAATTCTATATAGGGATATTTAATATCTATAATTGATTTATCAAAGAAAACAAAAAGTAAATTATTAACCTATAAATAATCTACTAATCTACTATTAGGAATATTTAATAAATTAAGAAATATACCTATTTGGAATATTTTGATCTTCTAGAATAAAAATAATGCCGTTTTCATCACTATCTAAATAGGTTTTTTGGTAATTTTTATAAAAATCCAATAATTGTGAAAGCGTTGGATTCCAAATTTCATTGCCGGAAATTTTTTCTCCCAAATATTTAAAATTATCTTCAACTATAGAATTAATTTCACCTTTCGAATTGAATATTTTTCCATCATGGTAATCCATTGGAACCGAGAAATAGGTATGGCCAATAAACATTCCGTTTTCGGAAATTAACAAATCAATTGATTTTTTATTGAAAGTTTCAATAAAATCTAATAATTCTAAAGTCTGGAAAATAATAAATTTTTCATTCCCTATTATGTGTTCAAAGAAAATAGGGGTATATTTTGAGTATTGGTAAATTTTATTTTTTGTAGAATTCCAAAAAATAAAAATTTTAATAAAAGGGACTACTAAAGTTAGAACTTTTTTAAAAACTAAAAACAATGATTTAATAGATTTGACTTTAGAAAATAACTTATAACTTGTAGCTAATTCATAATAATCACTTATTAGTTTATTATCGGAATAATAATGAAATATGCAATTTTTAACAAATAAGGAAATCTTTTGTTTAAAGGACTTATTTTTTATTCCTTTCCAATAAGATTTCAAGGAAAATTGAGAAGAATTCAATTGATTAATAACTCCTGAAGTTGCCGTTCCTGAATCTATATAATTCCATAGAATTTGAATATTTTTCTTCTTTAAATTATTAGAAAAATTTGATTCTGCTATTCCGTATTTTTTATATAAGGATAAATTATAAAGTTGAAAACCGTGATCTATCCATACTGAAATATAATTATGTGGAGGTGTAAAATTTGTAAATTCATGTAATGCCTCAGAATTTTCTCTTACGGATTGAGTTAACGAATGATAACACAATTCATGCCCATCGTCACTCCATTTATTTAGTTCGGAACTATTTTTTTCAAAGGAAGCATTATCATCTCTTTTGGAAAAATGATTTAAGAAAAAACCTTTAGAAATTTTGATTCCTTTATCGTGAAAAAAATCTCTTTGGATCTTTAAATTTTCACTTGTATCAAAATCACAATGGTCTGTAAAACATGCAATAGCGGAAAATGGAATTGGAGATCGACTTATTTCCATCGCTCCTTTAGACGAAATTAATAGTGCTAATTTTTCTTGAAAATTAAAATTTGATTTTGCTGAAACTCTATTTTTAATATTATTTTCATTGCTATATTGGGTAATTGACGAAGAGAATTCAGGATTAAAGCGCCAAAGCAATTGTTTAGGATTTTTTTTATTTATTTCCCAAATTCCTAAATTACAATTAGCTTGAACATACAATCCATTTTTTAAACGTATCACTTTTGGAGAAAAATCATTTGCAATTCTATCTTGAGAAATAGAAACCCAAGAATAATCATGATTTCTAAATAAAATTATCGGAGAGGAAAATTCGATTAGGATATCAAAAGAGGATTGATTTTCTAGGGTTGTAGTATCTAAAATAATTTTACGCTCAAGCATTTCATCTGAAATGAAATATTTAACAATAGAAGTTTCTACTTTAGAATTATCAAACATAGAATTTATAAATCTCTAAATTGTTTTTGATGATTGAGCTTCCATATATCTGAATTTAATAAAGAATTTTTAAATTGAATAGAGCTATTTCCTTCACCAAAATGGAATTTTGCTTTATTTAAATTCATTAAAGCAATATTTTTTAAAGCATTTAATATAGACTTGAACTGATAATCTACATTTACAATTTCTGCATTCAAGTCTCTATTTTGCTGACGTGTACCAATATTAATTACAGGAATACCATAATAAGGTGCTTCGCGAATACCAGCGCTACTATTTCCTACAATAAATTGAGCGTTTTTAAGTAACGTTAAAAAATATTCAAATCGCAAGGAAGGGAAAACTCTAAATCGAGAATTGCCCTGAAGTTCATGGTATTTAGTAATAATATGTTGACTTCCTAAATCATTATTTGGAAAAATCACAATATAATTATGTTCATCTTCCAATAATGCCGAAACAAAATTATTGGTATACTCCTCCATCTCTTTTACTTCTGTGGTAACAGGATGAAACATTACTAATGCGTATTTATCGAAGTCAATTTGATAATACTCTTTAACAACACCCAGTTCAGGCAATGTATTGGAAAACATAATATCTAAATCTGGCGAACCAATAGTGTAAATTGAAGATTGTAATTCTCCCATTTGAACTAATCTGTTAGCAGCATCTGTATTAGAAACAAAATGAATATGGCTCAATTTACTCACGCTATGACGAATTAATTCGTCTACTGTTCCTGATAGTTCACCTCCTTCAATATGCGCTACAAAAATATTATTTAACGATCCAACTATTGCGCCTGCTAGGGTTTCTACCCTATCGCCATGGACAACAATCAAGTCAGGTTGCACTTCTTTGCAGTAACTTGAAAAACCTTCAATAGTTTTTGCTAATGTCAAATCCATAGTAGTTTCATGGGTGTGATTTTTGAAAGTATGCACATTTTTGAAATGACATCTTTGAATTTCAATCAACGTATAACCATATTCTTCTTGCAAATGCATCCCTGTTACATAAACAAAAACTTCAAATTCCGGTGTAGTATCCAAAATAGAAATCAGTGATTTTATCTTGCTAAAATCAGCTCGGGTGCCAGTTAGGAATATTATTTTTTTTGTATTATTCAAAATCATTAAAATCTAATTGTTCGTCATTTTCAATTATTCTGGTTGCAGTTTTTCCGAGTAAATCGTTAAAATGTTCTGCTAGAATTTTACCAGTACCAGGACGTTTTACCCAAATATTTTCTTTTGATAATCTCTCCCCTTTTTGGATGCGCGCAATAGAACAAACTGTTGCAAATGCAAAATCAATAGTTACCTGTTCTTCTTTTGCAGGTTCTTTACTACCGCCACGCATTTGCCAAATTTCTCTTGAAGAAGAAATGAGCTCTCCGCAAGCTTTTTCATCCATACTACACACAATATCTGGTCCTGTTCGATTCATATTATCGGTAAAATGGCGTTCTAAAATACTAGCCCCCAGCGCTACAGCACCAAGACAAGCATTATTATTTAATGTATGATCAGACAAACCGAACACCTTATCTGGAAAAGCATCATGCAATTGGTTCATAGCACCAAAACGAACAAGGTGAATAGGTGTAGGATATAAATTAGTGGTATGCAATAAAGCAACTGGGATATTGTGTTTTTCAAAAATTGCTACTGCTTTTGCAACACTATCAATAGTATTCATACCTGTACTTAATATTACTGGTTTTCCAAAAGTACAAATATGCTCCAACAAAGGAAAGTTATTACATTCTCCCGAACCAATTTTATAGGCCGGAATATTCATTCTATATAATCTATCGGCTGCCGCACGAGAAAAAGGGGTAGAAATAAAAATCATACCTTTAGATTCTACATAATTTTTAAGTTCCAATTCGTCATCTTCATTTAAAGAACAACGCTCCATTATTTCATAAATAGAAACATCGGAATTTCCAGGGATTACTTTTTTAGCGGCGCCACTCATTTCGTCTGAAACAATATGTGTTTGATGTTTTACTACCTCCACACCTGCTCTATGGGCAGCATCAACCATTTGTTTGGCAACTAAAAGTGAACCCTCATGATTAATTCCGATTTCGGCAATAACCAAAGGTAGAAAATCAGGACCTATTTTTCTTCCAGAAAATTCAATAAAAGGGTTCATAACTAATTTATTTTATTATTTCTTAATTTTGGAATACAGATACTCAGCAAAATCAAAATCATCTTGTGTGTCAATATCGACCTTAGCAAAAAGATGGTTAACTACATACGGAAATGCATCTTCAGTAATAATTTTTCCTTGCTTAATAGTAGCAGCTTTAACAATATACAATAAGCCGTTTTCAAAATATAAAGTCTCTAAATCTTGACTCCTTTGCCCAATTTCATAATTGAAAGGTTCAAATTTTTCTCCAACTAGTTTACCAAGTTTAGTGTGATTGGGACTTACCGTAAAAAGACTTTGACAATTTGTATTTTTGAATTTTTCAAAACAATCTATTAATAAGTTTTCTGGACGCAACGGATTTGTAGGTTGCAACAGAATTACATTTTCAAAATTGGTATCTAAAACACTTAATGCATGTTGCAAACTACTAATTGTAGGTTCAAAATCTCCAGATAAATTTTGAGGTCTATCAATTACTTGGGCACCAAACTCTAATGCTACTTTCTTAATTTCTTGATTATCTGTAGTGACATATATTGAGTCAATAAATGAGCAATTTGCTTGTGCATAACGAATACTATGCGCTAATAAAGGTATGCCTCCTAAAGGAAGAATATTTTTATTAGGTAATCTTTTTGATTCGCCACGTGCCGGAATTAGTACTACTGTTTTATTCATAAATACTATTCTTATCTAGAAAATTTATTGTGAAAAGTGGTTTTATTTCTTCCAATTTATCAACCGATAAATCCCACCATTTTAATTCTTCAATTTCTTTAATAATTTGATTTGAAAATCTCATTTTAATTTGTTTTGCAGGCACACCAGCAACTATTGAAAATGGAGCAACATCTTTTGTAACAACCGATCCAGCTGCAAGTATTGCACCGTTTCCTATAGTCACGTCTCCAACTATTATTACATTATGCCCTATCCAAACATCGTTGCCAATAGTAATTTTTTTCATTTCTTTCAATCTTACTAAATCTCCATTAAAGAGGTTTGCATTTATGTAAGTTGACAAATAGTGGATAGGATGATTAGTACTGTGAATGGCTACATCGCCACCTATCTGACAGTATTTTCCGATATTAATATCACCTGCAAAAAAATTATTAGATCCCAAAGTCGTTGCATAACCAATATGAATTTTGCCAGAAAAATTGCAACCATTTGAAACCGTATTTTTACCATCAAATGTAACATTATGAATACCTTTAGATAATCCCGCAATAATTACTCCATCTTTATTTTCTGTAGTATTTAGAAAATAATAAAGGATTTTTTTTATAAAAAGTCTAAATTTAGATAGCATAATTATTTTAAAATATTTAGAACCTTAATTTAATAATTAGATGGATTTTTTAATCCAAATTTCTTAAAAAATAGATATCTTGTTTTTTTATTGCTCATTATTCTTAATAATAACTTACCTATTTTTCTGTAAAAATAGCCTATTTTAATATCTGAAATTTTATTTATTGCAATACCATTGGAAGATTCCGGAATTAAACTGGAAACCAAATCTAACATCCACGGCTCGGTTTTATTTCCAATATGGTATGCAAAGTTCTCTTTGGTAGCAAGTCTTAAATAACCCAAACCATCATTAGGAATATCAATATAATCCTCTTCAACGCCACCGTCAATTTTTATTAAAGTTGGATGCTTTGAGCCTAAATCTAATACATCTCTTTTAAGTGTTGCCACAAAATGACCGCAACCGACTACAGCTTCACCTGAATTATTTTTATTCTTAAGAACTAAATAATTTTCTAAATGAATTTGATCATACATCCTTTTATTATTTCCTAAACTAAGGTCAAACAAATGCATAGCTTCAGGATTTAGAACTTTTTGAAATTCTAGTTTTCCTTTAAAAAATCCATAAAACCAAGTACTAGCAGTGTTATTGGTAACTACTTTGCTGCTCGGCACAGGACTAACCATTCCCGCTTCTGGAAAATTAATAAAAACCTCTTCAATTGCATATTGCCATCCTTGTTGGAATAAAACATCTGCATCTGTAATGGTAATTAATGGCTCTAAATTGCCTTTAGAAACCGATAATATTGCATTAATCTTACCTAAATTTTCTTTTGAATGAAAAACTTGGTCTATATATATAGAATCTTCAAATTGATCATCAATATATTTTTTTACTAATGGATGGCAATTATTATTATAAATAGAAATTCGGGTTTTTTTATGAACCGTTTTCAGTAGTGATTCTAAACACAATTTAAAAACATCAAATGAATGCTCAAAATAACCTTCAAAATGAGGAATATATACAGGAACAATCACCCTATGGTAATTTTCTAGTTGTATTAATTTATTCTCTTTTTCGGGGTTACTTCCTATTCTCATTATACATAAACCTTGGGATACTTTACTTTAAATTTTAGTAAGATTTAATTAAATCACTATATAATTTATTTATTTTTTGCCGATTAAAATCATAATCCAATTTTGATTTAGATAATTCTTCATTATAAACAAATGCCTTTTCAAAATCGATTTTTCCTGTTAAAGCCTTTAAAATTAATCCTTTTATTTCTAATACACTATCCGGATTTTCAATTAATAATCCATTTTCCATTTTTATCAACTCTATTGTAGCTCCACCTGGGTTGGATTGTATTGGAAAAGCTCCCATTGTTATGGCTTCTAAAAGAGTATTTGGCATTCCGTCTGATATATTATTTCCAATATAAATTAACGATTTTCCCATTAATTCGAGGACTTCAAAGTGAGACAATGCATCTTTAGACAAAGCTTTAAATGGCAGCGAGTTACGTTTTACATAATCCATAACTATGGGATGCGATGCGAATATTATAACTTCATAATGACTTAAATTCTCTTTTAATTCGGATAATGCTTTTATTACATTTAAGGCTCTTCCAAAAATATTTTCATATCCTTTTACCAAAATAATTTTCCTTTGATTAATTGGCAATTTCAAAGCATTTAATTCATTCAAATTAAAACCACCTCCTGTAGGAATAACGTCTAATTCAGGACCTTTATACCCTAATGATTTAGCTAAAATAATATCTCGAGAACAGTCTGTTTGAAGATAATTGACTCGTTTTAGTACTTGTTGAATTTTATATTTATGATTTTTTTTATTTTGAAAATAGAACAAATCATTTCCCCAACAACCATAAATCCATGAAATATTTTTGTGTTTATTTATAACTTTTTGAATTGGATAACTGCAAGTTTGCATTTCAAAGCTATGAATCACATCAGGTTGGATTTCCTTTATCAAAAGCTCTAATTTTTCTGCAATAGTGACTTGCAAAATAGGCTCTATTAAATCATAAAGAGGACGTAAATTTTTTCTTAAAAAATATTCCCCTTTTAAGTATTTTATTTTTCGAGATTTCCAATCGGTTATTTGAGTAACATTTTCCTGCAAGTTCATTTTTCCAGAGGAAGTAATATCCCACCAATATAATTCTCGGTGGTCATTATCCACATTAGAAATCCATCTTTTTGCATGAATAGAATTCATTGAAATGAAAAGAATTCTCATTATTATTTTAAAAATTTATAACCTCTTTTGAAAATTTTAAAAATTAAAATCCCAATTATGGTTTTTATTATTCCGAATAAATTTAAAGTTTTAAATTGATAAAACAACAATTTTTTTAATAACTGAAATTTTGAACCATGGTTTCTAATCAAAGCTTCTCTAAAAAAATATTTATATCTGTTAATGGTAAAATTTACTAATATTGATTTTGCAGATTTATTGTTTGTATCTAAAATATTAATATGCTTTTCTCTTGCCCTAAATTCCGAATTAATTTCAATTATATTTAATTTATCTCTTTCACTTGACAATGAATTTGTATTTACCCGATATTTAATAAATGCTTCATCCAAGAATAAAATTTTTGGATTATTATAAATCATTCTTAAATTAAAATCCCAATCATCTAGAGTGCTAATATTTTCATCAAATAAATCAGTTTGTTTTTCTAAAAAACTTTTTTTCCAAGTTGGGCCACATACATAAAAATTAATCTTTTCTATGATATAATCTTCTATCAAATTTTCAGAAAATATATTTTTATTTTTTAATATTAAATCAGTCTCAAAATCAACTATTTCTATTTTAGATATGCACACATCATAACCTATATCCTTAAATTGATTCAAAAAATCTAAAGCATTAGGCAAAAAAACGTCATCACTATCAAACCATTTTATCCAATTTCCAGTGCTTTTTAGATAACCATAATTTCTACAAGAATTTGCTCCTTTAACTAACGTAATAGGTCTTTTATAAAATTTAAATCTAGAATCTATTCTAATAAATTTCTCTATTATTTCCTGAGTAGTATCGGTACTACTATCATCTACAATGATACATTCCCAATTTTGATAATTTAAGGAAATAATACTTTCAAGTGTTTCACTTATTAGGTGAGCACGATTGAAAGTCGGAATTATTATTGAAACTAAAGGATTCATAATAGTTTTGTATTTTTATAAATTCTTCTATTGAATTTTAAAAAACTTAATATCCCTAAATAATTAATATGCAAAAAACTCAATTTCAAATATTCTGAAATTGTTTTATTTGAATAAAAGAAATATTCCACTTTGCGAAAAATTAATTGAAGGTTTTTCTTATCAAATTTCTTTCCGTAATGGTATAACAATCGCTGATAATATTGTTTGGAGGCGTCACTTTTTTCTATTGCTAAATCTGATCTTCCGCTAATACTCAAATTACTGAAGCGCACGAAGACTTTGCCTTCATTAATTGAATAAATTTTATTAAAATCGGAACACTCTAAAATTGCTAAATCATCAGAATGCCATGCTAAAGGAAAATCATAGAAAAAATTACTTTTCAATTTATCAGTTTCAAAGATATATTCACTTAAAGAACTTCTGGTGATGCCTTTATACTTTCTGTAAAAAAAATTATTGGCCGTTTCAAACTTTTCATGGCAATACAGTTCTGATAATTCTTCTTCGTTTTCACCTACTAACTGAGAAGAAAAACGTACTACTTTAATTTTATTCGAAATAATACTAGAATTGTAATTATAAAATTCTGCAACGGTATTGGGAGATAAATAATCATCATCACCCAAAATCATAATCCACTTTTCATCTTTTATTAAATCTATGCAACGCTTCCAATGATTAACTAAAGAAAACCCTCCTAGATTATTTTCAAATTTTTTATAAACCAAATCTAAATTATCTTTAAATTCATTTATCAAAAGTAACGGGGATTCTGGGCTATTATCATCACCAACATAGACTTTAAATTGTTTATTGGTTTGCCTTTCAAGCGATTTTAATGTTTTTTCAAAAAACAGATGTTTATAATAAGGAATTACTATTGCAAGCATTTTTTGATAAATTTTAAAGGACTTAAAATAAAACTTCCTAATTTAAAACTATAACTTTTTCTAAATGCTGATACTAATTCTTTTTCTGTAATTTGATTTCCATTAAAAATACTGGTTTTCTGTTTAAGAAAATTTCCATCGGAGCATATCATAATTAAATAAAGAGGATCTATTTCAATTTTATTAAGAACGGAATAATCACCAACAAATATTTCCTCAATTTGAATATTGTTATCTTCTTGAATTAAGGAACTTCCTAAAATATATTTTTGATTTAAACATTGATAGTTTAAAAAATTCTGTGAAATTAAATCTTGAAATTCATTTTTATATAGTTCTTGAACGTGAAATTCATTTTTGAAATTTCTTTTATCAGAATAAAATAATTTATCTGGAGTAGATATGATTAATAAACCATCTTTTTTTAATACTCTTTTAATTTCAAGAATCATTTCTTGATGTTTATCATGATGTTCTAATGTTTCAAAACTAACAACTACATCAATAGAATTCGAGTCTAACGGAATTAAATCGGCTCTACCAACTTTGAATTCTAAATTGCTTCTTTTATATTTATTTGTTGCATTTTTAACTGATTCGGCATCAATATCTACTCCTACAACAGAAGCTGCATCATAACTTAATAGATTACTTCCATAACCTTCACCAGATGCAATGTCTAATACTGATTTTCCTTTAATATAATCCTTAGCTATTGCATAACGATGCAAATGATCGATTGTATCTCTAGAATAAATATAGGTTTCAAGCCGTTCACCAGTCCAATTTTTCTCCATTTATTTCCAATTTAATAAAGGTCTAACTACTCCTGGAAATCTTCCTGTGTAGTTTCCTCTAACAGAATTGTTCCCTAATTCATCAATAATATTAAACCCAACTACTTCCAATTCATGAAATTCAACTTGAAAAGGATTGTATCTCATAATTGCAAAGCTACAATTATACTCACCTTCAGCTAAAAAATTACCTGGAATTACAACTCTTACTTTATAAATCCCTTTAGAAACTGGCACTAATAAATTATTTGAATCTTTATCATGAGAACTTAATATATGTAGGTTTTGATTATTAAAAAGATTAAAACCATGTGTAAACATTTGATTGTCTTTTAATACTTCATAAAGAAATTCGACACATACCTCATTTGTAATCAAATGGTTAAAAGAAATTTGATTATTAACATCTAGTACTTTAACTTCTAGAAGTTTAAAAAAGTCAGAACCGGGTTCTTGCTGTATTTCCCATTTTTTATGAGCACTATTACTATTATCCTTTAAATAATAATCTATAGAATTTTGGATAGGACCATTAAAAGCAACACTCCCATTTTCTAAAACAATCCCTTTGTTACATAAATTATTTACAGCTCCCATATTATGACTTACAAATAAAAGGGTTCTACCTTCTCCTTTGCTAATATCATTCATTTTATTTAAACATTTCTTTTGAAATTCAGCATCACCGACTGCAAGAACTTCATCTACAATAAGAATTTCACTTTCTAGATGTGCTGCAACTGCAAACGCTAATCGAACGTACATGCCTGAAGAATATCTTTTTACAGGAGTGTCTATATATCGCTCTACCCCTGAAAAATCTATAATTTCATCTAATTTTCGTGTTATTTCTTTTTTACGCATTCCTAGAATTGCACCATTCAAATAAATATTTTCTCTACCCGAAAGTTCTGGATGAAAACCGGTACCGACTTCTAGCAAACTTGCAATTCTACCTTTTATTTTTATTTCACCAGTGGTAGGACTTGTAACACGAGACAATAATTTTAATAAAGTACTTTTTCCTGCACCATTTTTCCCAATAATTCCGATTGCATCACCAGTATTAACTTCAAAATTAATATCTTTTAAAGACCATACAATAGTACTATTACTAGTACTACTTTTGTCATTATTTTCTCCAATTTTCAGAAATGGATCTTCTTTTTTTAATATTTTAGTTTGCCAAAACCTATCAATATCCTTTGAGATGGTTCCAGATCCGATTTGTCCAATTTGATAGACTTTAGATAAATTTTCGACATGTATAATAGTCTTTTCCATTAAATAGTATCTACGAAATTTTTCTCAGTTTTATTAAAAATCACAATTCCAAGAACTAAAATTACTAAAGTTGTAATTACAGAATTAAATAAACTGGAAAATGTGAATTCTCCTTTACCTAAAAAAACATATCTAAAACATTCAATTATTCCGGTCATTGGATTTAATTCTACGATGTAACCATAGCCTTTAGACTTAGCAAAACTTAACGGATAGACAACCGTTGTGGCATACATAAGAAGCTGTACTCCAAAAGTTACTAGAAACGTTAAGTCCTTATATTTAGTGGTCACTGCTGTAATAATTAGCCCTAAACCTAAACCTAACATTGCCATTAATACTACCAAAATGGGAAAAAAGAAAAGTCCATTTGTACAATGAAAGCCTGTTCCAATAACGGGGAAAAAATAAAAATAAACCATCATTATTATCATCAATAATAACTGTACACCAAATCGGATTAAATTGCTAATAACAATACTTATTGGCATAATTAATCTAGGAAAATATACTTTCCCAAAAATGGAAGCATTATCTCTAAAAACAGTACTTGTTTTAGTCAAGCAATCTGAAAAATAATTCCAAGCAGTTATTCCAGTTAAATAAAATAGATATTTAGGTATGCCGTCCGTACTAATGCCTGCAAGATTTCCGAAAACAAATGAAAAAATTATTGTGGTAAACAAAGGTTGAATAAAAAACCAAAGAGGTCCTAAAACCGTTTGTTTATAAAAACTAACAAAATCTCTTTTAACAAATAGCAGTAATAAATCGCGGTACTGCCATAATTCTTTAAATTTTAAATCAAAAAGTGATGTATGACCTTTTATTACAATATCCCAATCATTAAAATTTTTATCTTTATTCATCTAAATAAAATGATTTCATTACAACAACTTTGGAAACAAATATAGTAATTTGAGGATATTAAAAAAATTGTTCTGTTAAGTTTTGATTAAATATTATTATATTGCGAAAAAATTAAGCCTCGTGTTTTTCTTCAAAAAAAATAAGCCCTTTTTAAAAGATTTAATTCCTAACGATTTCATCGACATTCATTCTCATTTATTACCCGGAATAGATGATGGCGCCAAAACTATTGACGACACTTTATTTTTAATAAATGGATTAAAGGAAATTGGTTTTTCTGAATTTATAACTACTCCCCATGTAATAAAAAATTTTTGGGACAATTCAAGAGCAAAAATTGAAGAAACTCATTCAGCAACTAGTAATGAATTAAGCCGTAATTCAATAACAAATTCATTCAAAGTCGCTGCTGAATATATGATGGACGAAAGTTTTTACCATTTAATTGAAAAAGAAAATCTACTGGTTTTAAAAGATAATTATGTATTAGTAGAAATGTCCTATCTCTATCCTCCATTAAATCTTTATGATATTATTTTTCATTTACAAGTAGCTGGTTACAAACCCGTATTAGCGCATCCTGAACGATATAATTTTTATCATTCTAATCTTAAAGAATATAATAAATTAAAAAAAGTGGGATGTTTCTTCCAAATGAACATATTATCTAGTGCAGGTTATTATGGTCCTGAAGTAGCTAAAACTGCAGATTATTTATTACAAAACAATATGATTGATTTTGTTGGATCGGATGTTCACCATGAAAAACATTTATCTTTTTTCGATAAAAAAATAATTTTGAAAAACATTGACCCATTTAAAGAGGCCTTCAAAAACAACTCATTTTTTAAATCTTAATTCTTTTAAGATTTTTTTATAAATAATGAAAGTACTTTTTTATACCATGTAATTTCAACTTCTTTATCAACTTCATAACCATAACCATAACCATTACCGTAACCATTTCCATAACCATAAGTTTTGGTTTGTATAGTATCATTAAGTAAAATACACATGTTAGGCAATTTATTTTCTTTATAAAGCGTTTCTGCAAATTGCAGCATTCCTTTTTCTAAATAATTTGCACGCATTACATAAATAAATGCATCTGCATTTTTAGCAACTAACAGAGTATCAGTAACCAAACTAACAGGAGCGGTATCTACTATAATGTAATCATATTGTAGTTTTAGCTCATCAAACATTTCATTAATTTTGGCATTCATTAGCAATTCAACTGGATTAGGCGGAATTACACCAGATGCTAATGCAAAGAGACTTGGAATATTATTTACGTTAACTATATAGTCATTAATTGACACATCTTGTTTAGTTAAGTAGTTGGTCAAGCCTTTAGAAGGCAAATCAATATAAGTATTTAATTTTGGATTACGAATATCTAAACCAATAATCAAAACTTTTTTATCTGACAATGCAATTGTAGTTGCAAGATTGATAGCACAAAATGTTTTTCCTTCTTTAGAAATTGAAGAAGTAATAAAAATTGTTTTACACTTATTTTTTGTTACATGAGCCAACATAAATTCTAAATTTGTTCTAATCATACGAATAGCTTCCGCAGAACTTGAACGACTATTAATTTTAATAATACTTTCGTTATCTTTAGATCTAGGCAAATCACCAATGTAAGGGATCGATACTTTTCCAACAATATCAATTCTTGATTTTATTTTAGTATCCATAAAATTTATTAAAAATAATATTCCAAAAGGAAGAAATAAGCCTATTGCTAAAGCTGCTATATAAAACACGTATTTATTTATAGAAACAGGTCCCGTTAAATATGCCTTATCAATAATCTTAGCTTTAGGTGAAGTTGCTGCTAGGGATAGTTCCGTTTCTTCTCTTTTCTGTAATAGATATAAATATAAAGATTCCTTTACATGTTGTTGCCTTGCAATTTCATTATAGTATCTTTCATTTGTAGGAATTTTACCTATCTTATTATCATATCGAGACCTTGTGCTTGATAAATCTAAAATGTTAATTTTAAGGTCTTTTTGCTTATTTCTAAATCCTTCAATAACATTTGATTTAACTGCATTTAATTGGTTATCAATATTTTTAATTACGGGATTATCTTCTGTTGCGCTTTTTAATTGTCTTCGTCTCTCTAATACCAAGGAATTAAATTGATCAATAGACCCATTAGAACCTTCGGAAGAGCTCATAATATTTGCCGGAATTAGTTCATTAGATTTCATATTAGAAATCTGATTTAACATAAATTCACTTACTTTTAATTCGGTTTCTATATTTAAAATAGAACGATCATAATCGGTTGCTTGTGCTAAGCTTAACTCTGAATCCGCCTCAAGAGAAGTCAATTTTCTTGTTTTCTTAAAAATTTCTTGTTTTTGTTCTACTCCACCTAATTCTTTAGTAATAATTTGTAATCGTTGGTCAATAAAATCTTTAGTAAAATTGGCAACTTGGTTTCTCTCCTTAATTGCATCTTGATTATATTCATTAACCAATTCATCTAAAAAATCTAAGCCTCTTTGTGGTATTTGATCAATATTAGATAAATTTATGACATTTGTTTTATCTAAAAGTATTAGTGTTAGTGAACTCCTAAAAGCGTTGGCTTTTGACTCTAATGAGGATTTCACAATATTAATGGTACTATTTGCATTTTCCGGCAGTACATTATTATTAATTATTGTAAAAATACCTAACTCATTTTGGATTTTTTGACCGAAAATGAATTGCTTTGACAAATTATTTTTCGCATCTAATAAGCTATACTTAGTATTGGATTCTATTTTTATTTTAAGTGTTTTATTTATTTCATTATAATTATTACTTTTTTTATAAAATAAAATTTTAATTGGAGAATCTTTATAAAGTTCTAAATTAACTAATTTACCTTCAGAAAAATAGGAGATATCTAAATCTAATATGGAAACTACATTTTGAGATAAAGTCCTTGATTTAAGAATTGCTATTTCATTATCTACATTATTCTTGCTAGAAAAAAGGTTCATATCACTAATGGCCGAAAACTCGCTGGAACCACCTTTTTTTTCATCTTTTATTAAAATTGTAGTAATACCTCCATAATCTACAATGTAATATCTTAAATAAATAAAAGAAACAGATAAAAAGAATAAAACACTAATAACAAACCACTTCCAGTATTGTAAGTAGAAAAATAATTGTTCTTTAATATTAAAATCATTTTTAATTGTCGGTTGTAAATTTGGTAACAAATTTTGCATATTTATTTTTTAATTACTAGGAATAATAATGTAGTAATAAAACTTACGACAGAAATTATCAAGCCTAAATTAGGAAGTGCTGAAGCGTCTACTTTAGCTTTTCTTGACTCAATATAAATCACATCATTTTGGTCTAAATAATAATATGGTGAGTTAACAAAATCGGCTTTGGTTATATCTATTCTATTAAAAGTTTTAACACCTTGAAAATCTCTTATTAATAGAATATTTTTTCGTTTTCCAAATAATGTCAAATCCGAAGAAGCTCCTATTGCATCTAATAAAGTAACCCTATTTGAATTAAATGTTTTTATTCCAGGGCTTCCTACATCGCCCAATACAGTTACTTTAAAATTTAATAATTGAATATTAATTATTGGATCTTTTAAATAAATAGAAAGTTTTTCCTTAAGAAATATTTTTACTTGAGCTATTGTAAATCCTGCTACACTAATTGTTCCAATAACAGGAAAATCGATTGTGCCTTTTTCATCCACAAGATATCCAATATTTGAACTATTATTCCCATTTGTATTAGGTATATTAGTTAAATTTACGGAATTAGACTTTGAGTCTTCTAGATTAAAAGGAACTGAAGCTTCGTGTTCAAGAGTATTTACACGGATAGAGAGTCGATCATCATTTTGAATAATTGGCTCATAATTAAAAGAACTAGTAATGACATTTTGAGTTCCTTGTAAATACACAAAATCTTTATTGGAGATACAAGAAGAAAAAAACAATGGTAAAATCAATACTAAAAGTAGATTTTTTTTCATAATGAAAAATTTAAAAAAACTAAATTGCTTAACTAAATATTAGCTTTTTTAATTTTCAAGGTTATTATAATTGGGAGTTTCTTTCAACTCAACATCTAAAATTTGATATACAGAATTTAGGCTTTTATATTCAGGAACTATAGTTTTCATTTTGGATACGAGTTGATTTAAATTTCCTACAGTTGCAATTTGAATTAACTCTTCAACATGCTGATTTATTATTTGAAATTCATCGCAACCTTCAATTGCAATCATTATTTTTTCATGATGGGTTGCGATACTCTTAGCTGAATTATTTAGTAATTCTTCATATAATTTTTCACCTGGACGTAATCCAATAATTTTTAATTTAATTTCTTTATCAGGAGTAAAACCGGCTAATTGAATCATTTTTTTTGCTAAATCAATTATTTTTAATGGCTTACCCATATCAAATATATATATCTCGCCTCCTTCTCCCATAGAACAAGCTTCTAAAACTAACTGACAAGCTTCAGGAATAGTCATAAAATATCTAATAATATCAGGATGAGTAATAGTAATTGGACCTCCGTCTTTAATTTGTTTTGTAAATAAGGGAACTACCGAACCATTAGATCCTAGCACATTTCCAAAACGAGTAGTTATGAATTTTGTGAATTTTTCAGGATTATTTTTTTGATGTTTGGATTGCTTTGATTGAACATACATCTCGGCAATACGTTTACTTGCTCCCATTATACTACTTGGGTTTACCGCTTTATCCGTAGAAACCAATACAAATCTATCTACCTCATATTTATTAGATAAATCCGCAATATTTTTTGTTCCTAATACATTAGTGAAAATTGCTTGAGATGGATTTTCTTCCATCATAGGCACATGCTTATAGGCAGCAGCATGAAATACAACATCTGGTTTATGAGAAATGAAAATAGATTCTAAATCTTTATAACTTCTAATGTCAGCAATTTTATTAATTACTTCTACAGGAATATTTAGAGAAATAATTTCTAATGATAATGAATTTAATGGTGTTTCCGCCTGGTCTAAAAGAATAATTTTTTCGGGATTAAAGAAAACTATTTGCCTAACTATTTCACTACCTATTGAACCTGCTGCTCCGGTAACTAAAATAGTTTTATTATTCATTTTCGCTAATATACCTTGGGTATCTAAAATAATTGGATCTCGCTCTAATAAATCGTTGATTTCTAGATTTTTTAAATTTTGAGAAATTTCTTTTTTATCTTCCCAATCTGTAATTGAGGGTAATGTAAAAACTTTAATTCCAAATTCTATGCACTCTTCTATAATTAATAAACGTTCCTCTTTTGTTAAAGTATTATCTGCAATTATTAATGCTTCTCCGTTTTTTGATTTCATCAAGTAAAGAAGATTTTTTCTAATTTTAAAAATAGGAAGATTTAATAACCTCTTTCTAAAATTCTGATTATTTTTATCAATGAATCCTATTAAATTAAATCTCTTAGGTGTTTCGGAAATTAATGCATTTGCTACAGCGATGGCATTAGCTCCAGAGCCATAAATAACTGCATTTATTCTAATTGTAGTAGGTGATTCATTAAATAAATTATCAAATAATTGTTTAACAATTATTCTATAAAAGAAAAGCACACTAAATGATAAGACGGTATTAATAAATGCTCCCGTAGTTAAAAATAATTTTTGTTCGCCTAACAAAATACAAATAAAATTAAATACTAATATTACTGCAAATGTTGAAAATTGGGATAAAAATAATTTTATAGCATCAATAAATGAAGAGTGTCTTATTATACCCGAATAAGTTCTGAAAACCCAAAATAAAATAACATTTACACACAGCCAAAAAGCAATTCCAAAACCTAAATCTCTTTTAGGAATATATTCAAATTTTAAACCTAACAACAAAAAATAAGTACATATTATTGATACAAAAACTATAATAAAGTCCATAGATAGAACTAACCACCTAGGTAGATATCCTAAATTTTTAAAGCTAAATCCCGTATTTATAAGAGGAAAAGCTTTACTAATTTTTTCAAATACTTTATTATTTTTTGTGTTTTTCAATGATTATACTTTTCTATGATTGTAAAATTAGGATAATATATTCTCAATTTAATTAAATAAAATTTAATACTCTTTTAATTCTATCTTTTTCTTCTTCTGATAAATTTGATCCTGATGGCAAACATAATCCTTTGTTAAATAAATTTTCAGCAACTTGTCCTCCATAATATGGAGCAGAGCTAAAAACTGGCTGAAGATGCATTGGTTTCCAAAGTGGTCGGCTTTCAATATTTGCATCAAGTAGCTTAGCTCTTAAATCTTCTCTTGACATTTTATTTCCTTTTAAAGGATCAATTAAAATAGTTGAAAGCCAATAGTTAGAAAAATAATCAGAATTTGGTTCGGTCAATAATTGAACAGCGTCATTTTGTTTAAATATAGTTGTATAAAACTGGTGCATTTCTCTTCTTTTTTCAATATGGCTGTCTAATACTTCCATTTGACCTCTTCCAATTCCCGCGCAAATATTACTCATTCTATAATTATAACCTATTTCGCTATGCTGATAATGAGGCGCTTCATCTCTAGCTTGTGTTGCAAGAAAAATGGCCTTTTCTTTTAATTCTTTAGATTTGGTCACTATAGCTCCTCCACCTGAAGTTGTAATTATTTTATTACCATTAAAAGATACTATTCCTATATCTCCAAAAGTGCCGCAATTTTTATTTTTATAGGTACTTCCTAAAGCTTCCGCACTATCTTCAATAATTGGAATTTCATATTGGTTTGCAATAGATCTTATTTCTTCTACTTTATATGGCATTCCGTATAGATTAACTACAATTATTGCCTTTGGTTTTCTTCCGTTTTTAATTCTATCTTTTATAGCTATTTCTAGAGTTACCGGACACATATTCCAGGTTTCTAATTCGCTATCTATAAAAATAGGAGTTGCACCGAGATATACAATTGGATTTGCAGAAGCTGAAAAAGTCATACTCTGACAAATAACCTCGTCCTTAGGCTTTACGCCAAGCAAAATTAGTGCTAAATGAATTGCGGCAGTTCCTGAACTTAAAGAAGTAACATAAACATCATCCTTTAAATATTTTTCTAAATCGTGTTCAAAGCCATTAACATTTGGTCCTAATGGTGCCACCCAATTAGTATTTATAGCCTCATCAATATATTTTTGCTCCCCTCCTCCCATATGAGGAGAAGAAAGCCATATTTTAGTGCTACTCATTTTCTTTATTATATTTTATTATTCTTCCGGGATTACCAACTACGACTGCATAATCTGGAATGTCCTTAATTATTATGGCTCCTGCACCTACCATTGCCCATTTTCCTATTTTAATTCCTTGAATTATTGTAGCTCCTATCCCAATTTGTGTTCCTTCTCCAATACTAATATTTCCTGCTAATGTTGCCTTAGGAGAAATCTGAACAAAATCATTAATAATGCAATCATGTTCAACAAGAGCTCCGGAATTGATTATACAATGATTGCCAATCAAAACACCTGAATTTATTATTGCTCCAGCCATTACCACTGTTCCATAACCTATTTTGGCTTCTTTTGAGATAATAGAATTAAAATGAATTGCCTTACTGAATTGTACATTTAATTTACCTGAAATAACTTTTCTTACATGATTATTACCAATAGAAATAATCATATTTTTTATTTTAGCAAAATCAAAATTTTCTGGTTTTACTATATTATATTGCAATAGTGAGGTAATTATCGGATTATCATCAATAATAGCATCAATAGCAATTGAGCGACTATATAAAATATCAATAATCACTTTACAATGGCCACTTGCCCCATAAAGAGTTACACTATTTTCCATTGAATGGTTCTATTGTTGCTGCGTCTGCAGCGTTAATTCCTTGGCTGGATACTACTTTGCCAATCGAATAAAAAAGAATTTTAATATCCAAAGGAAAGGAAATATTTTCAACATACCAAACATCGTGTGCGAATTTTTTATCCCACGAAATTGCATTTCTCCCATTTACCTGCGCCCACCCCGTAATACCAGGCTTTACTTCATGTCTTCTATTTTGGAAATTAGTATACATATGTAAATAATTTGTCAATAATGGTCTAGGTCCAATAATACTCATTTCACCTTTTGCGACATTGAGCAGTTGGGGAATTTCATCTAACGAGGTTTTTCTTACTAGATTTCCGATTTTTGTTAATCTTTCCGAATCGGGTAAAAGTTCTCCTTGAGAATCTCTTTTATCGTTCATCGTTTTGAATTTTATGATTTTAAATATTTTGCCATTTTTTCCAGGTCGGAGTTGAAAAAAAAATGGTTTTCCATTATTAGAAATAAATAATAAAACGGTAATTAAAATAAACAATGGAGACAATAAGATCATTCCTATTATGCTTGATATAAAATCTAAAAATGGCTTTATCTTATTTGGATACATTATCAGTTATTATTTTATATTCATCTAGTATTGCTTTCCATACTGCTTGTTGATTAAACCTACTTTCAACATTTAATCTAGCATTTGCTTTCATTTTTCTGCATAGTGATTCATCTTCTAGCAACAATTGCATTGCATCAAAAATAGTTAATTCATTTTTAACCGGGATAATTATTCCGTTATAATTATTAATAATTATTTCATTACAACCATTGATATTGGAAACTATACTTGGCAATCCCATAGCGCCTGCTTGAAGTACAACATTAGGAAATCCTTCTCTATAACTTGGAAATACGAGTACATTTGCTAATGAAAAATAGTCTCTAACTAAATCTTGATATCCTGTGCTTATTATATTAATATTTTGATGAATTTCTAATACGGTTTCTTTTGAAATAGGATTGCTATTTTTTTCCAAAGGCCCAACCAAAAGCAATTTGACATTTTCTTTATGTTCAGATAATTTAGAAAAAGCTGCTATTAATTCATTTATGCCTTTGTCTGCAACAATGCGACCAACGAAAATAAAAACAAAATCATTACTATTAATTCCTAATGAAGTTCTTAGTTTTCCCAATTCTAATTCTGAATTATTTTCAGAGTTAAAATATTCTAAATCAATGCCATTTATATTTCCGTTAGCTAAAACATAAAGTGGTTTATTAGTTATTTTATATTGAATCAAATCTCTTTTTACTCCTTCACCCTCAGGATATATGTTTGTTGCACATTTACATAATAGGCTATCCATTAACATTAAGAGTTGCTTTATCAATCCTGTTCTATTTGTAAAAATCAAACCTGTAAAAGTATGTATCCTAATAGGAACTCTTGCAAAATAAGCAGCAACCATACTCAATAAACCAGCTTTAGGTGTTATTGAATGAACTATTAAAGGCTTTTCTTTTTTAAATAGAATATACAATTTTACAAGAGAAACTAAGTCATTAATTGGAGAAATAGTTCTACTCATTAAAACACTTACTGTAGATACTCTTTCACGAATTGCAACATTTTTTAAATGATAATCTTCACCAGAAACAGCAATTACATGAAAATAATCGTTTAAAAAAGCCAATTGACCTTTAAGCAAAATATCTAAAGACATAGCAATAGTTGATGTTCTTATTAGCTTCGGCTTCATTTATTTAAAAATTTTAATAGTGGTTGCAAAAATCTAATCAAAACAAAATTTTTAATAATTATTTTCCTGAAAAAATCTTTTTTCTTATCATGAATTGGAAAATCAATATAGAAAAGTCCTCTTGAAACCAATTGAACTTTAATTTTCTTAATTTTTGAATAGGAAAGTTTATATTTCATTAATTGAAAAAATAAAGTAATAACTAAAAAAGAAATCCTTTCTTCAAAAAACAATTTTGTAGGTTCATCAATTGGTTCTTGTTGTTTAATATATAAATCATTTGTAATTTGAATGATTTTAATAAAATCAGTTACAACTTTTTCTCTTTTAGAATGGTCCTTATTTCTTGTAATCGAATTTTCTGACTGAAGAAATTGAATTGCGAGAAAATCCGTGGCCATAACTCTTTTAGTTTTTAGAAAAACTCTAGTGTTAAATTCAAAATCTTCTATATATATTTTTTCAAGGAAAAATAAATTATTGTGCACTAAAAAACTTCTATTGTATAATTTATTACATGCAGAATTTAAATACCTAATGGAATTGTAATATTCAATACCTGAAAGTATTTTCTCTTTAGTTGAATTTTGAATATGGAATATAATTTTCTCGCTAGGTGCTATTCCTTGAGCAGCAAACTCAAGCACTTCGAGATTTTGATTCTCCGCAAGAGTTATTAAATATTTGAGGGTATTAGGTAAATACCAATCATCTGAATCTAAAAAAAGTAAGTATACTCCAATTGAATTTTGAATTCCAGTGTTTCTAGCTCCACCTAATCCTTTATTTTTTTGCGAAATAATTTTTATGTTAAAAAATTGTTTAGCTAACTCATTTACAATAATAATACTAGTGTCTTGAGAGCCATCGTCAACAATTATTATCTCATATTCATTGTTTTTTAAATTATTACTCAACAAGGACTTAACGCATTTTTCTACGTATTTTTCTACATTATAAATAGGAATTATTATACTTAATTTCATTTCTCTTTAATTTAAAATAAAGTCAAACAAATAAGTAAACGAAAAGTAAAGAATGGTAATTATACCAATAACTTTATGTTGATTATCAAACATTTTAATTTTCAACAAGGGATAAATAATAACCAAAGCCATTAAAAACCAAGACATATAGGCAAATCTATTACTATATGAAACTCGGATCACCAATATCCAAATAGCATTTGAAATAAGATAAGTATTACATATTAATGAATAGATTTTATCTTTAATTTTCTTTATAAAAATAAAATACCAACATGCAAAAACACCTACTGCACTGTATAATAAGAAATCCCACCTAAAACCAACTACTAAAGTCACCCCTTCTTTAACTTGATCTACCCCTTGTAAATAAACTTTTAATTTTTCATCTGCAAATCCCAATCCTAAAAAAAAATGTTCTAAAAAACTTCCGAGCACTAGTGATAATGGAATACAAATAAACCAAAGAAGTATATAGACTTTAGTATAATTTAATTTAGAAACAATAGCATAAATAATTACAGCAATTAATATTGATTTATGAATAAAAATAATTGCAATTAATAAGACCCATTTAACTATTTTAGAATCTCGAGTTATGGCAAAAATAAAAAGGGAAGTTGCAATACCATTTCTAATTCCGTTAGTTGCATAAGCCCAAAATGAAAATGAAATTACTAACAAATAAAAAGCATAAAACGAATAATCAATAAATATTTTTTTTGTTGCAAAATACAAAGGTGCTATGTATAAAAAAGTACAGACAAAAAAGAAACTCGTGGCATTTAATTTTTTAGCAAAAAAATATTTAAAACTTTCAAATAAAAATTCTTTACTAGTATCAAATGGCGCACCTTTTACGTAATTTTCGAATTCAATATTGTAAATCACCATGTCACCAAAATGAAAATTAATTGGTCTGAATCCAATAAATAATAATATTAAAATAAAGAAAATAAATCCTAAAATATTTTTACCTACTAAATTTGATGGAGATTCTAATGAAGTTGTTTGACTTTTATAGAAAACAAAAAAAGTTATTACAAGTAAAAAGTTGTAGTAAATTAAAGAATAATTAGACGCCAGGAATATAGTATTCAATTGTGTTTAAATTTAGAATTACAATTAATATAATTGAAACTATTTTTTATCAAAATTAAGCAATAAATCAAGATATACTTGAAATATATTCAGAAGCTATTACTTCTAAATTAAATTTATCTAATAAGTTTACTTTATTTTCTTCAATCTTAATAGCATAATCTTCATTATTAAGTAGTTCAGAAATTGCTTTAGAAAAAATAATTTCTTCATTAATTATTGATTCATCTAATGGGATTTTAAAACTTCCAAAATAAAAACTAGGTGTAATAATACCGCATTCGGTAGAAATAAAATCATTAAAATGGATGTATTCTTTATTACTCATCAACTCTCTTAAACCACTAGTACTATTGGAAGAAACAATTGGTGTTCCTGTAGCAATTGCTTCAACAATTACATTGGGAGTACCTTCATAATAAGAGGTCATTGCTAGAACAGAAGCCCTTTTTAAATAGGAATATGGATTTGATTTTCTACCTAAAAAGACAACATTTTCTTCAATTCCAAATTTTGCAGTTAATTCTATAAGATATTTAGTTAGGTAAATATCGCCATCGCCTATAAAAACCAATTTAATTGAATTATCTAAATTTTTCAACAAACTAAAAGACTTTATTAAATGCCAAGGCGCCTTAACTAAAGAAATTCTTCCCAAAAATAAAACAACTTTATTTTGAAATAATTGTTCTTCAAAATCAGATTCTAATTGTTCTTTGGATAAATTCTGTATTTCACTAATATCATGAGGGTTATAAAGTACTTGTATTTTTTTAGGAAATTTGAATCCACAATTTTCTATTAAATCCAATCGAACAGCTTGACTAATACAAACCACTTTATCAAAGAAAAAATAAGAGGTCTTGTAAGCTAATTTAAATATTTTGTTTAAAAAATTTTGTTCTTTAAATTCAATACTTTTAAAAGAATGAATACTCCCTATTTTATATTCTTTAGAAAAACTTAATGAGCTAAATAAATTTGTCATATCACCAAATGATATAGAATGGGAGATTTTATTTTTTTTTATTATTTTATGAATCAAAAGAGGTATTTTACAATAAAAATATAATCGATTAATAAACAACATCTGAATAAAATCTTTAGTTGACAAAGCGATTTCATCGTCACCAAAATGAACAATATCCGAATCTAGTTGTATAATTTTAATAACTTTTACATTATACCCTCTACTAATATACTGTTTATAAAAATTAAACGCGAGGCGTTCCATTCCGCCTACACCACCATACGGAATTATTAATAATATGTTTTTCATTGGGTTAATTTTTTAAATAATTCGTCCCATTGCGACATTATCGTTTCGGGCAAATACCTTTTTACATTTTCTTTAGCGGCTTTCCCCATCAATTTTCGCTTATCCTTATTTTGAATAAGCTCTAAAAGTTTTTCTGCAAAGGCGTCTATGTCGCCATTAGTTGCTAAAAATCCATCTTCGTTATCTTTTATAATACTACTTGGACCATTAGGACAATCAAAAGAAACGCATGGAACACCACAAGCCATGGCTTCAATTAAAACCATTCCGAACCCTTCAGAACGGGAAGGCAAAGCCATTATTGAAGCTCCAAGGTATTTTTGTTGTATGTTTAAAACAGATTCAAAAAAAGTAACCCTGTTATTTAAATCTAAATTCGATGCTAGATTTAAATATATTTTACTCTCATCAATAGTACCGTAAATTTCTAAATGCCAATCAAGATGCTTACTAGCAATTTTTGCCCAAGAATGTAATAGTAAATCATATCCTTTATTATAATTATGACTTCCTACTGCAATTATTTTTTTTGAAGTTAACGGCGAAAATTCATCTGGATAAAAAGACAATGGGTTTGGAATTACCATTAAATTATTGGAACTCCATTCTTGTTTGTTTTTTGGGGTTAATACTATAAATTTATCGAATCTATGAGAACAATAACGCATCAACCTATATGTGATTTTGTCTTTTATTTTTTTAATAAAATTTAAATTCTTAGAGTTAAAATTCAAATTAATAGAAGCATGGCGTTCATAAATTATTGGTATATTATTTGAAATTATTTTAGGGATAAAAAAACCTTTTAATCCATCATCACAAACGGAAATAATGTCGGGCTTTATTTTGTTAACAACATTTTTTATTCCAAAAAAATATTTTTTTATGTATTGAAATGTATTACCAAAAACTGAAATATCATGCAAAATAATTTTAGAACTAAATTCATAAAACAATGGCATATTATTATGATTTAATACAAATATATGAACTTCATAATCCAATATTTCTGAAAGATAATTTGCTTTAATTGATAATACTCTTTCTAGTCCAGCTGCACCCTTTATTCCGTTAGTTATGTATAATAATTTCATTATTAAATTTCTTTTTTTGAAATAATTATTAATAGCACGGATTTAAAATAGCGGAATTCATCTGAGGATTTAAAAAATAAAAAAATCAAGATATTAGGAATAATTAGACATAGTATTATTTTAATTCCAAAATTCACATTAAACTCAAATGGCAAATATTTAGTTATAAAATTTATCACAAAAAATGTGGTAGATAGAATTAGTAAATAAATAAAATACTTTTTTAAATAGGTACTAGGACTTTGCATTAATCCTAATTTCAGAACAATATAAGGATCATACCAAGCATTAGTAATTAAACGAGCTAAGGCTGTAGCTATAAGTATACCTAATAACCCTAATTCTTTACCTAAAACAAAAGATAATACTAGATTAATTATTGCAGTAAGAATAACTAAATATTGTCCTTGTTTAAAAAATCCAAAAGTAGATTTATACGTCCAAACTGCATTTTGCATCCCACACATATAAAAATTAAAAGTCAAAGCAATCACAATAGGAAATGATAAAATAAATTTAGTGCCTATCCAAATAGTAATAAAATCATTTAGCAATACCAAAATACAAATTGAAAAGAAGCCATAAAGCCAAAAATTCGCAAAATTTATAGAATAAAATATTGAGGTTCTTTTTTTTATATCTTCAGTTATATTAACATTTGCGATACTTCCTGTTAAACTAGAAAAAACCTGCACAATAATACCCGATGCCAATCCAATAAGTAAATTATAATTAGACAACAAACCAACCATAATAAGTCCAGAAAAATAATTAAGGATTAAATTATCTGTACTATTAACTAATAAACCACCAATTTTAACTAAAGCTGTTGATCTTACTTTTGAAAAAATATTTTTCTTGATATTTTCATCTACTTTTTCATTTTTATATTTTCTCAAAAAAGGATAATGTTTATTAATTAGCAAAGAGATTACTAAGTTTCCAAAGAGCTGAAAAACAGTTTGCACTATTAAATATAAAATGAAATTTTTAAATAATACAAGCAATAAAATCTGAATAATATTTTGAAAAACTAAAATCAAAGTATTGCAGATAGATATGACATAGCCATTTTGATCCGCATTAAATAATGAAATTTTATAATAAAAAAAGTAACTAGAAACCGTATTAAAAAGAAATAATAAATAAATAATATTTAAATCTTGTGCTAGTTCTAAAGAAGTATTTTGAATAATATCATGTAAAAAAAATAAAAATATTAAGCCTACAACAGCAACTATTGCAGCCACTTTATAATAAATTTCTCTAAAAAAACTAATCAATGCAGCTATTTTTTTCTCATCTTTTTCTGCTATAGAATTATATAAAGTATAAAGAAGAACACTTGAAATACCCATTTCAGTCAAGGACAGTAAAGCAAGAATATTTATAAAAAGTCCATTTACTCCGAGATATTCAACAGATAAATATTTAATGAAAACCGTTCTCGTTACAAATCCAAAAAGCATTTGAATCACTTGTGCCAAAAGGCCAAAGGAAATGTTTTTGATTGAATTAGAAATTCTTGAGCTATCGTTCATTTAATAAATTTTTTCTTAAATTTTTTTATATAATTTCCAAGTTTGGTTAAATGTTTTATCATTATCTAAAGTTATTGTGCCTTTATTTTCAACTTGAAAATTATTTTTTTTAAAATAATAGTCATAATCATGCTTAAACCAATATAGACTATCCCCTAAAAAATCTGAATCTGACATTTCATTAATATAAACTAATTTAGAAATATTTGTGATTTTTTTAATTACCGCATCTATATTTTCAGGTAATACTGCAGACAAAACTCTAGTTGACAAAATCAAATCAAAATAATTTTCTTCAAATTTAAGATTTATAATATCTGATGATAAATAATTACATTTAAAATCGGGATGATTTTTTTTACTTAAATTTAAAGCAACTTTAGAAACATCCTGAACATAAATAGTTTCAATTTTTAATGACTCATATAGAGGAAAACACCTTCCACTTCCGCAACCAATATCTAATATTATTTTAGGATTAACGTTCTTTAAAACTAATTCTAACACTTTGTGGTCTCTTTTGCTTTTTCCCCAATTTTTATCAATCATTTTAGCAAGATTATTCCAATAATAATTTCTTAAAAAAGAATTATTTGATTTTAAGAGTATTGAAGTAAAAATGTTATTGACAAAACAATAATTTTTTTTCATATAAATTATTTTAAATAATTGTTCTCAAGCAAAATCCTTGTGTAAATGGTAAAATATCAAATTCATTAGAATGTATTCCAATAGCCTTAGTATCTCCCTGCGAAAAATCTATAGCGCCATCCCTTCTGGTGACAGATTTCAAATATTCTAATGCTTTCTCTTTTGCTGAAATACAATCGGATGAAATAGTTTCTATAGAAGCTGCTTTGGTAAAAAACCATGCTAATGTCGCTGTTGTAGAAGAATCTATTCTACTGGATTTATCGTTAACGATCCAGGACCATCCGCCGTTTATATTTTGATGTTTAAGTGCCATTTTAGCAAATGAAACTACACTTTTTTCTAACACATTTTTGTTTGGATTATCCTCTGGCAATATATCCCAAGCATCAATTAATCCAAATGCATACCAACCTAATCCCCTTCCCCAACCAAACAATCCTACAGGTAATTTAGTTTTAATATGATAAGTATGACAAGGAATAAAATAATTGTCTAACATACCATATTCATTAAAAGTAGAAATTTGTTTAATAGCTAAATCAATAGCTTTTGGTTCATGAAATTTCACTCCATATAAAACTAAAAATGGGCAAATGAACCCAATAGTATCAACAAACCTATAATCCGTTGTATGCTTTCTGTAAGCAACTGTTCCATCATATCCTACCAAATCAAGAATCAATTGGTAAGCCCTTTCATAAGCATGTTTATAGTCTTCGTGATCCATCCAATCAATATTCAAAACGGAATATGCTAAAATAACACTGTCAATTTCTGTTGGTTGTACTTTCCAATCCCCATTTTTAAAGGTTGATTTTAAAAATGCATTGACTTCTTTTTGGCATTGCTGATTTTTAGTGTTTTTAAAACATTCTGTCAACCCTAAAATTAGAGCGGCTTTTTGCCAATACTGTATTGCATTTCGTTTGTAATTTCCTCTAAGGATATCTATACTAATTAATCTCTTATTATCGGTAAGTGTTATAGTTGGAGTATTTTTTAACCATTGCATTGATTTATTTAAAACCTTATTACTCCATATTCCTGAATCTTTAATTCTTCCGATATGAATTCGACTTTGCCAAGTGTAAAATTGCGGAATAAGGTCTATTGCAATTACAATAAAGAGTAATAAAAGAATAAAAATAAAAATATAATTATTTATCATACTTAATTAGTTTATTTGACTAAATCATATATTTTTTCAATTTCACTTTCTGTACCTAATTTCAATTGTGATAAATTTTCAGATAAATGGAATCGTAAACTTTCGTTTTGCATCAACTCAATCAAACCTTCAGCAATAGATTTTGGATTCAAACCTGTAATATAACCAGTTTCTTTATGAGTTATTTGATCACTTACGGTACTGAAATTAGTCACTAAAATAGGTCTCCCAATTATTTTAGCTTCTTCTATTGCTATTGATTTCCCTTCAAATCTTGAAGTTTGCATAAAAATATCCGCTATTTTTAAGTAAGGATAATGGTTTTCTTTAACTCCTATAAAAGTGACATTTTCTACTAAATTATTATGTGCAATTTGTTGAACTAATTTTGATTTTTCAACTCCATCTCCTAAAACAATCCATTGAAAGTTATATCCTGCTTCTTTCACTATTTTCAGGGCATCTATAGCAAAATCATATCCTTTTTGATTCTCTAATCTACCAATAGAAACAATTTTAAAACCATTTTGAAAATTATCAAGAGTTGGTTCTAAAGCCAGTTTACGTATTAATATTGGTGAAACTATATTGAAAATGATTTTAGTTTTCACTTCACAACATGGGAAATTCTTAACTAATACTTCCTTACATTCTTTAGAAACAGTAACAATATTATCTAGTTTTTGAAAATAAGGTAAATCAATTAGTTTATCCATTGCTAATTTTTCATAATCATTATGTATAAATCCATTTTTTTTTTAAAGCATTTACTTTTTCAATTGCATAATACACAGGTGATTTTTCTAAAAAGCCAAAAACTGCATCATATTTTTTAGAGGATTTAGAAATACAACTACTAATACATTTCCATACACGTTGTTCACTTCTTGAACTATTTTTTTCAGTTTTTAAAATGTAACTAGCAATAATTCTATTGTAAACTATATCCAATCTGCCTTTCATCAGTGCTTGAAGAAGTGCTTTAAAAAGCGGCATATCAAAATAGCGGTACTCTTTAATTGGAGGCAATAAATTTACTTTAGAATTTACTTGCTTTAAAAAAATTCCTTCTATAGAAAACAATTGCAAATCTATATTATACAACTCATAATCAATTTTTTGCAGTAGTGATATTAATGATTTTTCAGCACCTCCACATCGTAAATTACTCATTACAAAAAGAAGATTTTTTTTAGGCTGTTGCATAAATTAAATTATATAATTGACTGATTTCAGATTCTGTTCCTAATTTCATTTCTTTTAAATTTAAGGTGAATTTTTCCGTTATATTTTTGTTCTCCTTTAAATATAATATCTGTTGGGCTATTTCAATTGGATTAATTTCGCAAATAATTCCGTCTACACCATTCGAAATCTGATCTTTTGCAGTGGGATAATTGGTTGTAATAATTGGTTTTTGCAAAATTTTAGCTTCATCAATAGCTATAGATTTTCCTTCATATCGAGAAGGCTGCACATACATAAATGATTGTTTTAAATAGGGATATGGATTTGCTTTCAATCCTAATAAAATAAAATAATCCTCTAATTGATATTCTATAATTTTTTTTTCAAGAAAATGTCTTTCACTACCATCTCCAATAATATACCATCTAAATACCAATCCCTTCTTTACTAACAATAAAGCGGATTCTAATGCTAAATCTACTCCTTTCTCCTTGCTCAATCTTGCAATCGTTAGTATTGTCAATCCAGAATTATTAAATTTCGGATCAATCAAAATCTCATTAGATAGTTCCGTAATTAAAGTAGTGGATACTATATTGTAAATAACTTTTATTTTATCTTTTAAATTCGGAAAATTTCGGTTTAAATCGGTAGCACATTCCTTAGAAATTGTGACTAAATAATTTAATTTTTCAAAAAAAGGAAGGTCGAAACCTTTTTCCATTCCCGAGTTAGAATAATTAGTATGAATCCAACCGATTTTTATTTTTGAATTTACTTTTTCTGAAATATAATAAATAGAAGATTTTTCTAATGCTCCAATTGCAGCATCATAATTTTTAGTTAAGTTTGGAATTGCTTTACTAACATGTTTCCATGATAATTGTTCTGCTTTGGATTTATTTTTTTCTAATATATTAGTCAATGCAAAAAAGATTCGATGCATTACTAGCAGAAACTTTCTTTGATTGAACAGTTCTGAAACTGAGATTAATATTGGTTCTGAAAAATCTAAAAAGTCTCCATATATTGAAATTATTTTGACGCTTTTTGGAATAGAATTTAAGAAAATCCCTTTGTCATGAAAAACCAATAAATCAACTTCAAAAAGAGAATAATCAATTGCATGAAGTAAATTAATTAAACTTTTTTCGGCACCACCAGCATCTAAACTTGGAATTACAAATAGTAGCTTTTTTTTCATTAGTTAGATTTGAGATAGATAAATTGCTGCTTTTCTTGACATTTCTTTAATTCTTGGAATGTTGTTTGCTAAAACTTGAATAATATTTTCCTCCTCATGAACCATTTCATTGAACTTCTCAATTAATTTAGTGCTATCCGAAATTTCCGAAATAGTCAATACTAATTTTTCTTCTCCAAATAAATCTTTAGCTATTCCTTTTGACTTTACGCTATATCCAAGAACCATTGTAGGAATTAATGTAGAATATGCCGCAATTGTAGCATGCGTTCGAGCACCAATAAAAAATCGCATCCTAGATATATATCCTTTATATTGTATGGCATTTAAATTATTAGGCAATAATAAAACTCTACCAGTATTTTTAAATTCGTTATAAAAATCTTGTAAACAAGCATAATCATCATTTCCTTCCTCAATGACATGCGGAGTAAAAACAATGGTCATAGTTGTGTTTTCTAGTATATATTGAACCAATTTCAATGCGGCTTGTTTAGAATCTTTATTCTTTTTCCATACTAAAGGACTAAAATTAAAACCCAAAGTATTTCCTGCTTGCCAACCAATTGGTAAAGGCAATTCTTCTTTATCCATAGTAAATGCTCCATCAGCACAAAGTTTCACATTCGTTAAACCGTGTTTAATCAATATTTCATAAGTAAGTGATTCTCTAGCAAGAATTAAATCAAATAAATTAAGGTCTTCCAATTTTGAAGCAGATAAATCTTCATCTCCAATGGATGCACCCCAGAGAACTAACTTTTTTCCCGCTTTTTTCACACTTCGATTTATTTCATATACTCCTGGTTGCTCTCCATAACAATAATTATCACCTCCAATAGAAAGTATAATATCATAATTTGGAATCAATTTTATTGTATCTGAATGCATTACTCGGAAAGCGTAATTTTCATTTTTAAAAAGTTTATATTGAATAATACTATTTAACCATTCAAAAGAAAACCTTCTTATCTTTTTTGACTTATCACAATAAATAGAATCGACTAATGGAATATGAGCATCTGTTTCGGGTTTCCAAGAAGCAAGATCTACTTTAGCATTTTTAATTTGACTCTTTATTAAACTAACTCCAGATCGCACTATTGCTTCGCACCCTCTATTATTACTTCCTCCATGATAATACATTAATATATTCATAGTCTAATTATTTCTATATCTACTATACATAGTTGCAAGATGTAGTTTAAGCGTAGATTTATTTTTTATGGATTTAATCAAAAATGAATTATATCTATTGCTGTTATTAATTAAAAAATCAAAATGCAGGTTTATTTCTTTTTGTACTTCGTCATTACTAATCATTGCCTTAACAAAAGCATACCTTTCATTAAAACTTAATTTATTGGAAGGATTAAAGTAAATATGAAGTAATGAAAGTACATTTTTGATAAGCTTTAGTGATTTGATTCTAATTATTTTGTCTTGAGAAATTCTCAAATCCAAAATAGTCAAATAGTCAAAATGATATAGTCGCAATACATTTTGAAAATAATCGTGTTGCACAACGTTTCGTGTAGCGCTGCCTTGTAACTCTCGATAATTATAACCTGAATAATCTAAATAAACCATAGATTTAATTTTATTAAAATACAATAAATTAAAAAAATTGTCTTCGCTTAATTTATTTTTAGGAGGGAATTGGATGTTGTTTTCTTTTATTATTGAAGCTATAAATAGTTTGTTACAAGAAGAATATAAATCATCATTTTCAATCAAATAGGGTAAAATAGTATCTTTAATATAATCATTATTTAATTTTTTATTTATTGGAAAACTATAATTTAAAACTACTTTTTTATCTTTAAAAAAGGGTGTAATATTAGATAAAACAATATCACAACTATATAATTGAATTGCTTCATATAAAACAAAGTACATATCCTTTTCAATCCAATCATCGCTATCTACAAAACCAATATAAGAGCCTTTGGCAATTTTAAGTCCATTATTTCTTGCACAACTAACACCTTTATTTTCTTGGTTTACTATTCGAATTCTAGAGTCTTTAGCTTTATGTTTTTCTAGTATATATAAACTATTATCTGTTGATCCATCATTAACAAAAATGAATTCACAATTTGTATAGGTCTGTTGTAGCAATGAGTTAACGCACTGGTCTAAATAATTGGCAGTGTTGAATACGGGAACTATAATACTTATTAATGGATTCATTTATTGTAAAATTGGATTAAATGCATTGGTTAACTATTTTTGAAATACAGTCAATATCTAAATCATAATACAAAGGCAATCGCAATAAACAATCGGTAAAATTATCACTATTTGGTAAATGTCTTCCGTCATGTTTGTCTCTAAAGTAATCACTTGCATGAAGTGATAAATAATGAAAAACTGCATTAAATCCAGCATCTTTTAGCTGATCAATAAGTCTATTTCTATGCTCAACATCTTTAGTAACAATAAAATAAGTGTGCGCATTATGGCTAGCGAATTTTGGAACAATTGGTAATTTTATATCTTTTATTTTTTTTTCTAAAAACATCGTATTATAGGTATTCCACAATAGTTTTCTTTTTTCTTGAATAGCATCCAAAGATTCTAATTGTGCCCATAAAAAAGCAGCAATTAATTCAGATGGCAAAAAGGAAGAACCAAGATCAACCCATCCGTATTTATTTGTTTTACCTCTAAAAAAATCCGCTCTATTAGTTCCTTTTTCCCAAATAATTTCTGATCTATTTATATATTTTTCATCGTTTATTGCAATCAAGCCACCTTCACCAGCAATAATATTTTTGGTTTCATGAAAAGAAAAGGCGGCCATATGACCAATTGTTCCTAAAGCCATTCTAATTCCTTTTTTATTGGTAAAATACCCATCAATTGCTTGAGCTGCATCTTCAATTACGATCAAATTATAGCGATTGGCTAAATCCATTATTGCGTCCATATCACAAGAAATTCCTGAATAATGCACTACTACAATTACTTTAGTTTTTTTTGTTATCAGACTCTCTATTAGATCAGCATCAATATTTGGATTATTAGCATAAGAATCAGCAAAAACTACTTTAGCACCTTGTCTTATAAATGGCAATGCAGAAGAAACAAAAGTATAACTTGGTATTATTACCTCATCTGAATTTTGAATATTTGCAAGTATTGCGCACATTTCTAGAGCATCCGTTGCTGATGTTGTCAACAAAGCTTTTTTAATTCCATATTTCTTTTCAAAAAAAGTTTGGCAACGTAATGTAAAAGGTCCGTTACCCGAAAGTTT
Source organism: uncultured Bacteroidota bacterium (assembly GCA_903838055.1). Classification (GTDB taxonomy): domain Bacteria; phylum Bacteroidota; class Bacteroidia; order Flavobacteriales; family Flavobacteriaceae; genus Flavobacterium. Next base: position 98,316 of record CAILWV010000013.1, on the reverse strand, counting down.
ACCATTTGAAATAGCTTCACTTAGATATTGAATTTCTTTTCCTGTAGTATATACTTTATTAAATGGAATCATATTCTTTTTTAAAAAATGGAAATAATTGCATAATTTATTATTCTAATTTATTTGAATTAAATTTCCTTTCCATTATCCTATATCATTTTGAAATACAGATGTAGTTTCATCAGATATTGAAAAGCAAAAAAGAAGGTATTTCTTATTAAAAAATTAATTTAACCGCATTAAATAGGCTTTCTCAAATGGTATTGAATTTGGGAAATTTTGATTCTTAAATTCTTCAAGTTTTTCTAATGCTACTAAGCAAGAATTAAAAACTTGAAAATTAATTGTTTTATTGCTAGCTGTTATTACTACTAATTTACGAAAAAAATAAGACATATTACACTATTGCTAATGTTATTTAATAGCATTATTTTGATATAATTATAAATTCCAGTTATCCATTAAAGCATTCTAACTATTTGTAGCATTACGCAATAAATTCAATACATATTTATGCTTTCAATCTCAATATTTTTTGGCAAAATTTATTCGATATTAATTAGTTAATTTATTCCATTGCAATAACCTATTCAATTAGGTAGATAAATGTGGGAATAAAAGAATAAAATTGAGTGCTATTTTAATGAAATTAACTAATGATTTGCCGCAGGCATAAAAAAATATACTGCAATGAATTAACAAAAAAACATGCGTTTAAATATAGTTTAAGCAAAAATGAGGAAATACGAATTGATTAGGCATTAATTTTAACAAATATACCCACTTTTATTTAATTCACCTAAATAATTAAATTAATTACTAATCAATTAATAATCATTGATTTACAATAAATTTTATACAATAAAAACGATTAAGGATACTCGAATTATTGATATTGTTTTTCATAATAATTAGCATACGCTCCAGAAGTAACGTTTTTAAGCCATGCGTCATTAGACAAATACCAATCTATTGTTCGTTCTAGACCTTCTTCAAAAGTAACAGAAGGTTTCCAACCTAATTCTTTATTTATTTTAGAAGCATCAATTGCATATCTTAAATCGTGACCAGGACGATCCTTAACATAAGTAATCAATTTAGCAGATTCTCCCTCTATTCTACCTAATTTCACATCCATTTGTTGGCAAAGTAATTTAACTAAATCAATGTTTTTCCATTCATTAAATCCACCAATATTATAAGTTTCATGATTTTTACCTTTATGAAAAACTAAGTCAATTGCTACTGCATGATCTTCTACAAATAACCAATCACGGGTATAATTACCATCTCCATAAACAGGTAATGGTTTATTGGTAATAATATTATTAATAAAAAGAGGAATCAATTTTTCAGGAAAATGATTTGGACCGTAATTATTTGAACAATTAGTAATTACATATGGCAAACCATAAGTTTCACCATAAGCACGAACAAAATGGTCGGAACTAGCCTTAGATGCAGAATATGGAGAATTTGGATCGTAAGGAGTAGTTTCTGTAAATAAACCGGTTGCTCCTAGTGAACCATATACTTCATCTGTAGATATATGATAAAATCTTTTGCCTTCCATATTACCTGACCAAATAGTTTTAGCAGCATTTAAAAGATTCATTGTTCCAATTACATTGGTACGTACAAAACTTAAAGGGTCTGTAATGGAACGATCTACATGAGATTCGGCAGCCAAATTTAATACACCTTCAAATTGGTGCTTTTGAAATAAATCATTAATAAACTCAGCATCAACAATATCCCCTTTTACAAAAGTATAATTGGTTGCATCTTGAATATCGGTTATATTTTCTAAATTACCTGCATAGGTCAAAGCATCTAAATTAAAAATTTGATAATTTGGATAATTATTAACAAATCGTCTAACAACGTGAGAACCTATAAATCCTGCACCACCTGTAATTAATATCTTTTTCATTCTTTTATTTTAAATATCTTTTATTATAATTAATTTCTACAATTTTCCATCTACATTACCTACTAAAACTCCCTTAACATCATATACCACAGCATTAGTTTTCTTTATTGACTCTAAATCTAAATTTAAAAATTCCTTATGGGAAACTCCTAACACAATAGCATCAAATAAATCTGAAGGCAAAGTACTAATGGTATTCAAATCATATTCATGAGCAACTTCTTTTGGGTTTGCCCATGGATCAAAAATAGTGACATTTATACCATAATCCTTTAAGCATTTTATTACTTCTACAATTTTGGTATTTCGAACGTCTGGGCAATTTTCTTTAAAGGTAATTCCAAGCATTAACAATTTTGAATTGTTAACAGGAATTCCTTTTTTTATCATCAGTTTAACAATTCTAGAGGCAACATATTCTCCCATACTATCGTTTAAACGTCTACCTGCTAGAATAATCTCTGGATGGTATCCTGCTTCTTGCGCCTTTTGAGCCAAATAATAAGGATCTACCCCTATGCAATGTCCACCAACTAATCCGGGTTTGAAATTTAAAAAATTCCACTTTGTTCCTGCAGCTTCTAATACAGCTTGGGTATCAATTTCTAAAATATTAAAAATTTTAGCCAATTCATTTACAAAAGCAATATTAATATCTCGTTGCGAATTTTCAATTACTTTGGCTGCTTCGGCTACTTTTATTGAAGGAGCCAAATGGGTACCTGCGGTAATCACCGATTTATATAGTTCGTTTACCTTTATGCCTGTATCGGGAGTAGAGCCTGAGGTAATTTTCAATATTTTATCTACTGTATGCTCCTTATCGCCTGGGTTAATTCGTTCAGGGGAATATCCTGCAAAAAAATCAACATTGAATTGTAATCCGCTTACTTTCTCTAAAACAGGAACGCATTCTTCTTCGGTTAATCCGGGATAAACAGTAGATTCGTAAATAACGATATCCCCTTTTTTCAATACCTTTCCAACAGTTTCACTAGATTTATAAAGAGCTGTTAAATCGGGACGATTATTTTTATCTACAGGAGTTGGAACAGTAACTATATAATAATTACATTCTTCTAAGTCCTGCATTTGAGTAGAACAATATAATCCAATTTTTTCATTAGGCGTATCAATTAAAACTGATTGGAGCACCTCTTTTTCAACTTCTAATGTAACATCCAAACCAGAATTTAATTCGTTCACACGTTTTTGCTGAATATCAAATCCAACAACAGAATATTTTGTAGCAAATAGTCTTGCTAGAGGCAATCCAACATATCCCAAACCAATAATTCCAATTTTTATGCTCATTTAAAAAGTGATTACAACTATATTATATTAAGAACCTATTCCCTGGTAATGAAATCCAATTGCTCGCAATTTAGCACCATCCAACACATTTCTGCCGTCAAAAACGAAAGCTGGTTTTAGCATACCATCATATATTTTTTGCCAATCATACTCCTTAAATTCATCCCATTCGGTTAGAACAGCAATAGCGTGGGCATCTTTACATGCATCATAAGCATTCGCAATGGATGTTATGTGTTTTGAATTTTGAGTTTCGCTTCTAGTCTCTAAATAATTTAAATCAAATAAAATTTGTTCGTGACTAACTTTAGGATCGTAAACTGAAATTTTGGCTTGTTCATTTATTAAATCATCTGCAACATATATAGCTGCTGATTCTCTTGTATCATTTGTATCTTTTTTAAATGCCCAACCAAAGAATGCTATTTTCTTTCCTGAAATAGTATTGTAAAGTGTACTCACAATATTTTTTGAAAATCGTCTTTTTTGGTGGTCGTTCATAATGATTACTTGTTCCCAATAATCTGCTACTTCATTTAAACCAAAAGATTTTGATATATATACTAAATTCAGGATGTCTTTTTGGAAACAAGAACCTCCAAAACCTACAGATGCTTTTAAAAATTTAGGACCTATACGACTATCCATACCTATTGCTTTGGAAACTTCATTAACATCAGCACCAGTTTTTTCACATAATTCTGACATTGCATTTATAGAAGAAACACGTTGCGCTAAAAAAGCATTAGCAGTTAATTTTGATAACTCTGAAGACCAAATATTAGTAGTTAATATTCGTTCTTTAGGAACCCAATTAGCATAAACTTCAACTAAAGATTGAATAGCATTTTGACCTTCAGGAGTAGTATCGCCTCCTATTAAAACGCGATCAGGACATAATAAATCTTCAACTGCAGTTCCTTCTGCAAGAAATTCTGGATTGGATAGAATTTGAAACTGAACTCCATTACCAGTATTATCTAATATGTTTTTTATAGCTTCCGCAGTACGAACTGGCAGAGTAGATTTTTCTACAACAATTTTATTGTCTTTAGATACTCGGGCAATTTGTCTTGCACAAAGTTCAATATATTTTAAGTCAGCTGCCATTCCTTTTCCAGAGCCATAGGTTTTAGTAGGTGTATTTACTGATATAAAAATAAGTTGTGCTTCAGCAATTGCTTTATCTACTTCAGTAGAAAAGAACAAATTTTTACCTCTTGATTGTGCAACAATAGCACCCAAACCTGGTTCATAGACTGGAATATTATCTACATCAACATCATTCCATTTGGCAATTCGTTGTTCATTTAAATCAACTACCGTTACTTTAATATTTGGGCATTTTTGGGCAATAACTGCCATAGTTGGTCCTCCAACGTATCCAGCGCCAATACAGCAAATGTTTGTAATTTTCATTCTAAATTATTTTAAATTTTCCCAATACCATTTTACGGCCTCTTTCAAGCCTTCTTGAAATGAATATTTGGGATTATAGTTTAATATTGTTTTTGCTTTTTCTATACTTGCCAAAGAGTGTGGAATGTCCCCTGCTCTATTGGGTCCGTGAATAATTTCTATATCTGCTATGGAACCATCAAAATCAGAAAGGTATTTTTTTAAATAAAAAACCATATCATTTAATGTTGTTCTATCCCCAAAAGCTGTGTTATAAACTGTATTAATAGCCAAAGGATTTTGAGTTGTTATTGCCAATTCATTCATTTGAATTACATTATCAATATAAGTGAAATCTCTTGAATACATTCCGTCACCATGAATTATCGGACTTTCGCCATTCATGAATTGCATAACAAATTTTGGGATAACCGCAGCATAAGCACCATTAGGATCTTGTTTTCTCCCAAAAACATTAAAATAACGTAACCCAACAGTTTCCATACCATATATTCTACTGAAAACTTCAGCATATAATTCGTTTACATATTTTGTTATTGCATAAGGTGACAAAGGTTTTCCAATTACATCTTCAACTTTAGGAAGTGATTCTGAATCGCCATAAGTGGAGGAACTTGCAGCATAAATAAATCGTTTTACTCTAGCATCACGTGAGGCAGTCAACATGTTAAGAAACCCAGAAACATTAACCTCATTTGTAGTAATTGGATCACTAATTGATCGTGGAACTGAACCTAAAGCAGCTTCATGTAATACATAATCTACTCCAGTTACCGCACGAGCACAATCCTGTAAATTGCGGATATCGCCTTCTATTAATTGAAATTTATCATTAGTTAATAATGGTGCAATATTATGTCTATGTCCTGTTGAAAAATTATCCAAGCAGATAACTTCATTTCCTTGTGCTAAAAAATATTCGCACAAGTTAGATCCAATAAATCCCGCACCACCAGTAATTAATATTTTCATCTTTAATTGCTATTGTTAGCAAACATTTTTTTTATTTTAATATATAGTTTTGATAAACTATTTTGTGTTTTTTCTTCTTCATGATATCCATTGGCATATGCTCCGTAGCCATAACCATAGGAGTTTCCATATCCATATTTTGCCTTATTCTCAAATCCGTTAAGTACAATACTTACATTAACAAGTTCTTCTCTTTTAACTCTATTGTTTAGCATCGTTATCATTTCTTTTTTGGTGAAATTTTGACGCATTATATATAAAGTTACATCAGCAAAAACAGAAAGTTCAACAGCATCTGTAACTAGTCCAACCGGAGGGGTGTCTAGAATAATATAATCATATTTTTTCTTTAATTCCTCCATAAATTCCTTCATAGATTCTCCCATAATTAATTCGGAAGGATTAGGTGGAATTGGGCCTGATGTAATTACATCAAGATAAGGGATATCAGTAGATTGTGTAACTTCTGAAAGTGTTTTAGTACCAACTAAATAATCTACAATTCCAATATTATTATCTAAATTAAAATCTTCAAAAATCTTTGGTTTTCGAAGGTCTAATCCTAAAATAACTGTTTTCTTTTCGCTTAATGCAAAAACAGTTGCGATATTAATACTACAAAAAGTTTTTCCTTCGCCACTAACTGAAGATGTGAGCATAAGTGTCTTCGCACCATTAACAGATTGTTTTTTATATAAAAATTGCAATGAAGATCGTATTGCTCTAAAGGATTCTGACAAAGCAGATTTTGGTCTTTCATACACCGATAGATTGCTCACTGTATTCTTTACCCCTACAACACCTAGCAAAGGAAGGTTTGTAAGTCTAGAAACATCTTCCGTATTTTGAATAGAATTATTAATAAAGAAAAGCAAGAAAATAATTACAAGCGGCCCGAATAATCCAACAAAAATTGCCAACACATAATTCACACTGGTTCTAGGTCCTATTAATCCCTCACCAATATCTTTTGCAGGATCAATAAATTGGATATCCGATAAATTTGCTGCTTTAACAATTTGAGCCTCGCTTCTTTTTGCTAAATAGGTTTCATAGATACCATTACTTAAATCATACTTTCGCATGATTTTAATATATTCTTGGTGTTCCTCAGGAAGTGTTCTTATTTGCCCTTCTACTTGACTTATTTTATTTTTGACCTGAGAGGCATCTTGTTGAATTGCAGATTTTGCAGATGTAATATTTTCTAATAAAACTCTTTTTACCGATGCTATTTCATTATCTATATTATTGAACATCAATTCACTTTTAACCGAATACAACATTTCAGATCTTCGAACAGAAAGTTCAACCAATTTAGTAACATTGAACACAATATTTGGATCCTCAATACCTGCGACAGAAGGAGCTGGAAGTTTGGAAAAATCAGTACTCTTTTTTAAATAATTATTAAGTGTACTGTAATAATTAATTTTACGTGTTACCTCACTATCCGACCTATCTAATTCTTGTATTTGATTTTGAAATGCCTCTCCACCATTTTCAATTTGAGCAATGTTTTTATTTTTGCTAAATTCTTTTAAATCTGAATTTGCTTTTTTTAAGTCACCTTCCATTATTTGCAAAGTGGTGTCAATATATTTAATGGTATTTTCAGCAAATAAATTTTTATTATCTAATTGCTTCTTTATTAAAGTCTTAACAGTTTCATTTAAATAATCTACTATCCTTGCTTTATTAGTCCCATCGAGAGATAATTTTATTATGGAAGGTGCTTTTTCATCAATAGCAATTTTGATGTTTTTGTATTTAGACACAACCTCGTCAAATGAATTGAAGGAAACAATATATTCACTTCCTACATAATTTCCAGGATTACCTTTAATATCCAAAACCCAATTCAAAAAAGGCAAATTAACTTTTTGCCCAACTTTATATCGTTTTATTATTTTAGAATCTACTACAGAAACTGCATTTTTTGAATTTTCAAAATAATTAATTACCGGAATCGAATTAGAATTGGCATCAATGCTAATTTCATATTCTGTTTTGGAAATAAACTTAATATTTACAGGAACTTTTAAAAGTTGGCTTTTAGATTTATCAATTGTTACTAAAAAAGGAGTACTGCCATAAACATCTTGAATAAAATATTTTTGCTGTTGTAAATAATCAATATAAAACTGAAGTTTATCTACTACAATTTCGTTGTGAGACCTTGACTTAATAGTCGTTGCAATGTTTTGCACCTGATCAGAACTTCCACCCCAATTAAAAACCAAACTAGTATTAGAAGTAAACAAAGGATTATCTTGCTCCTTTATTGCAATTGTAGTTTCTAGAGAATAAATTTTTTGCTTTCGAATATTTACTTGATGAGCAACAATTAAACTTAATGCTAAACCAAAAACAAACCACTTCCAATAACTTCCTATTTTGATTAAAAAACCTTTAAAATCAAAACTGTTTTGGTTTTCAAAAAAAGAAAAATCTTTAATATCTAACATTAATTAAGGTTTATTTAAGTAATAAAAATGTGGTTGTTGCTAAAGATAAAATGGTAATAATAGTCCCTAAAGATTCTATACCCGTTTTACCGGTTCCCCAAGATTTTTGTTTAAGTGGTTTTACATAAATATAATCGTTAGGATGTAAATAATAACAAGGGGATTGCATTGCCTTAGAATCGGTTAAATCAATGCTAAACGTCTCTGCTCCTTGTGGAAATTGACGAATTACTTTAACATCTTTTCGATCACCAATAATAGTTATATCCCCTGAATTTGCAATAGCTTCAAGTATGGTAACTTTGTCTTGGTAGAGTATCTTGCTTCCTGTATTTCCTACTTCTCCGTTTACAGTATATCTAAATCCGGCTAGTTTTACATTTACATAAATACCTGCTTCTTTTTTAAAGTGGTCTTTAAGTAATAAAGATTCTATTTTTTCTCTTGCTTCTTCAATAGTGTATCCCAAAACGTTTACTTCACCTAAAATTGGCATTCTCACATTACCGTGATCGTCAACAGAATATCCTTTTAAATACAATAATTGATCGGAAGTTGCAACTTGAGAAGATATTTCGTTATTAAATATCTCAACTAATTTTGGATCAATAGCTTTAACAGTAATGCTCAAGATATCATTAGTTTGTAATCTATAGGGCTTTATTGTAATAGGACTAATATTATTTTCAATAGTGTCCCCTTTTTTTTGAAGATAAATTAAATCCTGCGATGGAACGCAAGAAGTAACTAGAACTCCAATAAAAAACAATAAAAATACTATTCGATTATTCATTCTCAAAACTGATTTAGCAAACAAAGATAGTTTTTCAAATTTAAATACAAAAAAGTTGTAATAGAATATTGACTAAATATTTTTCATAGAATTTTCAAACGGAACCCTTTGCACAATACTTCTGCCCAAGGTAACCTCATCAGCATATTCTAATTCATCGCCAACGGCTATTCCACGAGCTATTGTAGAAGTTTTTATTTCGAAGTTTTTCAGTTGTTTATAGAGATAAAAATTAGTCGTATCGCCTTCCATAGTGGAACTTAAAGCAAAGATAATTTCTTCAACTATTCCTGTTTGCACTTTTTCTATCAGAGTTGTAATATTTAACTGACTAGGTCCAACGCCATCAATTGGAGATATTTTACCACCAAGTACGTGATAGACACCTTTAAATTGGTTCGTATTTTCAATTGCCATAACGTCGCGAATGTCCTCTACAACACAAATTATTTTATGGTTTCTAGAAATATTAGAACAAATTTCACAAACTTCAACATCGGAAATATTGTGGCAATTTTTACAAAATTTCACTTCCTCTCGCATCGTTGTCAATGCTTGCGACAAATATTGAGTTTGTTCAATTGGCTGTTTTAATAAATGTAAAACTAACCTCAGGGCAGTACGTTTACCAATTCCAGGTAACTGTGCCATTTCGTTCACTGCTTTTTCTAATAGTTTAGATGAAAATTCCATGTAGCAAAAATAGTCAATTTGTAAAAAAGAGTAAAGATTATATTCAAAAGAAAATCGATAATACTAAAAAACCAAGATTCATAGCTATAGTAAAATTATCTTTTTTAAAAATTCTTTACCTTTCTTCTCTTTTATTTATATTTTAGCACAACAAAAAAAATCTTATGACTCCAATTGCCATTTTAGCATTAATCGTAATTTATTTCGGTTTATTAATTTTTATATCTAGAATAGTTAGTAATAAAAGTTCCGACAATGAAACTTTTTTTAAAGCAAATAAAAATTCGAAATGGTATTTAGTAGCTTTTGGAATGATTGGAACTGCCATTTCGGGCATAACTTTTATTTCGGTGCCTGGAGAAGTTGGAAATCCTGATTTGCAGTTTAAATATTTTCAGTTTGTAATAGGTTGTGCAATAGGTTTTATTATTGTTGCAAAAATTTTATTACCACTGTATTACCGAATGAATTTAACTTCAATTTACGGATATATTGAACAACGTTTGGGCGTAGTTAGTTACAAAACTGCTGCAACTATTTTCTTGATTGGACGTACAATTGGTTCTGCATTTAGATTATATTTAGTAGTTTTTGTATTACAAAAATATGTCTTTGATGCATTACATGTTCCATTTGCAATTACAGTTTTAGTTTCACTTGGGTTGATTTTTGCTTACACCTACCGAGGGGGATTGAAAACGATTATTATTACAGATACATTACAAACTTTTTTCTTAATATCCTCCGTATTTTTAACGATATTCTTTATTTGCAAAAGTTTAAATTTTGATGTAATTGAAGCCTTTGATCAAGTGAAAAAAAGCAACTATTCTAAAATATTTTTCTTTGAAGATTATTTAAAAGGAACTTATTTTTGGAAACAAATTTTGGGTGGAATATTTGTAACTATTGCTACAGTAGGATTGGATCAAGATTTAATGCAAAAGAATTTAAGTTGCAAAAATATTGGCGAAGCCCAAAAAAACATGTTCACTTTTACAGGGATTTTTATTTTGATTAACATCTTCTTTTTGAGTGTGGGCGCCTTACTTTATATATATGCCGAAAAGAATGGTATTGCAGTTCCTCAAGTGAATGGAGTAGCAAGAACGGATCTACTTTTTCCAGAAATTGCAATTCATCATTTAAGCATTATCCCAACAATTGTTTTTTTACTGGGATTGACTGCAGCTACTTTTGCCACAACCGATAGTGCGTTAACAGCATTAACGACTTCATTTTGTGTCGATTTTCTAGGAATGGATAAAAAGGAGCCTACAGATGGCAATCAAAAGATAACAGATGAAAAAAAATTAGTTAATACAAGACATTTTGTTCACGTAGGATTTTCGATATTAATGTTTTTGGTAATTATTGTCTTCAATTCCATTAACGATGATTCAGTAGTGAAAATGGTTTTTAAGATTGCAACTTACACGTATGGTCCACTTTTAGGATTGTTTGGTTTTGGATTACTAATGAAATCAAAATCGGTGCATGATAAATTGGTGCCAATTGTTTGCCTTTTTTCTCCTGCAATTTGTTTTTTAATTTCTCAAAATTCCGAATTGCTATTAGGCAAATATGTAATTGACAATGAACTGATTATTATAAACGGATTAATAACGTTTTTAGGATTGTTATTAATTAGTAAGCCGGCTACAACAGAAACAAGGTTTTAATATTGGTTGGTAGTTAATAAAACTAAGGTACAAGCTTCTTCTACTTTAATATTATTAGACTTTAAAAGTTGATAAAACTCAGGATTTTCTGTTCCTGGATTGAAAACTACACGTTTTGGTTTGGTTTCAATGATGTAATTGTAGTATTCCCTTTGACGCAATGGGTTTAAATAGAGACTCACTGTATCGATGTTTTTTAGTGGAATATTTTTTGTTCTAATAGTAATACCTGCAACTTCACCTTGATTTTGACCGATAGCAAGCACAGAATGACCTTTTTCAACCAACATAGTTATTGCCTTAAAAGCATATCTTTCAGGTTTTGTAGAGGCGCCAAGTACGAGTGTTTTCTTGTTTTTCATGGTGTAAAAGTACTGAAAAAATAATTAGGGCATGGGATGTTAGGAAATATTGATACAAAATAGAAAATTCCAAATTTCAATCTATTAAATTGGAATTTGGAATTTTAAATTATTATAATATTTCTAGTTCTTAGGAAGAAAAATTTCTGCCATCATGCAACGAGCACTTCCGCCACCGCAGGCTTCGATAGTATCTAAACTAGAATGCAATATAGTTATATGTTCTTCTAATTGCGCAATTTGTTTTTTTGTTAACGAGTGATAAGCCGAGGAGCTCATGACTAAATAGCGGCGTTCATCTGATCCTAAAACTTCAAGCATGTTTCCAGCAAAGTTATTCATTTGGTCTTCGGTAATTAAAATGATTTCTTTTTCGTCCGATTTCAAACTATCAAGAACCATTTTTCGCTCTTTTTTATCATCTATGCAATCTGGACAAATAACTGCAAATGTATCGCCAATACACATCATCACATTGGTGTGGTATATTAATTTACGATCGCCATCTACGGTTTGGTAGGCCTCAAAAATTATTGGATTTAAATCAAAATCTTCACAGAATTCAATAAACAATTCTTCATCGGCGCGAGGAGATAGTGCGCAATAGGCTTTTCCGTTTTCACGATCTAAAACAATACTTCCTGTACCTTCTAAAAAATAACCATCTTCTTCCGCAGAAGTATAATCCATGATTCCTTCATTAATTTGAAAACCATTATCCTCTAAAATATCTAAGATATCTTCTCTCCTTTCAGCACGGCGGTTTTCGGCAAACATAGGATATAAAACTACATCTCCATTCTCATGAAAAGAAATCCAATTGTTTGGAAAAATACTATCTGGAGTGTCTGGATTTATTGTGTCTTCTACAACATTTACATCCACACCTACCATTCGTAGTTTCTTAACAAATGTATCAAATTCTTCTTGGGCTTTACTATTTACGTTTTCTGGAGTTATTCCATCTAACACCTTTTGATAATAGTTGTTTACTGCAGTTTGTTCGTTCATTCGAAACGCTATTGGGCGAATCATTAAAATAGAATTTGTGGTTTGTTTCATGTTATTTTTGTTTAAAGTTTGAAGTTTGAAGTTTCAGGTTTTACAAACTGAAACATAAACTTGAAACAAATTACTAATCTCTTATTAAAGGTAAAGTTGAACAACGCAATAATCCTTCTTGTTTTGCTATTTCGGCATATGGAATTTCTTCAACTGTAAAACCTTGTTCACGAAGCCAATTATTTAATCTGGTAAAGTTTTTTTCGGAAACTACAACATCTGGTGCGATAGAAAAAACATTGGAATTCATATTATACATTTCCTCTCGAGTGATATGGAATAGATTTTCTTTTCCGAAAAGGTTTATTAAATAAATGTAATCTGCTTCTTCTCGGAAACCACTTTTGTAAATAATCCCTTTATTAACACCAATAGGTTGAAAGCAACAATCTAGGTGTAAAGCATTATCGCGTGCTTCAATTTTAGACTTTACTAGGTCAAATTCTTTTACAATTTTATTTGGGAATAAATCTTTAATATATTGAACACCTTGCATATTAGTTCTAGCTGTAATATAGTCTTTATAGTCGGAACCTTTATATGTACCAATAAAAATATAATCATTCCAAAGCATGACATCTCCACCTTCAATATGTACTTCTTCAGGAGGTCGAACCACTTTATTCGGATTCATTTGATCTATTACAAATTGAATTGCATCTAATTCCCGTTCTCTATCAGGCAGAATGTTAGCTTTGATAAAAACATCATCTATTACAAATCCAATATCTCTAGTAAAAATCTGATTGTAATTTTGAATTCTTTCTGGGCGAAAAACTTTCACATCGTATTTTTGGAATACTTTATTAAAAGCTTCCATTTCATTTACCATATCAGCTTCTTCAGGATAAGTTCCGGCGAGAATATGTTCTAGAGATTTTGGGTCGTATGCTTCTTCGGCAGTTGGTGTTGGACCATTATCAATTGCAGATCCTAATACTACTGCTCTCAATCTTGAAGTCTCGTTTTTTACATTTAATTGTAACATATATTTTTGCTTTTGGCGTAAGGCAAATATAAAAAAGCTCCGCTGAATAGCGAAGCTTTTGTTTATAAGTATTTAAAGAATCTTATCTTTTATCCATTGCAACGAAATCTCTTAAAGGATATCCCGTATAAACTTGACGTGGTCTACCAATTGGTTCTTTGTTAACACGCATTTCTTTCCACTGTGCAATCCAACCTGGTAAACGACCAATTGCAAACATTACTGTAAACATTTCAGTAGGAATACCTAAAGCACGATAAATAATACCGGAATAAAAATCTACGTTAGGATATAATTTTCTTGAAACAAAATAATCATCTACTAATGCAGCTTCTTCTAATTTTTTTGCAATTTGAAGAATTGGATCGTTAACACCTAATGTTGCCAATACCTCATCAGCAGCTCTTTTGATAATTTTTGCTCTTGGGTCAAAATTTTTATAAACTCTATGTCCAAATCCCATTAAACGGAAAGGATCGTCTTTATCTTTTGCTTTTGCCATATATTTTTCGGCATCTCCTCCATCTTTTTGAATTGCTTCAAGCATTTCTAAAACTGCTTGATTAGCCCCACCATGAAGAGGACCCCAAAGTGCAGAAACTCCTGCAGATATTGAAGCGAATAAACCAGCATGTGACGAACCAACAATACGAACTGTTGAAGTAGAACAGTTTTGTTCGTGATCTGCATGAAGTATAAATAATTTATCTAAAGCGTCAATAATTACTTGATTTTTAGCATAAGGACCTGTTGGCAATTCAAACATCAATCGCATAAAATTTTCAACATAACCTTTAGTATTATCATAATAATTTAAAGGATATCCCATCATTTTTCTATAGGTCCAGGTTGCAATAACAAGAAATTTCCCCATTGTTTTACAAACTGCTTCATACATTTCTTTTTCGTTATCTACATTTACAACTTTTGGATTAAAAGCAGTTAGAGCAGAAGTCAATGAAGATAAAACTCCCATTGGGTGGGCTGTTTTAGGAAAACCATCAATGATGTTTTTCATTTCTTCATTCACAAGTGTGTATTTACGAATGTCGTTTTCAAATTGAGCTAATTGCTCTTTAGTTGGTAATTCGCCGAAGATCACTAAATAGGAAACTTCAAGAAAATTTGCTTTGTCTGCTAAGTCTTCAATGGCATAGCCTCTGTAACGAAGAATCCCTTCTTCACCATCTAGGAAGGTTATTTTACTTTCGCAAGAACCAGAGTTTTTATATCCTGGATCTAGAGTGATAGCACCTGTTAAATCGCGTAGTTTGTTAATATCGATGGCAGGTTCATTTTCAGTACCAATAATTATTGGTAACTCATATTTGTTGCCTTCATATTCTAATATTGCTGTTTTTGACATGATATAATTGGAAATTAAGTCTATTGAATTTTAATTTAACAAATTTATGGAATTCTAAATGAATAATAAAAGAAAAATTCTAACGATTTCGTTAAGATTAGAAAAAAAGTGCAAGATTGGTATATATTAAGTTCGTCGAAAGTTTAAAAGTCATAAAGTCTAAAGATTTTACAAAAATAAAAGTAATTACTTTAGCTCTATCTATATCAATTTTAGTTTGACGATACTAAAAGTAAACTATCTAAATTATCACTCTGCAAATGAGTTAAGAAAAAAATTCATTTTACAAAAAACAAAAACGGTTTTAGTTTCAACTATTTGAAAATAGATATTCAAATGTACTATTTCCTTTTTGTAATAAATAAGCAAATTAGAATTTGATGGATTTAGATTAGAATTTGAATGATGAAAATGGAAAATCCAAAATATTTTTTTTAATGAAAATTAAATTCTATTAATAAAAAATGTAATTTTGAATAAAACAAGCAACAATGAACTTGTTAGAGAGAATTACAATTGACCCAGAAATAGTTCACGGCAAACCATCCATAAGAGGAATGCGTTGGACTGTTAAAATGATTATAGATTTACTTGGTTCAGGAATGACTAATGAAGAAATTCTAGAAGACCATCCAGAACTAGAAAAAGAAGATATTGTAGAGAGTCTGAAATTTGCGAAAATGTAATATTATCCAATTATTTAACCTCACCCCCGGCCCCTCTCCAAGGGAGAGGGGTGCCATTGGACTACATTATATTTGTTTTTAGTCTAATTTAGATTTCTCTTCTAGAAAATAAAAATTAAAAAAGCCTCAAAAGTTAAAAACTCTTGAGGCTTATTAATTTATAAGAGAAATCTTAGTACTTAATACTTCTTATTTTTGTTTAAAAGCATTCAAACCTGGAAAATAAGCGGTATCTCCTAATTCTTCTTCAATACGCAATAATTGGTTGTATTTAGCCATACGATCTGAACGTGAAGCAGAACCTGTTTTAATTTGACCACAGTTTAACGCTACTGCTAAATCAGCAATGGTATTATCTTCTGTTTCTCCAGAACGGTGTGACATTACTGAAGTATATCCAGCATTTTTAGCCATATTTACTGCTGCAATAGTTTCTGTTAAAGTACCTATTTGGTTAACTTTTACAAGAATTGAATTAGCGATTCCTTTTTCAATACCGGTAGACAAACGTTCCACATTAGTTACAAACAAATCGTCTCCAACTAATTGAGTTTTATCGCCAATTAATTCGGTCAAATATTTCCAACCATCCCAATCGTTTTCTTGCATTCCATCTTCTATAGAAATAATTGGATATTTAGTAGCTAATTCAGCCATATATTCTGCTTGTTCTCTAGAAGTTCTTACTTTTCCGTTTGGACCTTCAAATTTTGTATAATCATATTTACCATCAACATAAAATTCAGAAGCAGCACAATCTAAAGCGATCATTATCTCATCTCCAAATCTATACCCTGCATTTTCAACAGCTAATTTTATTGTTTCGATAGCATCTTCAGTTCCACCAGCAAGATTTGGCGCAAAACCACCTTCATCACCAACTGCCGTAGAAAGACCTCTATCGTGTAATACTTTTTTCAAATTGTGAAAAATCTCGGTTCCCATTTGCATTGCATGGGTAAATGAAGTTGCTTTAACTGGCATAATCATAAACTCTTGAAAAGCAATAGGCGCATCTGAATGTGAACCGCCGTTGATGATATTCATCATTGGAACCGGTAAAGTATTAGCAGAAACTCCACCAACATAACGGTATAAAGGCAATCCTAATTCGTTAGCAGCAGCTTTCGCAGCAGCCAAAGAAACACCAAGAATAGCATTAGCACCCAAATTTCCTTTGTTAGCAGTTCCGTCTAAATCAATCATTAATTGATCAATTAAATTTTGTTCAAAAACAGAAACCCCTAATAATTCTGGAGCAATTTTAGTATTTACATTTTCAACGGCTTTAAGCACACCTTTACCCATATAGGCTTTGCCACCATCACGAAGTTCTACTGCTTCATGCTCTCCTGTTGATGCACCACTTGGTACAGCGGCACGACCTAGAACACCGTTTTCTGTAACCACATCTACTTCTATTGTTGGATTTCCTCTTGAATCCAATATTTGTCTTGCGTGTACTTTAATAATAATACTCATTATTTATACTATTTTATTTGTTATCTATTAATTATTCTTAAAAAAAGTCACACAAAATTAAGCATAATGAAAATCATATTGATTGTTTTTTAAAAAACTTATAAACTCAATCGTTTTAGTAATTATTTTATTATCCAATCAATACTAAATATACACTCTTATTATTAAGGAGATAAAAGAAAATTTATACCTATTAATATAACGAATCAAATTCTTGAATTATAATAATTAAGAAGTTACAAAAATGATTAGCTAAAATAATATCTCTTTATAAATTAATATTTAAAATTAATACACATTGAGCACTTTTACGATAAAAAAAAATAATGTAACTCACTATTAATCATAAAATTGTATGCAAGTATTCCTATAATTTCATCCCTATCAAATACTAAATAATGTTATATAAATAATTTTTTAAAAAAAATTACACTATATGATATTTATCACATTTATAAAATAAAATAAACTTGAATTTTGTAATAGATTTCATTAACAAAAATTAAATATTATGAAAACAAAAAGTTTTAACATTGTGATGATAGGTTTCATTGCATTTATGTTTCAAAGTTGCACACATGACATTTATGTGGATCCGCAAGCTTCTGACAAAGAATCTTATGACAATGCAGATGCTGTAAATGGGGCAAAATTATTTAATAACTTCGAACATGTAGATGCGGGATGGCCGGCGGATGCATTAGGATGGCCACTAGCAAGTGCAGCGGCAGATCCTACAATAACAATTGCAGATATAGCATCTCCACCAACTTCAACAATACCTGGACAAAAAAACAGAAGTTTCTATACTTGTAGTGGCTGTCATGCTTATGATGGCTTAGGAAGAGAAGGTGGCTATATTACAAAAACATTATACTCTGTAAATTCTACAACAGGAGTAGTAACTGCTACTGCAGGAACACCAACTGTAGCAGCATCCAAATTAAAAGAATGCAGAAGTTGGGATGCTAAAGACATCTTTAATGCAATTAAAAATGTTGGCGGAAGAGCAATTGACCCAACATTAACCGTAAATGGAGTTTCTACACCTGCAGGAAATGCGCATCCAGATTTTAGTAAAATATTAACGGATGATAAAATTTGGGATTTAGTAAAATGGATAAAAGAAGGTGCAATTTATAATGAAAATAATGATTTGTACACTATGACAACAACAGGAACCTACAATACAACTTTAACTCCTGCTAACCCTGTTGCAACAGTGGTATACAGCAATCTTGGAGGAACAGATGGTGATGCAGTAGCTGGTGATGCATTTTATGTAGCTAAATGTATGGTATGCCATGGTAATGGTGGTCGTGGAACTTCTGTTGCATCTGGTCCTTCTGGTTGGACTGCCAACAATACCAATAAAGTTCAAGTTGGGGATTTCGTTAGAACTAGAACTCCTGAAGCAATTCATAAAATAATTTCTGGACAATTTGGAGCTATTCCTTGGATGGCTGCAACTCCTATTACAAAAGTTGAAATGAAAAACTTACTTAAAGCATTAAGTAATACCACCAAATATCCATCTGGAGCAATTACACCATTTAAAAATTAATACAAAGTGTTTTTCAATTCAAACAAGAAAAATTAATTAAAATACTTACAAAATGAAAAAAATAATTCAACTTATGATGGTAGCTGCTTTAGGTTTATCTGCTACTTCTTGCTATAACGATGCTCTTCCTGAAGAACCAGTACCTACAAATGTTTCTTATAAAACTAACGTTCAAAATATTTTTAATAAAAATTGTATTGGATGTCATAAAGGAGCAGTAAACACCAACCCTAATTTAACAGATGGCAATTCTTACCTTTCTTTAACCACCGCAAATGCAACTACAGGTGAAGTTTTTGTAACTCCCGGAGATGCATCAGGAAGTATTCTATATCAAGCAATGACAGGAAAAGGTGCTCCTCAAATGCCACCTAATGGTGCTTTAAGTACTTCTAAACTTGCTCTAGTAGAAAAATGGATTAACGACGGAGCTGCTAATAATTAATACTAAAAAGTCATGAAAATAAATAAATCAATCCTAATTGCACTGTTCGTTTTACCAATAACTCTTTTAGCACAGGTAAAAGACAGTACAGCAGTCTCTACTAAAACTACCAAATCAAAATTTGAAAGAGCTGCTTTTGAAAGTTCCGCATTATTAGAATCTCAAACTAATGTAGTAAATGTTAAAGGAACTCTAGAAATGACAATAAACCACAGATTTGGAATTGTAAATTCAGGTCCTCATTCTAATGACGGATTGGGAATTTGGGCACCAGCAAATATCAGATTTGCATTAAACTATGCTATTACTAATTCTATTAATGTTGGCTTTGGAACTACTAAAGATTCAAGACTACAAGACTTTAGTTTGAAAGCTGCACTATTAAGACAAACCAAAGATGGTAAAACTCCACTTAGCATAACTTATTTTGGAACTATGGCTTATGATGCTCGTACTCCGGAAAATTTTGTACATTCAACGGATAGATGGTCCTACTATAATCAATTAATTTTTGCAAAAAGAATTAACAGAAGTATATCCTTACAAATTTCTCCTAGTATTTCTCATTTAAATTATGTGGAAAGTCCAATGCCAAGCAATGTATTTGCAACAGAAATTGGAACTCGTGTAAAGGTTACTCCAACAATGGCAGTGATAGCAGATTATAACTATTCTTTTGCTAAATATAGCACCAACTTGACAAAACCTGGTATGGGCTTAGGAATGGAATATTCTACAGGGTCTCATGCATTTCAATTGTTCATTACTAACTACAGATCAATACTACCGCAATATAATACTATGTTGAATCAAAATGATTTCTTCAATGGTAAATATGCAATCGGATTTAACATTACAAGATTATTTCACTAATTGCTATGGACGAAACCAATAATAATAAATCACTAAGTAGAAGAGGTTTTTTGCCTCTTCTAGGTGGTGGTTTACTTTTTCCTTTTTTAGGATTAGGAAAAGAAACTTCCAAAATTGAAGAAGACCAAGAAGAATATCAAATATTACTTCGCCCAGACGGGACTACTGTAAAGGTTAGAAAAAGTAGTATTAAAAATTCTAATGTGGTTGAAAAAAATATTTCAAATGAATCACTATTAAGTTGGTTGAAAACAAAAAAGTAAGATGAAAGAAGATAATCAACAATCTAAAAGAAAGTTCTTTGAATTAGGAATTAAATTTGGATTATTAGCCACCGCTGGTACTGTAATTGCTTCTAAAGCAATGGAAAGTGAACCTTCAAATGAAATGGTAGAACTTATGTCTACCGATGGACATTTAATAAAAGTTCCAGCATCAGAAGTAAAAGAGCACTCTTTAAAAACGAAAGACTATAACCCTAGAGAAGGTTTTCCAGGGAAAAAATTTGTTATGGTTGTAGATTTGGCAAAATGTAAAAATGCATTACGTTGCCAAAATGCTTGCAATAAAGGACACTACATCACTGGAGAAAATGCATGGTTAAAAGTTTATAAAATGCAAGAGTCAGAAGAAACGGCTCCTTATTTTATGCCTACCCAATGCCAACATTGTGATAAACCACCTTGCGTAAAAGTTTGTCCTGTAGATGCTACTTTTAAAAGAAGAGATGGAATAGTTCTTATTGATAATGAACGTTGTATTGGATGCCGTTTTTGTATGGCAGCCTGTCCTTATTCTATTCGAGTATTCAATTGGTCAGAACCAAAACAAGACAAAACTCTTCTTAAAACAGAAGAATATACTCCAGATTTTTGTGGGCAACCAAGTGTAAAAGGAACCGTGGATAAATGTGATTTCTGTCCCCATCAAATTGTAAAAGGTGAACTTCCATTTTGTGTTAAAGCTTGTCCAAATGATGTATTTGCCTTTGGTGATATGTATGAAGATGCTGTAACAAATGGTAGCGGGGAAACTTTTAAATTAAGTAAATTATTAAAAGACAGAGCAGGACATCGATTAATGGAAAGTCTAGGAACCCAACCTAGTGTGTATTATTTACCACCCGTTGATAGATTACAAGATGTAGAAAAAGGACTAGAAAATTACAATGAATTTGAATCCGTTCATAAAGACTCTTAATTATGAAAGAATATAATAAAATAATAGAAGATCTAGTTCCAAAAAAGTTTGGAAAACTAGGAACCATTTGGGTGATTTTTTTGGTAGTTGTAATTTTTTGTGCTTTAATTTCTTATTATCAACAATTAAGTAAAGGGTTAATTATTACGAATATGCGAGATTACGCGCTATGGGGTGTTTATATTTCAAACTTTGTATTCTTTGTGGCTATAAGCTTAGTTGGATCATTAGTCACAGCTATACTACGTTTAACAGGAGCTCATTGGAGCACTCCATTAACTAGAATTGCCGAAGTAATAGCTGTAGCAGCAATCATAATGGCAGGTTTAACCATTATCATTGATATGGGACGACCAGATAGAATTTATAATATATTCCTTCACGGAAGATTACAATCTCCAATTATTTGGGACGTATTAGTTATTTCTACCTATCTATCCATTAGTGTAATGCTTTTATTTTTCCCACTACTTCCGGATTTTGCAATCTTAAAAGATTATTTTAAAGACAAACCAAAATTAAGTAAATGGTATGGCAAGCTTTCTTTGAATTGGACTGGAAATAAAACTCAGGTAAAACTTTACGATAAATCCATTCAGATATTATCTGTATTGATAATACCAGTAGCATTTGGAATCCACACTGTGACTGCTTGGTTATTTGCAACCACCTACAGACCAGGCTGGGATAGTTCAAACTTTGGCCCCTATTTTATTGCTGGGGCTTTTGTAGCTGGGGCTGGAGCAGTCGTAGTAATAATGTATGTTTTAAGAAAAGTATACCATTTAGAAAATTATATCACGGATATGCACTTTGACAAAATGGGGAAATTATTAGTTTTACTTTGCTTAATCTACTTGTATTTTAATGTGAATGAATATTTAGTCCCTGCCTATAAAACTACAGAAGCAGAGGCAAGTCACTTAAATGAATTATTTTTTGGAGATTATGCCGTTTTATTCTGGTTAGTAATTGTTGGTGGATTAATAGTTCCCGTAATTGCTTTAATTTTTCCAAAAGGAAGAAAACCACTACCTCTTTTCATTATAGGTATCTTAGTAGTTGTTGGATCTTGGTGGAAACGTTTCATAATTGTAACTCCAACACTGTTAAATCCTTTCTTACCTATCCAAGGAGTACCGAAAGATTGGCACCATTACTTTCCAACTGCTTTAGAATGGACTATTACATTCGGAACATTAGCGTCTGCATTATTAATAATGACAATACTATTTAGATATTTACCTATAATACCTATTCATGAAACTGCAGAAGAAAGAGGATTATTAGAAACTCATAATACTGAAAAAAATGACACACTTTAAAACCTTATTTAATAAAAAATCTTTGTTGATTTTCACAGTATTTGTCTCTTTATTTTGTATTAAATCTTTTGCACAAGAAGATAAAAAGAACGCCAATTTATCCGTTCAATTTATCAAGTTGATGAAGGAACACCAATCAAATATTGAAATTATTGCACAATTTAAAGAAAAGAAAATTTTCTCTCCATGTAAAAACTTAATACTCTCTATCTATAAATTAGGAAATGCTGAGGAAAGTATTGGAGTGAAAATTGGAACATGTGTTACTAACGATCTTGGCAAAGCTAAATTTATAATTGAAAAAAAATATAGTGGTCCTAGTTCCTCATTTACTGCCAAAATTGAAAAAAGCAAAACATATGAAGACAATGCAGAAACTGTTTTGGTTAAAGATGCCTCAATTGAAGCTTCGATAGAAAAAACGGATAGTACCTATAATATCAAAGCACGGATAGTAGATGAAAACAACAATCCTATTGCTGATGAAGCATTAGTGGTTGGACTGAAACGTACCTTTGGAAATCTTTCTATGGGAGAAGAAGATAGTTACACAACTGATGCAGATGGAACAATTATAGTACCAATAGATAAAGACCTATCTGGATTGGATGGAATTTTAAATTTTCAAGTTATTCTGAAAGAGAATGATACTTATGGAACTGTAATTGCTAATTTATATTCAAAATTTGGAGTACCTATAACAGATAAATCTACATTTGACAAAAGAACTATGTGGTCACCTCCAACCAAAACCCCATTGTTTATATTGATAATTCCAAATCTAATATTAGTCGGAATTTGGTCAATCTTAACAATGCTTCTTATTAATCTATACAAAATTTATAAATCTAAAAATTAATTACCTATGAAAAATTTAAAATTCATTTCTGCAGTTGCATTCTCTGCACTATTATTGTTATCATTTACCGTTTTAGTTCAAAAAAAATGGGATGTACCAGCTAAATATAAAAGTATGAAAAATCCTTCTGACCCTAAAGATAAAGATGGAATGAATGAAGCAAAGGCTTTATATGCAAAGCAATGCGTTTCTTGTCACGGAAAAAAAGGGTTAGGTGATGGGTCTAAAGCAGCAGATTTAAAAGGAGATGTTGGTGATTTTACATCAGTTGATTTTCAAAAACAAACTGACGGAGAAATTTTTTACAAAATGACAGAAGGAAGAGATGAAATGCCAGCATTCAAGAAAAAAGTTGCTGAAGACGACGACAGATGGTTATTGGTAAATTATCTAAGAACCTTAAAAAAATAATTAAACTAT
Source organism: uncultured Bacteroidota bacterium (assembly GCA_903838055.1). Lineage (GTDB taxonomy): Bacteria > Bacteroidota > Bacteroidia > Flavobacteriales > Flavobacteriaceae > Flavobacterium. The sequence continues at coordinate 74,410 of CAILWV010000013.1, read as the reverse complement.
TTATTAGCAAAAATCCGACTAAAATTAAAATTTTAGTCGGATTTAATTTTTGATATGAATTGTACTTATCTATTTTTTTAATAATTCTATAAACGAATCAAAAAGATAAGATGAATCATGAGGACCAGGACTTGCTTCTGGGTGGTATTGTACTGAAAAACAATCTTTTGATTTCATTTGCATTCCTGCAACTGTATTATCATTAATATGATAATGCGTAATTTCTAAATCGGGATGATTTTCAAGTTCTTCTCTATTTACAGCAAAACCATGGTTTTGTGAAGTTATTTCTCCTTTACCAGTAATAACATTCATAACTGGATGATTTATCCCTCTATGTCCATTAAACATTTTATAGGTAGATATTCCATTAGCTAAAGCAATAATTTGGTGGCCAAGACAAATTCCAAATAAAGGTTTGTTAGAATTTAATATTTCTCTAGCAACAGCTTGGACTCCAGTTAAAGGTTCTGGATCTCCAGGTCCATTGGAAAGAAAGAAACCATTGGGATTAAAAGATTGTAATTCTTGAAAAGAAGCGTTGTAAGGAAATATTTTAATATAACAATCTCTTTTTGCAAGGTTTCTTAAAATATTTCTTTTAATACCTAGATCTAAAGCAGCAATTTTATAGGTTGCTGTTTCCTCACCGAAATAATATGGTTCTTTTGTTGAAACTGTAGATGCAAGTTCCAATCCTTTCATATGGGGAACTTTGGCAAGTTGCTTTTTTAATTCTTCTATAGAAGTTCCATCAGTGGATATCACAGCATTTTGAGCTCCGTGATCTCGAATATAACTAACTAATGCACGTGTATCTACATCGGAAATACAAACCAGATTTTGTTTTTCAAAATAGTCGTAAAGATTACTTTCTGAATCGGGACGAGAATGATTGAAACTGAAATTTTTACAAACTAATCCTGAAATTTTTATTGAATCCGATTCAACTTCGTTAGTATTGACACCATAATTTCCTATGTGAGGATTGGTAGCAACCATTATTTGGCCGAAATAAGATGGGTCAGTAAATATTTCTTGGTAACCGGTCATTCCAGTATTGAAGCAAACTTCACCAAAAGTAGTCCCTGAAATTCCTATGGATTTACCGTGAAAGATAGTACCGTCTGCTAGAAGAAGTATGGCTTGTGGTCTTGTTGTATATTTCATTTTAGTAGTTAGTTGTTGTGGTGCAAATTTAAGATTTTCGATTTAATTTTCTAGAGTTCTTATGGAAACTTTACAAATATTACTTTGTCTTTGTTCATAGCCCCGATTGAAGCAGGTATCCTTTATTGTTTTTCCTCAAACAATAAAGATACTGCGAAAAGCGGGAAAAAGGTTTACTGATAAAAAAAGTGGCTGGGCTACTAAAACTAAAATTAGTATTTTATAAATAAAACCACCCGAACTTTGGGCAACCTCCAGAGGAAGGCAATAAAAAAAAGGATAAACTCGAAAGCTTATCCTTTATATTTATAATGCTAAAATCATTATTATTCTGTAACTTCAGTATTTTCTTCAGTAGAATTTTCTGGAGTTTCATCAGTAGATTCAACTTGTGGAGTCTCAACTTCAGCTTGAGGAGCTTCAACCTCAGTAGCTTTTGTTTCAACAACAGGAGCAGTTTCAGATTTTTTTGCTTTACCACCACGACGGCTTTTAGCTTTTTTCTCTTCTTTCTTACCACCGTTATAAATTTCATTGAAATCTACAAGTTCTATCATTGCCATATCTGCGTTATCACCTAAACGGTTTCCAACTTTGATAATACGTGTGTATCCACCTGGACGATCACCTACTTTAGCAGCTACTTCTCTGAAAAGTTCAGTAACTCCATATTTATTACGTAAGTAAGCGAAAACAATACGACGATTATGAGTAGTATCTTCTTTTGATTTTGTTATAAGCGGCTCAACGAATTGTTTAAGTGCTTTTGCTTTAGCTACAGTTGTATTAATACGTTTGTGCTCAATTAGAGAACAAGCCATATTAGCTAACATAGATTTTCTATGTCCTGTCTGTCTGCTTAAGTGATTGAATTTTTTTCCGTGTCTCATTTTTTAAATGCTATTTAACTTGAATAAAGAACTAGTCTTTATCTAATTTATATTTTGACAAATCCATTCCGAAGGTTAAATTTTTAACTGCAACTAGTTCATCTAATTCTGTTAAAGATTTTTTACCGAAGTTACGGAATTTCATTAAGTCGTGTTTGTTAAAAGAGACAAGGTCTCCTAATGTATCAACTTCAGCTGCTTTAAGACAATTCAATGCTCTTACAGATAAATCCATATCAACAAGCTTAGTTTTAAGTAATTGTCTCATATGTAATGATTCTTCATCATAAGAGTCTGTTTGTGCAATTTCGTCAGCCTCAAGGGTTATTCTCTCATCAGAGAACAACATGAAGTGGTGAATTAATACTTTTGCAGCTTCAGTTAGAGCATCTTTTGGATTAATAGAACCGTCAGTTTTAATTTCAAAAACTAACTTTTCATAATCTGTTTTTTGCTCTACACGGAAATTTTCAATTGTATATTTCACATTTTTTACTGGAGTAAAGATTGAATCTGTGAAGATAGTTCCAATAGCAGCGTTTTGCTTTTTGTTTTCTTCAGCAGGAACATATCCTCTACCTTTTTCAATTGTTAATTCCATATTGAAATTAACTTTTGCATCTAGATTACAGATTACTAAATCTGGGTTTAAAACTTGAAAACCAGAGATGAATTTTTGAAAATCACCAGCAGTAATTTGCTCTTTACCAGTTATAGAAATAGTTACTGATTCATTATCAATATCTTCAATTTGACGTTTAAAACGTACTTGTTTAAGACTTAAAATAATTTCTGTAACATCTTCAACAACTCCTGGTATAGTAGAAAATTCATGCTCAACACCTTCAATTTTTGTAGAGGTGATTGCATAACCTTCTAGAGCAGAAAGTAAAACTCTTCTAAGTGCATTACCAACTGTCAATCCGTAACCAGGTTCTAAAGGTCTGAACTCAAACTTACCTTCAAAATCGGTTGAATCGATCATGATAACTTTATCGGGCTTTTGAAAATTAAATATTGCCATAATTTAGACTAGTGTCAATTATTATTTGTTGTACAACTCTACGATTAATTGTTCTTTGATGTTTTCTGGTATTTGCAATCTAGCTGGTACAGAAACGAAAGTACCTTGTTTAGTATCGTTGTTCCAAGTAATCCATTCATATACATGACTAGAGTTAGATAAAGAACGTTCTATTGATTCTAAAGATTTAGATTTTTCACGAACAGCAACAACATCACCAGGTTTAAGGTGGTAAGATGGAATGTTTACTAATTCTCCATTAACAGTAATATGACGGTGAGAAACAATTTGACGAGCTGCTCTTCTAGAAGAAGCAATTCCCATTCTGAAAACAACATTATCTAAACGAGCTTCACATAATTGCAAAAGGATTTCACCCGTTACACCTTTAGAAGCAGCTGCTTTTTCAAATAAGTTTCTAAATTGTTTTTCCAGAATACCATAAGAGTATTTCGCCTTTTGTTTCTCCATTAACTGGATAGCGTATTCTGATTTTTTACCTCTTTTTTTAGCCATCCCATGTTGTCCGGGTGGATAATTTCTTTTATCGAATGCTTTATCAGCTCCGAATATTGCCTCGCCAAATTTACGAGCAATTTTTGTACTTGGACCAGTATATCTTGCCATTTTAAAATTGTTTTGAGATAGAGATTATGAATTCAGGTCAATAAATCCTTCGATAATCTTTTTTCTACCTCCTGTTATACTATAAATTATACTCTTCGTCTTTTAGGAGGACGACATCCATTATGAGGCATTGGAGTAACGTCAATAATTTCAGTTACTTCTACACCACTATTATGCAAAGAACGAATAGCAGACTCACGTCCGTTTCCTGGTCCCTTAACATAAACTTTTACTTTTTTTAATCCAGCTTCTAATGCTACCTTACTACAATCTTCAGCTGCCATTTGAGCAGCATATGGTGTGTTCTTTTTAGAACCTCTAAAACCCATTTTTCCTGCAGAAGACCAAGAAATAACGTCACCTTTTTTGTTTGTTAACGAAATGATGATGTTGTTAAAAGTCGCATTAATATGAGCTTCCCCTGTAGATTCAATAATAACTTTACGTTTTTTTGTACTTGCTTTAGCCATATTACTTACTATTTAGTTGCTTTTTTCTTGTTAGCAACAGTTTTTCTTTTACCTTTTCTTGTTCTAGAATTGTTTTTAGTTCTTTGTCCTCTTAATGGAAGACCAGATCTATGACGAATTCCTCTGTAACATCCAATATCCATTAAACGTTTAATGTTTAATGAAGTTTCTGAACGAAGCTCTCCTTCAATTTTGTAATAAGAAACCGCGTCACGAATTGCTCCGATTTGGTCATCATTCCAATCTTGAACTTTGATATCTTGGCTAACTTGAGCTTTATCTAAAATCTCAATAGCTCTACTTTTTCCTATTCCGAAGATATAGGTAAGTGCTATAACACCTCTTTTATTTTTAGGTACATCTACCCCTGCTATTCTTGCCATAATTATCCTTGTCTTTGTTTAAATCTAGGATTCTTTTTGTTAATAACGTATAATCTCCCTTTTCTGCGCACAATCTTACATTCTGCGCTTCGTTTTTTTACTGATGTTCTTACTTTCATTTTTAATAACTTTAGTATCTGTAAGTGATTCTTGCTTTTGACAAATCGTAAGGACTCATTTCTAGTTTTACTTTGTCACCAGGTAACAATTTAATGTAATGCATACGCATTTTACCAGAGATATGTGCAATAACGATATGTCCATTTTCTAATTCTACACGGAACATTGCATTGGACAATGCTTCAATTATTGATCCGTCTTGTTCTATTGCTGATTGTTTTGCCATAAAAATTAAGCTACTGCTTTTCTATTTTTACCACTTTTCATCAAACCATCATAATGCTTATTCAATAAATAAGAATTTATTTGTTGAATAGTATCAATTGCAACTCCAACCATAATGATTAAAGAAGTTCCGCCATAGAACATAGCCCATGACTGTTGTACATCTAAACTCACTACAATCGCTGGGAACACAGCTATTAAAGCTAAGAATAAAGCACCTGGAAAAGTTATCAATGACATGATCTTATCTAAGAAATCACCAGTTTCAACTCCTGGTTTAATACCTGGAATGAAACCACCACTTCTTTTTAAATCATCTGCCATTTTATTTGTTGGAACTGTAATTGCTGTGTAAAAGAATGTAAAGATGATGATTAATGCAGCAAAAACCAAATTATACCATAATCCAAACATATTACTAAATGCACCTGCTATTGATTGTGAAGCTTCAGATTCAGATAATCTAGCTAAAGCTGCAGGAATAAACATTATTGCTTGCGCAAAAATAATTGGCATTACACCCGCTGCATTAAGTTTCAATGGTATCCATTGTCTGTTACCTCCCATCATATCTTCCTCGAAATCACCTGATGTAGTTCTACGTGCATATTGTACTGGTATTTTTCTAATAGCCATTACAAGTAATACACAAGCAATAATAACCAACATCCAAACAATAATTTCAAGAACAAGAATCATTAAGCCACCATTATTATTAGTAACTCTAGATGTAAATTCTTGAATTAAAGCTTGAGGTAATCTTGCTAAAATTCCTACCATAATTAATAAGGAAATTCCATTTCCGATACCTTTATCTGTAATTTTTTCTCCCAACCACATAGCAAAAATAGTACCTGTAGTCAAAATTAAAACGGAAGAAAACAAGAAAGCAAAAGAATCAAATCCTAATAAAAAAGCATCGTGAGGAATTGTTTGTCTTAAATTATAAATATAACCAGGACCTTGTAGTAAAGTGATACCAATTGTCAACCAACGTGTAATTTGGTTTAACTTTTTTCTGCCACTTTCGCCATCTTTTTGTAATTTCTGTAAATAAGGAATTGCAATCCCCATTAATTGAACAACAATTGAAGCAGAAATGTAAGGCATAATTCCTAATGCAAATACTGAAGCTTTAGAAAACGATCCACCTGTAAACATATCTAGAATAGAACCTATTCCTTGTTTTGTTTGACCAGCGAGACCACCTAACTGAGTTGCGTCAATACCTGGAAGAGTAACGTGAGCTCCAAATCTATATACTAAAAGTAAACCTAAAGTAAATAAGATACGGTTCTTTAACTCCTCAATTTTCCAAACATTCTTAAAAGATTCAATAAAATTCTTCATATAATCAGAGAATTACAAGGTTACTACTTCACCACCGGCAGCTTCAATTGCAGCTTTTGCGGTAGCAGTAAATTTATGAGCAGTCACTTTTAATTTAGCTTTTAGCTCACCTCTACCTAATATTTTAACTAATTCGGTTTTGGTTGCCAAACGATTTTCCACTAATACTGCAAAATCTACAGTATCAGTAACAATTCCGTTATCCACTAAAGCTTGAAGAGTATCAAGATTTACACCTTGGTGCTCAATTCTGTTAATGTTCGTGAAACCAAACTTAGGCACACGTCTTTGAAGTGGCATTTGCCCACCTTCAAAACCAATTTTCTTAGAATAACCAGAACGAGATTTTGCCCCTTTGTGACCTCTTGCAGAAGTACCACCTTTACCAGAACCTTCTCCTCTACCTAATCTTTTATTTTGATTATGTGTAGAACCTTCAGCAGGTTGTAAGTTACTTAAATTCATAACTATAATTGTTATTTAACTTCCTCAACGGAAACTAAGTGTTTAACTTTATTTATCATTCCAAGGATTGTCGGATTTGAATCATGCTCCACAACCTGTCCCATTTTACGAAGACCCAAAGCCTCTAACCCTCTTTTTTGTGTAAGAGGACAATTGATTTTGCTTCTAACTTGTTTTACTAATAATTTAGCCATAATTTCCTTGAATTAACCTTTAAAAACTTTCTCTAAAGAAACACCTCTTTGTCTTGCAACAGTATAAGCGCTTCTCATTTGTAGTAATGCATCAAAAGTTGCTTTCACCACATTGTGTGGATTAGATGACCCTTGAGATTTTGATAATACATCGTGAATACCAACTGATTCTAATACTGAACGAACAGCACCACCAGCAATAACCCCTGTACCATGAGATGCAGGCATTAAAAATACACGAGCTCCACCAAATTTACCTTTTTGTTCGTGAGGTACTGATTGTCCTCTCAAAGGAATTCTAACTAGATTTTTCTTAGCATCTTCTACTGCTTTCGCAATTGCTTCAGAAACGTCTTTAGATTTTCCTAATCCATGACCTACAACACCGTTTTCATCACCTACTACAACAATAGCAGAAAAGCCAAAAGCTCTACCTCCTTTTGTTACTTTGGTAACACGATTCACACTTACCAAACGATCTTTTAATTCAAGACCACTTGGTTTTACTAACTCTACATTCTTGTATTTATTAGACATATATATTAGAATTTAAGTCCAGCTGCTCTTGCGCCTTCTGCTAATGATTTAATACGACCGTGATATAAATAACCTCCTCTATCAAAAGTTACTGTTTCAATTCCGGCTTTTAACGCTTTTTCTGCAACCAGTTTTCCAACTGTATTTGCAACCTCCACGCTTGTACCTTTAATATCTACTCCTTTATCTCTAGAGGATGTAGCTAATAAAGTAACTCCATTTACATCGTCTATGAGCTGCGCATAGATTTCTTTGTTACTTCTGAATACAGAAAGTCTTGGTCTTGCAGCAGTACCGCTTACAATCTTTCTTATTCTATACTGTATTCTCTGTCTTCTTTCAGATTTTGTTAATGACATAATCTCTATTTTTAAGCTGATTTACCTGCTTTTCTTCTTAATACTTCACCTACAAACTTAATACCTTTTCCTTTGTATGGCTCTGGTCTACGGAAATTTCTAATTTTCGCAGTAACCTGACCTAAAAGTTGTTTATCATAAGAAGTAAGTTTAACTATTGGGTTTTTTCCTTTTTCAGATATAGTTTCTAAAGTAACTTCTTTAGCAACTTCTAAAACGATATTATGTGAAAAACCTAAAGCTAAATCAAGTTTTTGACCTTGATTAGATGCTCTATAACCCACACCAACTAGTTCTAATTCTTTAGTGAAACCAGTAGATACTCCATTAATCATATTATTGATTAATGATCTGTATAAACCATGTTTAGCTCTTTGATCTTTGTGATCTGAGGATCTCTCCACAATTACTTGACCTTCTTCAACTTTTACTGTTACGTCCGAAAACTCTTGAGTAAGTTGACCTAATTTTCCTTTTACTGTAACCAATCCTTCAGTAACTTCTACAGTTACACCAGTTGGAATTACAATTGGATTTTTACCTATTCTTGACATCGTTTAGCTTTTAATTAGTATACGTAACAAATTACTTCTCCACCAACATTCAATTGCTTAGCTTGTTTTCCTGTCATCAATCCTTTAGATGTTGACACAATAGCAATACCTAAACCATTTAAGATTCTTGGCAATTTAGAAGCACCTGCGTACTTACGTAAACCTGGTTTACTAATTCTTTGGATATCTTTAATTACTGGCTCTTTAGTATCTTTATCATACTTTAAAGCAATTTTGATAGAACCCTGTACAGAGTCATCTTCAAATTTGTAACTTAAGATATATCCTTGATCGAATAAAATCTTTGTGATTTCTTTTTTAAGATTAGAAGCAGGAATTGCAACCACTTTGTGATTAGCTCTTACTGCATTTCTAACTCTTGTTAGATAATCTGCAATCGGATCTGTATACATATGTATAAATTTGCGGTTACGGTTTTCAGAAGAACTATTCCGCTGAACCTGAAACCATTAAACTCAATTTTTAAATAAAATAATTAGTATTTACCATCAAAAATCCGGCAAATGTACAATTATCTAATGAAATAAACTAACTACCAGCTAGCTTTCTTTACTCCTGGAATTAATCCTTGGTTAGCCATTTCACGGAATGTTACACGAGAAAGACCGAATTGACGCATATACCCTCTTGGTCTACCAGTTAATTTACAACGATTATGTAAACGAACAGGTGAAGCATTTTTAGGTAATTTTTGTAAACCTTCATAGTCACCAGCTTCTAATAAAGCTTTTCTCTTTTCAGCATACTTTACTACCGTTTTTTCTCTCTTAACCTCACGGGCTTTCATTGATTCTTTAGCCATATCTTAATTCTTTTTAAAAGGTAAACCTAATTCTGCTAATAATGATTTTGCTTCTTTATCTGTATTTGCTGAAGTAACAAAAGTAATATCCATACCTGAAATTTTGTTTACTTTGTCAATATCAATTTCTGGGAAAATGATTTGTTCCAAAACTCCTAAGTTGTAATTACCTCTACCGTCAAATCCAGTAGCTTTAATACCACTAAAATCTCTTACACGTGGCAATGCAGAAGTAATAAGTCTATCTAAAAACTCATACATTCTTTCGCCACGTAAAGTAACTTTAGCACCAATAGGCATTCCTTTTCTTAATTTGAAGGATGCTACGTCTTTTTTAGAAATAGTAGCTAATGCTTTTTGTCCTGTAATTTTTGTCAATTCGTCTACTGCGTAGTCAACTAACTTTTTATCAGATACTGCTGCACCAACTCCACGGCTAATAACTATTTTTTCAAGTTTAGGAACTTGCATAACGTTTTTATAACCGAACTCTTCTTTAAGAGCAGAAATAACTCTACTCTTATATTCTTCCTTTAGTCTAGGGATATATGCCATAACTATAATACTTGATTTGATTTTTTAGAAAATCTCACTTTCTTATCTCCTTCTACTCTAGTTCCAGTTTTTGTAGCTTCTTTAGATTTTGGATCTATTAAAGATAAATTAGAAATATGAATAGGAGCTTCTTTTTTTACGATTCCACCTTGAGGATTCTTAGCACTTGGTTTCGTGTGTTTAGAAACCATGTTAGTACCTTCAACAATCGCTTTATTATTCTCACGGCTAACTTTAAGAACTTTACCTTCTGTACCTTTATGGTCTCCAGCTATTACTCTTACTACGTCACCTGATTTAATTTTTAACTTTGTCATCATTAATCAAATTAAAGCACCTCTGGTGCTAATGATACAATTTTCATGAATTGTTTTTCACGAAGTTCTCTTGCTACAGGACCAAAAACACGAGTTCCCCTCATTTCACCAGCAGCATTTAACAATACGCAAGCGTTATCGTCAAATCTGATATAAGATCCATCAGCTCTTCTCACTTCTTTTTTGGTACGTACAACAACTGCAGTTGAAACAGCTCCTTTTTTAACGTTTCCGTTAGGAGTTGCGTCTTTAATTGATACTACAATTTTATCTCCAACAGAGGCATAACGACGTTTCGTTCCTCCTAAAACACGGATAGTCAAAACTTCTTTTGCTCCTGTGTTATCTGCTACTTTTAATCTTGATTCTTGTTGTAACATAATTATTTCGCTCTTTCAATGATTTCAACTAATCTCCAACATTTAGATTTTGATAAAGGTCTTGTTTCCATGATCTTTACTGTATCTCCAATATTACAGTCATTTGTTTCGTCGTGTGCAACATATTTTTTTGTTTTTAACACGAACTTACCATACATTGGATGCTTTACTCTTCTTGTTTCAGAAACAACTATAGATTTCTCCATTTTGTTGCTAGTAACTACACCAATTCTTTCTTTTCTTAAATTTCTTTTATCTTCCATCTTTCAGCAGATTACAATTCTCTTTTGCTTAATTCCGTTGCCAATCTCGCAACCACTCTTCTCATTGTTTTAATTTGAAGTGGGTTTTGAATTGGTGAAATAGCGTGAGCGGTTTTTAATTCAGCATATGTTTTCTTTACTTGACTAAGTTTAACTTGTAACTCAGCTGTAGACAGACTAATAACTTCTGATTGTTTCATAATTTATATATATTATGCTTCGAAATCTCTAGCGATAACAAATTTAGTTTTTACTGGAAGTTTTTGTGCTGCAAGACGTAAAGCCTCTTTTGCAACTGCCAAAGGCACTCCTCCAACTTCAAACATAATTTTCCCGGGTTTAACAACGGCAGCCCAATATTCAACGGCACCTTTACCTTTACCCATACGTACCTCAAGAGGTTTCTTTGTTATAGGTTTGTCTGGAAATACATTAATCCAAAGTTGTCCTTCTCTTTTCATAAAACGAGTTGCAGCAATACGCGCAGCTTCAATTTGACGTGAAGTTAAAAACATACCTTTTTCATGTACAGATTTAATTCCAAACATTCCACTTGAAAGTGCATGTCCTCTTTGGGAAAGACCTTTCATTCTACCTTTTTGTACCTTACGGTATTTTGTTCTTTTAGGCTGTAACATTTTTCTTTAATTTAAAAAATTACTTTCTTTTACGTGCATCTGGTTTTCCTCCTTTGTTAAAAGGTTTTCTGTCTCCTCTAGGAGAATCTCCACCTTTACCGCCAGAAGCTTGTTTTTTATCCATTCCAACTAGTGGAGATAAATCACGTTTTCCGTACACTTCACCTTTCATGATCCACACTTTGATACCCATTCTACCATAAGTAGTATGCGCTTCTGCCAAAGCATAATCAATATCAGCTCTGAAAGTTGACAATGGAATTCTACCTTCTTTAAAACCTTCTGAACGCGCCATTTCAGCTCCGTTCAAACGACCAGAAATTAAAACTTTAATTCCTTCAGCATTCATTCTCATGGATGCAGCGATAGCCATTTTAATAGCTCTTCTGTAAGAAATACGACTTTCAATTTGACGAGCAATACTTGTTGCAACTAAATAAGCATCTAACTCAGGTCTTTTAATTTCAAAGATATTGATTTGAACTTCTTTGTCGGTAACTTTCTTAAGTTCTTCTTTTAACTTGTCTACCTCTTGACCACCTTTCCCGATAATAATACCAGGTCTTGCAGTAGTGATAGTAACGGTTACAAGTTTTAGAGTTCTCTCGATAATTACTTTTGATACACTAGCTTTTGATAAACGAGCATGGATATACTTTCTGATTTTATAATCTTCAGCGATTTTATCACCGTAATCATTTCCACCATACCAGTTAGAGTCCCATCCTCTGATGATACCAAGTCTGTTTCCTATTGGATTTGTCTTTTGTCCCATCTTAATTAATTGCTTTGTGTGTTATCTACTTGTCCTAATACGATTGTAACGTGATTAGAACGCTTTCTAATTCTGTGTGCTCTTCCTTGTGGAGCTGGACGAAGTCTTTTCAACATCATTCCACCATCAACACGGATTTCTTTTACAAATAAGCCTGCTTCAGAAACATTTCCATCTGCATTTTTCTGCTCCCAATTGTTGATTGCAGATAATACTAATTTCTCTAATTTTCTTGAAGCTTCTTTGGAGCTAAATCTTAATATATTTAAAGCTCTTTCCACTTTCTGACCTCTTACCAAGTCTGCTACTAAGCGCATTTTTCTAGGTGAAGTAGGGCAGTTATTCAATTTTGCAAAAGCTATAGACTTATTAGCCTCTTTTCTTGCGTCTGCTGTTTCTCTTTTACGAACTCCCATCTTCTTATTTTTTACCTTTATTTTTTGCTCCAGCGTGACCTCTAAAAGATCTAGTTGGTGAAAACTCTCCTAATTTGTGTCCTACCATGTTCTCAGTTACATAAACCGGAACAAATTGACGACCATTGTGTACTGCGATAGTTTGTCCTACGAAATCAGGAGTTATCATAGATGCTCTAGACCAAGTCTTAACAACACCTTTGTTTCCTTTTTCAATATTTTCTTGAACTTTCTTATCTAATTTGTAGTGTACAAAAGGTCCTTTTTTTAATGAACGTGCCATATCTATCTAATTATTTCTTTCTGCGTTCAACAATATACTTATTACTCGGGTTAACTTTAGAACGAGTTCTATAACCTTTAGCAGGAAGACCTTTTCTAGAACGTGGGTGACCTCCAGATGAACGACCTTCACCACCACCCATTGGGTGATCGACAGGATTCATAGCTACTGGTCTAGTTCTTGGTCTTCTTCCTAACCATCTTGTTCTACCTGCTTTACCAGATACAATTAATTGATGATCAGAATTAGATACAGCTCCAATTGTTGCAGAACAAGTTAACAAGATTAATCTTGTTTCACCAGACGGCATTTTAATTGTTGCATATTTACCATCTCTTGCCATTAATTGAGCAAAAGTACCTGCACTTCTTGCGATAGTAGCTCCTTGACCTGGACGTAATTCAATACATGAAATTACAGTTCCTAAAGGAATTTTACTTAACGGTAAAGTATTTCCTATTTCTGGAGTAGCAACTTCGCCTGACATTACAGTTTGTCCTACTTGTAAACCGTTTTGAGCAACAATATATGTTTTCTCTCCGTCGGCATACCATAATAATGCGATAAAAGCAGTTCTGTTTGGATCATACTCAATTGATTTTACTGTAGCTGGAATTCCAACTTTAGTTCTTTTAAAATCAATGATACGATATCTTTGTTTGTGACCACCGCCTGTGTAACGCATGGTCATTTTTCCTTGACTATTTCTACCTCCTGAGTTTTTTATCGGTGCGATCAATGAACGCTCCGGCTTATCAGTTGTAATGGCGTCAAAACCATTAACAACTCTAAATCGCTGACCCGGGGTAATAGGTTTTAATTTTCTTACTGACATCTTTGTTTATTAGATATTGTTGTAAAAATCTATTGTTTCTCCTTCTTGTACTTGAACAATTGCTTTTTTGTAAGCATTTGACTTTCCACTTATCAATCCACTTTTAGTGTATTTAGTAGTTCTATCTGGTCTAACATTCATTGTATTTACATTTACAACAGATACTCCGTAAGTAGCTTCTACAGCTTTCTTAATTTGTACTTTGTTTGCTTTTTTATCTACAACGAAACCAAAACGATTGAAAAGTTCACCTTCTTTGGTGATTTTTTCTGTAATAATAGGCTTAACTAGTATACTCATGGCTTGTTATTTACTTAAATTATCTTCAATTCCTTCTAAAGAACCCTCTAATAACACTAAATTATTCGCATGTAAAATTGCGTAAGTGCTTAATTCTGAGTTAGTTACTACATTAGAAGCTTTTAAATTGCGTGACGACAAATATACATTTTTATTTGAATCACCCAACACAAATAAAGATTTTTTGTTTTCTAACCCTAAAGCACTTAAAACTGATAAAAAGTTTTTTGTGTTTGGAGTATCAAAAGTAAAATCTTCAACTACTATTAAATTAGATTCTTTTGCTTTTAAAGAGAATGCAGATCTTCTTGCTAATCTCTTTAAACTTTTATTCAATTTAAAAGAGTAACTTCTTGGTCTTGGACCAAAAACTGTACCCCCACCTTTGAATAAAGGGTTCTTAGCACTACCAGCACGGGCAGTACCTGTACCTTTTTGCTTTTTAATCTTACGAGTACTTCCAGCAACTTCAGCTCTTTCTTTAGCTTTATGAGTCCCTTGTCTTTGATTAGCTAAGTATTGCTTAACATCAAGATATACTGCGTGTTTATTTGGCTCTATACCGAATACTGAATCAGAAAGTTGTACTTTTCTTCCAGTATCTTTTCCTTTGATATCTAAAACTTTTACTTCCATTACTTCTGAATGATTACATAAGAGTTTTTGCATCCAGGAATAGCTCCTTTAACAACAAGCAAGTTCTTTTCAGAAACTACTTTCAAAACTCTAAGATTTTGTACTTTAACATTATCACCACCCATTCTTCCTGCCATGCGCATTCCTTTGAATACACGTGATGGATAAGAAGATGCTCCTACGGAACCTGGCGCTCTTAAACGGTTATGTTGACCGTGAGTTGCCTGTCCAACACCACCAAAACCGTGACGTTTAACAACCCCTTGAAAACCTTTACCTTTTGATACTCCTTGTACATCAACAAACTCTCCTTCGCTGAAAACATCTACGGTGATATTATCACCAAGTTTAAACTCTCCTTCAAAACTTTGGAATTCAACGACTTTCTTTTTTGCAGAAGTACCAGCTTTTTTAAAGTGACCTAAGTCAGCTTTAGTTGCGTGTTTTTCTGTTTTGTCATCGAAACCAAGTTGCAAGGCTTCATACCCGTCAACCGCAATGGTTCTGACTTGGGTAACGACACAAGGCCCAGCTTCGATCACAGTACAAGGAATGTTTTTCCCGTTCTCGTCGAAAATGCTAGTCATGCCGATTTTTCTTCCAATTAACCCAGACATAGTAAACTAATTATTAATTAATAAATTGATTTTAAATCTTTATAAGAATTAAGTATTAGAATTATATTAAAAATTCTAATACTTAAAACTTAAATTTTTAAAAGTAGAATTATACTTTAATCTCTACTTCTACACCACTTGGCAACTCTAATTTCATTAGAGCATCAATGGTTTTTGATGATGAACTGTAAATGTCAATTAGTCTTTTGTATGACATAACTTCAAATTGTTCTCTCGATTTTTTATTAACGTGAGGAGAACGTAATACAGTAAATATTTTTTTGTGAGTTGGCAACGGAATTGGACCTGTTACAACAGCACCTGTACTTTTTACAGTTTTTACAATCTTTTCAGCAGATTTATCTACCAACATGTGATCGTAAGATTTTAATTTTATTCTGATTTTTTGACTCATCTTGATTAGAATTATGCGTTTCCTTTTGCTTTTTTGATAACTGCTTCTGAGATATTAGATGGTGTTTCTGCATAGTGAGAAAATTCCATAGTAGAGGTTGCTCTACCAGATGAAAGAGTTCTTAATGTAGTAACATATCCAAACATTTCAGATAATGGCACGTCTGCTTTAATTGTTTTAGCACCATTTCTATCACCCATGTCGTTTACTTGACCTCTACGACGGTTAATATCACCAACGATATCTCCCATGTTTTCTTCAGGCGTAATAACTTCCATTTTCATGATTGGCTCTAATATTATAGCTCCGGCAGCTTTAGCAACTTCTCTATAACCCATTCTAGCAGCTAATTCAAAAGAAAGAGCATCAGAATCCACAGGGTGAAAAGATCCGTCTAATAAAGTTACTTTCAAACTATCTACTTGGTATCCTGCCAAAGGACCAGTTTTCATAGCTTCACGGAAACCTTTTTCTACAGATGGAATATATTCTTTAGGAACGTTACCACCTTTTACTTCGTTAACAAATTGCAATCCAACTGGAGTTTTTCCATCAACTTCATCTGCTGGCTCAAGTCTAAATACGATATCACCGAATTTACCACGACCTCCAGATTGTTTTTTGTAAGTTTCTCTATGTTGAGCAGATCTTGTGAAAGCTTCTTTATATTCAACTTGAGGCTCACCTTGGTTTACTTCAACTTTGAATTCACGTTTCATTCTATCAACAAGGATATCTAAGTGTAACTCACCCATCCCTGAAATGATAGTTTGACCTGAAGCTTCGTCTGTTCTAACTGTAAATGTTGGATCTTCTTCAGCTAATTTTGCTAAAGCCATACCCATTTTATCAACGTCAGCTTTAGTTTTTGGCTCAATTGCGATACCAATTACAGGCGCTGGGAATTTCATTGACTCAAGAATAATTGGGTGTTTTTCATCACACATAGTATCTCCAGTCTTAATATCTTTAAATCCAACAGCTGCTCCAATATCTCCAGCTTCGATATAATCGATTGGATTTTGTTTGTTAGCATGCATTTGGTAGATACGAGAAATTCTTTCTTTATTTCCTGAACGAGTGTTCAAGATATAAGAACCAGCATCTAAACGACCAGAATAAGCACGGAAGAAAGCTAAACGACCAACATAAGGATCGGTAGCAATTTTAAATGCTAAAGCCGCGAAAGGCTCTTTTACATCTGGACGACGTAAGATTTTAGTTTGATCTTCTTCTAATAAATCAGCATCATCAGGATGAATTCCTTCAATACCTTCTTTATCTAAAGGAGATGGTAAATATTTACAAACTGCATCTAACATGAATTGAACTCCTTTGTTTTTGAAAGAAGACCCTGCGATCATAGGAATGATAGCCATGTCGATAGTTGCAGCTCTTAAAGCAATATTAATTTCATCCTCGGTGATAGAATCTGGATCTTCCATATATTTATCAAGCAAGTTTTCATCATAATCTGCAACTGCTTCAATAAGGATATCTCTATATTCTTTAACTTCAGCAACCATATCAGCTGGAATATCAACAACGTCAAAAGTAGCACCTTGAGTAGCATCATGCCAAACGATAGCTTGGTTTTTTACTAAATCAACAACACCTCTAAAATCGTTTTCTTCACCGATAGGCAATGTGATTGCAACAGCGTTAGATTTTAACATATCTCTAACTTGTTGACAAACCATTAAGAAGTTAGAACCTTGACGGTCCATTTTATTAACGAATCCCATACGTGGAACTCTATATTGATCTGCAAGTCTCCAGTTAGTTTCTGATTGTGGCTCAACACCATCCACAGCACTAAACAAGAAAACTAAACCATCCAATACACGTAAAGAACGATTTACCTCAACGGTAAAGTCAACGTGTCCTGGGGTATCAATAATATTAAAGTGATAATCTTCTGAACCTGGTAATGGTTTACCTTGTTCTGTAGGAAAACTCCATTCACAAGTTGTAGCAGCAGAAGTAATAGTAATACCTCTTTCTTGCTCTTGTGCCATCCAGTCCATTGTTGCAGCACCATCGTGCACTTCACCAATTTTGTGTGATTTTCCAGTATAGAATAATATACGCTCTGTTGTAGTAGTTTTTCCAGCATCAATGTGTGCTGCAATACCAATATTTCTCGTGAATTTTAAATCTCTAGCCATTTCTCTATGTATTAAAATCTAAAATGTGAGAATGCTTTGTTTGCTTCAGCCATCTTGTGAGTATCCATTCTCTTTTTAACTGCAGCACCTTCTTCTTTAGCAGCTGCTAAAATTTCGGAAGCAAGTTTTTGAGCCATTGATTTCTCATTTCTTCTACGAGCATAAAGAAGCATCCACTTCATTGCCATAGAGATTTTACGATCTGGTCTGATTTGCATTGGTATTTGGAATGTAGCTCCACCAACTCTACGACTACGTACTTCTACGTGAGGCATAACGTTAGTTAACGCATCTTTCCAAACTTCTAATGATGATTTTTCATCATTATTCTTTTTTGCTTCTACGATGTCAATTGCATCATAAAATACTTTAAAAGCTGTTGACTTTTTACCGTCCCACATTAAGTTGTTTACAAAACGCGTTACCAATTGGTCATTAAACCTTGGATCTGGTAAAAGAGGTCTTTTCTTTGCTGCTCTTTTTCTCATGTCTTTTCTTTTTGAGTTTTAAAAATTACTTTTTCGCCTCTTTTGGACGTTTTGCACCATACTTAGATCTACGTTGCGTTCTTCCTGCTACACCTGAGGTATCAAGCGCACCACGAACGATGTGGTATCTAACTCCTGGTAAATCTTTTACTCTTCCGCCTCGCACTAATACTATCGAGTGCTCTTGTAGATTGTGTCCTTCTCCAGGGATGTAAGCATTCACTTCATTTCCATTAGTCAAACGTACACGCGCTACTTTACGCATTGCTGAGTTTGGTTTTTTTGGAGTAGTTGTGTAAACACGCGTACAAACACCTCTTCTTTGAGGACAAGAATCTAAAGCAACCGATTTACTCTTCTTAGTGATTTGAGTTCTTCCTGTTCTTACTAATTGTTGAATAGTTGGCATAATTAAATACTAAAAATTACTTGTTTATAAAATTCCCGCTTTTTACGGGGTTGCAAATGTAGTACTTTTTTTTAAATAAAAAAATCATAATTAATTAATTTTCAATAAGATTTCTTGTTTTTATAATTTTATATTAAAATAGTATAATTTACGTTATTTTTACAACGATAACAAAAATTCAAATAATTGGCTCTTTAGCCGCGATTGAAGTGAAAATCCTTTTGTTGTGCTTTTCTTTAAAGCGAAACAAAAGATTGTAATGAAAAGCGGGAATTGCCTTTACTGATTATGCCAAATGTTTCGCTCCTAAAAACAATAAAAATTGCTTAGAATTCTTATCTTTTTTCTTTTTTTAATTTCCCTAAATGGCATTGGGCAGCAACTGCATTTGAAAATTGTTGGAAAGAATGATTTGCAAACCAAGGCTATTGATTCAATTGGTTACACAAAATCTTTTGGAAATGCAAAAGGTATTTTGGACGAGACGAATTTGTTTTCGAAAAAGTTGTTGCAAGCCGGTTTTTTAGAGCAGGAGGTTTTGGAAAGTAGAAAGCAAAACGATAGTACTTTTTTGTACTTATATACTATAGGTGCAAAAACAAATTTTATACATATATATATAGGTAGGAATTTGGAGGTTGGAGATTGGGATTTATATACTGCAAATAAAGATACGCTTGTAATTCCATTTGATCAAAGCGAAACATTCTTGAATTCAACTTTGAGAAAATTGGAAGCCAAAGGATTTTCGATGGCGAAGGTGCAGTTGACGAACCTTAAAAAACATACCAATTTTGTAAGTGCCGATTTGAAAGTGACTTCAGACAAGAAACGACAGTGGAATGATATTGTAATTAACGGATATGATAAGTTTCCGGAAGGGTATAAAAACAACCTGAAACGGCTGTACAAAAAACGGATTTTTAATCAGGAGAATCTAGAGAAATTGTATAAAGATATTGGGCAATTTCAGTTTGTAAAACAAACTAAATATCCTGAGATTTTATTTACTAAAGATTCTACAAAGGTTTTTGTGTATATGGAAAAAGCGAAGTCGAATTCGTTTGATGGCTTTATTGGTTTTTCTAACGATGAAAACAGGAAAGTTATTTTTAATGGGTATTTAGATTTGACTTTGAATAATGCTATGAACAGCGGAGAGAAGTTGGCATTATACTGGAAAAGCAATGGAAAGGACCAAAAGACTTTTCGTGTAGGAGCCGAAATCCCGTATGTTTTTAAAAGTCCGATTGGAATAAAAGTGCAGTTGAATATTTTTAAGCAAGATAGTACTTATCAAAACACCCAAACTTCAATTGATTTTGGCTACTATTTTAATTACAACACTAGGTTATATTTTGGATACCAATCTACAGAATCAAGCGATATTAAAAATAGTAATACTTTGTTGTTAAGCGATTATACTAATAAATTTTATACAAGCAATTTTGAATTTGTAGAATACAAAGACGATGATTATTTATTTCCTGAAAAAAGCAATTTTAATATCAAAATTGGAACCGGAAGAAGGGATTCTAAATTTCAAAATAATTTCCAGTTTTATGGTAGCGTGAATTTAAGTCACAACATATATTTGAATTCGAAAAACATACTTAACCTAAAAAGTCAAAATTACTATTTACAAAGTGATGCATATATATTGAATGAGCTGTACCGCTTTGGTGGAATTAATTCTATTCGCGGATTTAATGAAAACACCTTGCAAGGGAATATTTTTTCTTCAGTACTTTCGGAATATCGCTATGTTCTTTCTCCGAGTATATATGTTCATTCCATTATGGATTACGCCTATTTTCAAGATAAAACGACTAATATTAAAGGCAATCTTCTTGGACTTGGTTTTGGTTTTGGGCTTCTTACTAAAAACGGACTTTTTAATTTAGTATATGCAAATGGAAGCACTAAAGATCAAGCAATAAAATTCTCTAGCTCTATTGTGCATATTAGTTTGAAAGCGAGTTTTTAAACAACTACACAATGAGAGTAAAATTTATAATACCAGCACGATTATTAATTCATAATTTTTAATTCTTATTTGATTACCTTTGCTACATGGAAAAAGAAAACCAAATCTTCGGGATTAGAGCAATTATAGAGGCTATAAATGCAGGAAAAGAAATAGACAAAGTATTCGTGCAAAGCGATGCCCAAAGTGAATTGATGCAGGAATTGATGAAAGCAATGAAAAAAAACAGCATCAATTTCTCTTATGTTCCTGTTGAAAAATTAAACAGATTAACTCCAAATAACCACCAAGGCGCAGTAGCAACCATTGCTCCTATTTCGTTTGTGAAACTAGAAACTTTAGTAGACAGCGTAGTGGAAAGCGGCAAAATTCCCTTGTTTTTAATATTAGATCAATTGAGTGATGCAAGAAACTTTGGTGCTATCATTAGAACTGCCGAATGTACTGGTGTAGATGGAATTATCGTTCAAAAAACAGGTTCAGCACCGGTAAATGGAGATACCGTAAAAACTTCTGCAGGAGCTGTATTTAATGTTCCAATTTGCAAAGTAGATCATATTAAAGATGCTATTTTTTATCTTCAAGGAAGCGGAATCAAAACCGTTGCGGCTACTGAAAAAACAGAAGATAGTATTTATGACATCTCACTTAATGAACCTATTGCCATTATAATGGGAAGTGAAGACAGAGGAATTAACCCTTCAGTATTAAAAATTGTTGATGCAAAAGCTAAATTACCAATGTTCGGAACTATTGGTTCTTTGAATGTTTCTGTGGCTTGTGGTGCTTTTTTGTATGAAACAGTGCGTCAAAGGAGTTAAAGTCATCTTCATAAATTAAATCGTAAATACAAATGGCCCAAAACAATTTGGGCCATTTGTATTTTAACATCCATCTGGAATTACTGAAAATTACTAGATTCCTTGTTCAAGATCTTCACCTCTATTTTCCTTAAAAACATAAACATACTGAATCGGTGGTGAGACAATTTCTTCTTGCACCACTTCTAGTTCTTCTGGTTTTGGAGGATTTACAAAGTTGCCATTTTCATCAAATCGTTTCATGAATGGGTCTTCTTGTGGGTTGAAATCAGGTTTTTCCCAATCGTATTGAATATCCTTTATATAATCTGGAGTTTTAAATCTTACAGCAAATACAAACCCAGTTAACAATCCAGCCAAATGCCCTTCCCAAGAAATTGACTTATCTACATCGGGAAAAACATACCAAATCATTCCTCCATACAATACCACAACTGCCAAGGACAAAGCCATCAATCTATAATATTGTGTCATCATTCCTTTAAAAAAAATAAACGAGAATAATACATATATCAAACTACTAGCACCAATATGATAGGATTCACGACCAATTATCCAGGTAATAATTCCAGAAAGTAAAATTCCAAACACTAATACCTTAAGAGAAACTTCACGATAAAAATAAATTAAAGCAGTGGTCAATATTAATAGAGGCAATGAATTACTTGCAATATGATTAATATCGCCATGCAAAAACGGACTAAAAATAACACCTTGCAACCCAGAAAAAGTTCTAGGTAGTATTCCGTGAACATTCAAATGCAAATTAAATGTATTATTTAAATAAAATACAAACCAAACCACGACCAAAAGGAACGTTGGAATAATCCACGTTGCTGGAGAGAATTTAAAATGATTGTGTTCGTTCATTTATATTGTATTTTGAATAGTATTCCAATCAAAAATACAACCAAAGAATTTAGCCTGCAATAATGTCATAAAATGAATTTAATAAATTAGTTGTTTTGAAAATGAAATTATAAAAAAATGGAAAATCATTTAGCCCCGATTACAGAGGATATCCTGGTATTGCGACAAATGATAGGTGTAGTGATATTGCTTCGTTCCTCGCAATGGCAGATAGGAACGAAAAGCGGGAACGATCACAACAAAAAAAGACTAAACGATTCGCTACCAAATAAAATAATATGTAATTTTACCCCATGGAAGCACCATTAGCCGAGCGCATTCGTCCGCAGAGATTAGAAGATTATATCAGTCAATTACATTTGGTTGGACCAAGTGGATCGTTAACGCAACAAATTACGCGAGGTATTATTCCTTCCATGATTTTTTGGGGTCCACCAGGAACTGGAAAAACAACTTTAGCGCAAATTATTGCTAAGCAAAGTAATCGCCCGTTTTATGAATTGAGCGCAATTAATTCGGGAGTGAAAGACATTCGGGATGTAATTGAAAAAGCAAAACAAAGTGGAGGATTATTTACGGCAAAAAATCCGATATTATTTATTGATGAGATTCATAGATTTAGTAAATCACAACAAGATTCCTTGTTGGCAGCAGTAGAAAAAGGCTGGGTAACTTTAATTGGCGCTACTACTGAAAACCCGAGTTTTGAGGTGATTCCGGCATTACTTTCCCGTTGTCAGGTTTATGTATTAAATCCGTTTTCTAAAGAAGATTTATTATCACTTTTAGAAAGAGCAATGAAAGAAGACATCGTTATTTCATCCAAAAAAATAAAAATTAAAGAATCGGAGGCATTATTGAGACTTTCTGGCGGTGACGGAAGAAAACTATTAAATATTTTTGAACTTGTTGTAAACGCAAGCCCTGAAGGTCAAATTATAATCACCAATGCCAAAGTTTTAGATTTAGTACAACAAAACACGGTATTGTATGACAAAACTGGAGAACAACATTATGACATAGTTTCGGCTTTTATTAAATCCATCCGCGGAAGCGATCCTAACGGAGCTGTTTATTGGTTGGCAAGAATGATTGAAGGCGGTGAAGATGTAAAATTTATTGCAAGACGAATGCTAATATTATCCAGCGAAGATATTGGAAACGCGAATCCAACAGCATTCATAATGGCAAATAACACTTTTCAGGCAGTAGCTACAATTGGCTATCCAGAAAGTAGAATAATATTAAGTCAATGTGCCGTTTATTTAGCAACTTCTCCAAAAAGCAATGCTAGTTATATGGCAATTAATGATGCGCAGGCTTTGGTAAAACAAACAGGAGATTTACCTATTCCTATTCATTTACGAAATGCACCAACTAAATTAATGAAAGAATTGGGATATGGTGAGGAGTACCAATATTCTCACGATTATGCAAATAATTTTAGTGAACAAGAATATTTACCGGATGCTATATCAAATACTGCATTTTACAATCCAGGAAATAATTCAAGAGAAAATGGAACGCGAGAATTTTTAAAAAATAGATGGAAAGATAAGTATGGGTATTAGGTATAAATAAATTAAAAAGTAACTTTAATCAACTCTGATTTTAATACACTTCCATCATAATACTCAAAAAACCAATTATCAGTTTTTTTAATTAGTACACCAAAAATAGAATCTCTATTGGCTATAAAAATTTCATTTGAGGTTGTTTTAAAAATTTGAAAAATCTTATAATCAGCATCTACAGTAATTAAATTATAACCATTTTCAGTAGCTATTACATTATATTGCTTACTAAACATCTGGCTTTGAGCTATTTCTTTTCGCAATGGTTCTCCAATCATTCCAAGGCTTTTTTCAGAAGGCTGGTACTTATGTGATTTTAATATTCCAAAATTATCTAAAGCCATTCGCAAAGCCAAATTATAAGAAACTGCATATTCCTTTTCTCTACTAGTTCCTTCATCGGATGTAGCCAGAACATTTCCTTTACAGTCTTTAACTATAACTTTCAGCTTTGTAGTAAAAAGATTATTGTTTTCCAATACATCTATAAAAATCTTATTACAGTTTGAAATCACAAATTCATCCGGAGCAGTTTCATTATTATAGTAGGTTTCAAAACCATACTTTTGAAGATACATTTTTGTTAGTAAATTCAAATTATACATATTTTCTTCCTTAAAGAAAGTAAATTTAGCAGGAACCATAGCGTATTTATATCCATTCAAATTTTGAGCAAATGCCACTGAAGAAAACAATAAAAATACTATTAAAAACTTTTTCATTATAGGTGATTTTTTAATTCTATTAAGTGATTTACTTGCTTAACATGATTCGGAATTTCTTTTTTATTTTCATTAAAATGAATGGCATCCATACCAAAATTTAATGCACCATTAATATCCGCATCCAGACAATCACCAATCATAATACTATTTTGTTTTTGAGCATTTGCTTTTTGCAAAGCATATTCAAATATTCTTGGGTTCGGTTTTTTAACTCCAGCCATTTCCGAATTGGTAATTGTTTTAAAATACTTATCTATACCTGAATTCTTCATCTTACCCGCCTGTACTTCTTGAAAACCATTTGTAATAATATGCAAACAATATTTATCATTTAGATATTCTAAAACTTCAATAGTACCATCAAAGAGATAATTAAATTCTGGCAAATAATGTATATATTCTGTAGAAAGCAAATCTATTAATTCGTCTGATATTTCATAATTTAATTGATCAAAAGTATCTTTTAATCTGCCATAACGCAATTGGGGTTGGGTTACTTTTTCGTGTCGGTATAATTCCCAATATTTCAAATTCAATGGCACATAATATTTCAAAAAAATATCCAATTCTATTTTAATTTGGTATTTCTTTAATACTTTTTCAAAAGCTAAAGCAGAATTTTTTTCAAAATCCCATAGGGTGTGATCTAAATCAAAAAATATGTCCGTAATATGTTTCATTTTTAAAATATTCCTTCGTCAGCAAAGCTATAGTAACTAGATTCCGTAATGATAATATGATCTAATACAGAAATATCCATTTGTTTTCCGGCAAGTTTTAATTTCCGAGTAATTTCTTTATCCGATTCGCTTGCCAGCATTTTTCCCGATGGATGATTATGTGTCAAAATTAGTGAAATTGCATTGTATTCTAATGCGATTTTAAAAACTATTCTAGTATCAACAACTGTTCCTGTCATTCCACCTTTAGAAAGTTGTGCTTTATGAATAACTTTATTAGAATTATTAAGATACAATACCCAAAATTCTTCATGAAGCAACTCCCCTATTATTGGTTGCATAATTTGAAATACGGCTTTACTAGAAGTAATTTTATCTAATTCTACTGCTTCTTCATTTCTTCTTCGTCGTCCTAATTCTAATGCTGCTGCTATAGAAATTGCTTTAGCTTCTCCAATTCCCTTAAATTCCATTAATTGCTGCACCGAAAGCTTTCCTAATTGATTCAAATTATTGTTAGCCAATGCCAATATACGTTGACATAACTGCACAGCACTTTCATTTCGGGAACCCGAACTAATTAATATTGCCAGCAATTCAGAATCAGATAAAGCAGATTTTCCTTTTAGTAGAAATTTTTCTCGAGGCCGATCATCTTCCGCCCATTGGTTTATTGGTGTGTACATATTTCGGCATTTTTTTGAATACCTAAAATACGATATTTTTTCGGGGCAAAAAACTATTTCATTAAATCCTTTACCTCGTCAAAATTCAAACCACCATAATTCCCTGAACTCATTAACAATAAAGCAGAATTATCAAAATTTTGTCCGAATAAGAAATTCTTGAAATCCGCAGGATTTGTATAAATTATTAAGTCCTCACGTTGAAATGATTGCGCAATTTGCTCGTAAGAAACTTCTTCTAATTGTTTAATCTTTACTGCATCTGGAGAATAGAATACTACTGCAACATTGGCAGCATCCAGAGCACCTTGGTATTCTTTAAGAAATTCTGCATTCAAACTGCTATAGGTATGCAATTCTAAACAAGCAATTAACTTTCTATCCGGATATTGGTTTTTTACAGCTTTGGTAGTAGCAGAAACTTTACTTGGTGAATGTGCAAAATCTTTATAAGCTACCTTACCTTTTCCTTCAGCAATTTTCTCTAAACGTTTACTTGCTCCTTTAAAGTTAGCAATAGCTTCATAAAAATCGGCTTCATCTACACCCATACATTGGCAAATCCATTTTGCTCCTGCTAGGTTATTTAAATTATGTGCTCCAAAAACTTCTATAGGCATTGGTCCTTCAGGAGTGTCTAATAAAGTTGTTCCGTCAGAAACAGTGTAACTTGGAGTAGAATATGGAATCTTGCGAATAGCATTGGTAGTTTCTTCGGCCACTTTTTTTACAGTACTATCTTCTTCATTGTAAATTAGTATTCCTCCTTTAGTAATTTGATTTGCAAAAATTTCAAATTGCTCTACATAATTTTCAAAAGTTGGAAAAACATTAATATGATCCCAAGCAATTCCCGAAAGCAATGCAATGTTGGGTTGGTATAAATGAAATTTTGGTCGTCTGTCCATAGGAGAAGACAAATACTCGTCTCCTTCTAAAACAATAAAATCGTTGTTTTCAGTTAAATGCACCATGGTATCAAAACCTTCCAACTGTGCCCCTACCATATAGTCTACTTCAATGTTATGGTAATGCATTACATGTAAAATCATTGAAGTAATAGTGGTTTTCCCGTGGGAACCACCAATAACTACACGTGTTTTATTTTTTGATTGTTCGTATAAAAACTCAGGATAAGAGTATATTTTCAATCCTAATTCTTGTGCTTTTAGCAATTCAGCATTATCTTCTTTGGCATGCATTCCAAGAATTACAGCTTCAATATCTTGGGTGATTTTCTCTGGAAACCAACCAAGTTCTACTGGCAATAATCCTTTCTTTTCTAAACGGGATTTAGATGGCTCAAAAATTGCATCATCGCTACCAGTTACATGATATCCTTTGTTATGTAATGCAAGTGCTAGATTATGCATTGCTGCTCCGCCAATAGCTATGAAGTGTGTTCTCATGTTATGATTTATTTTTTTCTTGGTATTGTTCTAATATTTTTAATGCCTTATCTGAATTATGAAGTTTAACTTTATATAGAGCTGCAAGTCGTTCATATGTGATTTTAGAACCGCTAATTTCAATTGCTTTTATGTAATTTTTCTCTGCGCTTTTATATCTTTCAAAATATTCATCTATTCTTCCTTTAGATAAATAACCGTCTACCGGAGACAATTTAAGGAGTTCATCAGCATAATGTTGTGCTTTTTTCTCACTACCTCCAAAAATAACCGGAACTTGTAAGTAATATTCTATTAATGCCCATCGAGCTTCTAAATGCTTAGGATTTAACATTAGTGCTTTTTCAAATGATTCTTTCATATCACCAATTAAACGAATTGCCACCCATTTTCCTCCTTCTTTGGATTTTAGTCCAAGAGCTCCTCCATATTTATAATAATAATTTGCTTCAGTAGGTTTCAGATTTTTGAGTTTTTGATAAAAACTAATTGCCTTATCCCATTCTTTAAGTTGAATAGAAATATCACCTAAGTATTCAATAGCTTTTATTTGATTGGGATTGTCTTTTATAATGGATTCAAATACAGGTCTAGCAAGCGAATACTTACCTTGATCATATAGTTTTTCGCCTTTCTCAAAATTAGATTGAGAAAAAATACATTGAGTAATAAATAAGAAAAATACTATTTTTGACTTCATAATTTGTGTCAAATTTTCACAAAACAAATATACTTTAAATATTTATTTTCTTAACAATTTTGAATTTTAAAGCAATAAAAAACTCCAATCTAATTAAGATTGGAGTTTAAAAATTATATAAATTGATAAATTACTTAACCAAAGTCATTTCATCAACGATATGTTTGGCGTTAGAAAAGTTCTCAATTACCCATAAAACATAGCGAATATCTACATTAATAGTTCTTTGTAATTTATTATCAAATATTACGTCACCAGCCATAGCTTCAATGTTTCCGTCAAAAGCAATCCCAATTAATTCTCCTTTTCCGTTAAGAACCGGAGAACCAGAATTTCCACCAGTGATATCATTATCTGTCAAGAAATTTACGTGTAACGAACCATCTTTATCAACATAACGACCATATTCTTTATTTTTTGCCATATCTAAAACACGAGTAGGAAGATCAAATTCTTCATCTCCTTTTTTGTATTTTTTTACTTGACTATCTAATGTAGTGTAATTGTTAATTTTAGCATCGTTACGCTTGTCAGCAGGCAAAGCACGAACTTTTCCGTAGGTTAAACGCAACGTAGAGTTTGCATCAGGATATTTAATAGTTCCTATTTTAGACTCACGTAAACCTTCTACTAACAAACGAAATGCAGAACCATAATCATTCTGAGCTTTTGCAATTTCATCTGATTTTGAGCTGTAATGTGAAAATAAATTAGACATTAAACTATAAATTGGATCATTAGCTAACATAGATTCCGATGGATAGTTTAAAAATGCTTTAACTCTATCTAACGATGAAAATATACTTAAGTCAATAGCAGCATTAATATTCTTTGAGAAATCACCATTGTTTTCCGCATTCATTTTTTCAACTATAGGAGCAATTTTATATCCTAAAGATTTGGTGGCATATAAATGTAATTGTGCAGCAAGAATATCTTTTTCTGCAGGAATATACAAGTCATTAAAAAATTCAGTTGCCGTCTCAATTATTTTTGGACCTAAAGCAACTCGTTTAGTTGCATCTGCCTTTGCATATTCATTCAATTGATTTCCTAAGTTACGCGTTAATGAACCATAAGCAGAAGTTCTAAACAATTGCTGTAAATAATTATCATGACGCGATTTTTCGTTTGTAAGAGCATAATATTTGTTGATTGTAGAAACTACCGAACCATATTTTGCCTTATTTTCTGGTTTATTAGCCCATTTGTCAAATTTTGTTTCTTGTGCTGTTTTAGATTTGGCGGTTTCAAATTTTGAAAGAGCATCAATCATTCCTTGACGATTTTTCCAATAGTTGGCAGTAGAAGCATATTTAGAAGCATACACTAAACGAAGTGCATCACTCATTTCCATATATTTCTTCATGTTATCCATACCCGTTTTAGCACCTTCCACCCATGCAGGATAAGCAAATTTTACATTTTGCTCGATTCCGCTTGCAGGCATCCAACGGTTAGTTCTTCCTGGATAACCAAGAATCATTGCAAAATCACCTTCTTTTACTCCAGACAAATTAACTGGCAAATAGTGTTTTGGTTGCAATGGAACATTGCTGGTAGAATAATCTGCAGGATTTCCATCTTTATCAGCATAAACTCTAAACATAGAAAAATCGGCTGTTTGACGAGGCCATTCCCAGTTGTCAGTATCTCCTCCAAATTTTCCTAAACTTTCAGGTGGTACTCCTACTAAACGAACGTCTTTATAATCTTGATAAACAAAATAGTAGTATTCGTTTCCTTGAAAAAATGGACGAACAGAAACGGTATATTTTCCACCTTCATTATTTTCTTTTTCAATAATAGAGATTTCGGCATTGATTGCTTTTTCTCTATCGGCTTCACTCATAGAAGGGTTTACTTTTGCTAAGATTCTTTTAGAACAATCGTCCATACGAACAAAGAAACGTACATATAAACTAGACGGTTTTTTCTCAGCAGCTCTGTTGGCAGCCCAAAATCCGTTTTTCAATAAGTTATCCTCAGGGGTAGAAAGCTCAGCAATTCCATCATAACCGCAGTGATGATTTGTAAGCACTAAACCATCTTTAGAAATGATTTCGGCAGTACATCCTCCGTTAAATTGAACAATTGCATCTTTCAAACTGTGGTGGTTGATACTGTAAATTTCTTCGGCTGTTAATTGCAAGCCCATTTTTTGCATGTCTCGGTGGTTTAATCTTTCGATAAACATTAAAAACCACATTCCTTCATCAGCTTTTACACTCATTGGAATGAGCAGAATTGCAGCAAGAAGAGATAAAATAATTTTCTTCATTTTTTTTAGTAGTAAAAGGTTATTTGTTTGTTTCTAATCGTTAAACAAAGGGATTATTTAAATATTTACTTTACGAATAGGAATGCGAAATTACTATTTTTTGTGGAAATTATAACCATAGTTGAAAAGGATTTTGAGTGAAACAAAAAAGTCTCGAAAATTTCGAGACTTTAAAGTATGATCTATAGTAGTAAATTAAATATTATGGCTATTTCCGGGTTTCTCGTCTTCTACATTTAGCATTTCCCAAAGTTTATCTTTTAACTCTGTTAAACCTTGTTGGGCTACAGAAGAAATAAATAAATATGGAATTCCTAATTTGGATTTATCCAAAAGTTGCTTCATCTCTGCTTTTAATTCGTCGTCTAACATATCACACTTAGAAATTACAAGAAGACGATCTTTGTCTAACATTTCAGGATTATAACGACGCAATTCATCCAATAGTATTTCGTATTCTTTCTTTATATTATCGGCATCTGCAGGAACTAAAAACAATAAAGTTGAATTTCTTTCTATGTGACGTAAAAAATAATGACCTAATCCTTTTCCTTCGGCTGCACCCTCTATAATTCCGGGAATATCAGCAATTACAAACGATTGAAATTCACGGTAAGCAACAATTCCTAAATTTGGTTTTAAAGTTGTAAATGGATAATCTGCAATTTTTGGTTTTGCAGAAGTTAGTACAGAAAGTAATGTAGATTTTCCAGCATTAGGAAAACCAACCAATCCTACATCTGCAAGCACCTTTAGCTCTAAAATAACATCCAATTCTTGTGAGGGCAATCCAGGTTGGGAATATCTTGGAGTTTGGTTAGTGGAACTTCTAAAATTCCAGTTTCCTAATCCGCCTTTTCCACCTTGAGCTAAAATTTTAACCTCATCATGTTGGGTAATTTCAAACAAGATTTCTCCTGTTTCAATATCTCTAACCACTGTACCAAGTGGCACTTCAACAAATTTATCTTCTCCATCGTGACCTGTACTTCTAGAGCTTCCTCCATCACCACCATGACCAGCACGCATGTGTTTTACAAACTTCAAATGAAACAAGGTCCAAAGACTTTTATTTCCTTTTAAATACACATGTCCTCCACGACCACCATCTCCTCCATCTGGACCACCTTTTTCTATAAATTTCTCCCTATGCAAATGCGTAGATCCCTTACCTCCTCTACCAGAAGTAACATAAATTTTTACGTAGTCTACAAAATTTCCCTCTGTCATTTTTTTTTGTTTTGGGTTTTAGATTTTTGGTTTGGATTTTGGTTACAAGTAGAAGTAAACACTTAAACCTTGAACCTTACACCCTGAACCCAACTATTCAAACCTAATTTTCTTTATATGCACTAATCAACACTTTGTCAATTTTAGCGCCATCCATTTTTATTACTTCAAATACTAATTGGTTCCAAATTAATTTTACACCTTGTTTTGGTATCGAACCTAATTCGGTTATGAAAAATCCACTTACTGTAGTCACTTCATAATCGTTAGTAAGTTCATCCATATCAAAATAAGTAAGAAAATCATGTAATGAATACTGTCCATCTACTAACCAAGTACCATCATCATTAGAAACTAATTGATATTCGTTTTCATCAAAATCAGAAGCTTCTCCAACAAGTGCTTCTAGAATATCATCAAGCGTTATAATTCCTTGAAAAACAGCATGCTCATCAACAATAAACGAATAATGAACACGGGTTTTCTTAAAGTTTTCTAATGCTTTATATACCGATGTTTGCTCAATTAAATATACTGGATCTTTAACTATATCTTGTAGTTTAAAGTTTTCTTTATCAAAATTGGAAAACAATTCTTTTAAAGAAACCACTCCTATAATTTCGTCTAAACTGTCTTTACAAACTGGAAAAACAGTGTGTAAATCGTTTATAACTTTTGCTTTAATTTGGTTCAAACTATCCTCAACCGATAAATAAACAATATCAGATCGGTGTGTCATTAAAGAATTAATTTTTCTGTCACCAATATGAAAAACGCGTTCTACAATATCATGTTCAATTTCTTGAATTTCGCCGCCTTCAGTACCTTCTTTAATTATCGCTTTAATTTCATCTTCAGTAACTTTACCATCGGCAGTTGGCTTAATATTAAACAATTTCAATAAAGCATCTGTAGAAATGGTGAGTAGCCAAATAAAAGGCGCAGTTAATTGTGAAATTATTTTCATGGGAACAGCCATTCCTTTAGCTATTGTTTCAGGATAATTCAATCCTATTCTTTTTGGCAATAATTCACCTAAAACCAAAGAGAAAAAAGTTAAAATAACTACTACAATTCCCACTGCAATTGAATGGGCATAAACTTTTAAACCACCAAAAGTTGCAATAAAATTCTGAACATCTGTTGTTATTTTATCTCCAGAATAAATTCCGGTTAATATACTAATTAAGGTAATTCCTATTTGAACTGTAGAAAGCAGTTTATTGGGAGAATTCACTAAGTCTAATGCAACTTTAGCATTAGCATTTCCTTTTTTTGCTGCAGTTTCTAAACGAATTTTTCTTGCCGAAATTAAGGCAATTTCCGACATAGAGAAGATGCCATTAAGCAAAATTAAAAAAAGAATAATTAAAAGTTCCATAATTTAATATTACAAAAAAAGAGCCTGAATCCCGAGTTCCGGAAATTGCTCTTTTTCTGGTTGCAAATATCTAAAAAAAAAATGAATGCTCGAAATTTAAATTATAGTCTATTAGAATGACTATAAATTATCGAAAACAAAATTCAATCTTTCGTTAACTTCTAATATAGTTCCTATTCCGTTTACAGCATGAAATTTATTTTGTCCTTTGTAATAATCCATCAAAGGAGCAGTTTTTTCGTTGTATTCTTGATAACGGTTTCTTATTTTTTCTTCGTCTTGATCGTCTGGTCTGCCCGAAGTTTTTCCTCTTTCCAATAATCTAGCAACTAAAACCGAATCATCAGCATCAAGAGCTACTGTTGCTGTAATGTTTTGACCTTTAGATTCTAAAAAATTATCTAATGCTGCTGCTTGAGCAAGAGTTCTTGGAAAACCATCGAATAAAAATCCTGCTGATTGAGGGTTTTTATCTACTTCACTTTGCAACATTTGAATAGTAACTTCATCAGGCACTAAATCTCCTTTATCCATAAAGGTTTTTGCAAGTCTTCCTAAATCGGTATCATTTTTAATATTAAATCTAAAAATGTCTCCTGTAGAAAGATGTGTTAAATTATATTTCTCTTTTAAAAATTCGGCTTGTGTGCCTTTTCCAGCTCCCGGTTTCCCGAAAAGAACAATATTAATCATTTTGTAAAGTTGTATGTTATAGTTATTTAATGTAAGATTTGGCTCTATTTTTCTTGTGCTAGTTGGTATACGTCTGCTAAATTCCTCCCTAATCCATCATAGTCTAAACCATAACCAACGATGAATTTATTAGGAATACGAATTCCAATATAATCAATTTTAATGTCTTTTTTGTATGCTTCTGGTTTGAAGAAAAGAGTTGCAATTTTAAGATGTTTTACTTTTTTTTCTTTGAAAATAGCTTTCAATTCCTCAATCGTATTTCCAGTATCAACAATATCTTCAACAATTATGACAGTTCTTCCTTCCAGGTTTTCGTTAATTCCAATAAGTTGCTTGACTGTATTTGTAGTTTGGGTTCCATCATATGAAGCTAATTTCAAGAAACTTACCTCACACATTCCTCTATATTGCTTCATTAAATCCGACAAAACCATAAATGAACCATTTAGAATTCCTACAAATACAGGAACCTCATCAAAGAAATCATCATCCATTTGCTTTGCCATATTTGAAATTGCAAAATCAATTTCTTCGGAAGAAATAAATGGCTCAAAACTTTTATCGTGAAGCTGTATCATAGTAAATTAATTTAAAATTAACGATGCAAATTTAGTGAAGAAATAAGTATTACATAGTAAGTATAGAAACTTTTTTGCTAAATTAATATATTTACAAAATGAATGCAAAATATTATAATCAGATAGCAAATAGTACAGCTCACAGAAAAAGTAGAGATGAAAACAAACAATTCATTTTTACCTACCCAAACTATTTGAGTCAATTAGTAGGAATAGCTTGTACGACTGAAGATAAAAATCATCATAAAGCTTGTTGGATATTAGAATTAATTTGTGAAGAACGTATGGAATTGTTCCTACCATTTATTGATGAATTTTGTGAAGCACTCCCAAACTTCAAAAATAATTCTGCAATAAGACCGGTCTCTAAAATATGTTTATTTTTATGCAAGAACAAAAAAGTCAAATTAACGAAATACCAAGAAGAAAAAATTATTGAAACCTGTTTAGATTTTCTAATTGATGTTAAATTAGCAGCAACTGCTGCCTACTCAATGCGAGCATTATTTGAACTAGGAAAAAAACATTCTTGGATAAATGAAGAATTAAAAATGCTTCTTTCAAGAGATTTACAAAATCAATCCCCTGGATATTGTTTTGCCGTGAAAGATATTTTGAAGCGATTAAAATAATTTTCAAATGTTTATCTTTGCGCAAACACAACAAAAATGAATTACTTTTCTTCTGATTTTAAACTAGGAATTCTCGGCGGCGGACAATTAGGCAAAATGCTCTTAGCCGAAACTCGAAAATTTGATATCCAAACTTATATTTTAGATTCAAGTAAAGAAGCGCCAAGTCAGTTTGGAGCAACTCAATTTTTCATTGGTGATTTAATGGATTTTGATGCTGTTTATCACTTTGGTAAAAAAGTAAATCTCTTAACAATAGAAATTGAAAATGTAAATTTAGATGCATTAGACAAATTGGAATCGGAAGGCTTGCCAGTATTTCCTTCGCCTAAGACTTTACGATTAATTCAGAATAAAGGAGTTCAAAAAGATTTTTATGTTGAAAATAATATTCCAACTTCTAAGCACAAACGATTTGAGAATCTTGAAAATCTAAAATCAGAAATAGAAACATTACTATTTCCTTTTGTTTGGAAATGTACTCAATTTGGTTATGATGGTAACGGAGTTAAAGTGGTTCGCTCTTATTCCGATCTGGATAATTTACCTAATGTAGAATGCATTGCAGAAGAAATGGTGCCGTTTAAAAATGAATTAGCTGTAATAGTAGCTCGTTCGGCATCTGGAGAAGTAAAAACTTATCCGGTGGTTGAAATGGAATTCCATCCTGAAGCAAATCAAGTAGAATATGTACTTTGCCCTGCAAGAATTGACCAAAAAATTACGCAAAAGGCACAAGAAATTGCGCTAAAAGTTTCCGAAGCTTTTAATCATGTTGGTCTTTTGGCTGTAGAAATGTTTCAAACCGAAAATGACGAAATTTTAGTTAATGAAGTGGCGCCAAGACCACACAATTCGGGACATCACACCATTGAAGCCAGTTACACGTCGCAATTTGAAAACCATTTACGAGCCATTTTAAACTTACCTTTAGGAAGTACCGCTAGTAAAGTTGCAGGAATTATGGTAAATTTGGTCGGTGAAGAAGGATTTTCAGGACCCGTTACTTATCAAAACATAGATAAAATAATGGCAATTGACGGGGTAACTCCACATATTTATGGCAAACGAGAAACACGCCCTTTCCGAAAAATGGGACACGTTACGATTGTAAATGAGAATATGACGGAAGCTAGAAAAATTGCGGAGGTAGTTAAGAATAGTATTAGAGTGATTAGTATAAAATTATAATAGAAATATGAAAGTAGCTATAATAATGGGAAGCATATCCGATATGCCAGTAATGCAAGAAGCAATTGATATCCTAAAAGGATTTGATATTGAAACTGAAGTAGATATTGTTTCGGCCCATAGAACACCTGAAAAATTATTTGATTTTAGTAAAAATGCACATACTCGTGGAATTTCAGTAATTATTGCTGGTGCAGGAGGTGCAGCGCATTTACCTGGAATGGTAGCATCTATGTCACCATTACCTGTAATTGGAGTCCCTATAAAATCGAGTAATTCTATTGATGGATGGGATTCGGTTTTGTCTATTTTGCAAATGCCGGGCGGAGTTCCTGTTGCAACTGTTGCATTAAACGGAGCAAAAAATGCCGGAATTCTTGCCGCTCAAATTATCGGAACCTCGGATAAATGTGTGCTTGACAAAATTATTTTCTATAAAGAAAGCCTAAAAGAAGCGGTGAATAAGGCTGCTTCTGAATTGAAAAAATAATTTTTTTCAGGAGCTAATCCCGCTATCCGTTGCAATCTTTTCTTTTTTTAAAGAAAAAAAAGAAAAGGATTTCCACTTCTATCGGGGCTAAGATACCGGCAAACATTAATCCTAATACAAAGAATTATTCTTAATCCTAAAACTTTGCGCCTTTGCGCCTTTGTGAGCAATGAAAACACTTACCCATAAATTCAATACAAAACACAATACTGCACCATTTTCACAAATAAAATTAGACGATTATCAGCCTGCATTTATTGAAAATATTTCAAAAGCAAGAGCCGAAATTGATGCAATAATTAATAATCAAGATACACCTACATTTGAAAACACAATCGTTGCTTTAGACTTTTCTGGTGAACAATTGGATCGATTATCTTCCATTTTCTTTAATTTAAATTCCGCAGAAACTTGTGAGCAAATGCAAAAAATAGCTCAAGAAGTTTCTCCACTTTTGACCGCTTTCAGCAATGATATTTCGCTAAATGAAGATTTATTTAAAAGAGTAAAAGCGGTATACGATCAAAAAGAAAATCTGACTTTGACTCCAGAACAAACAACTTTATTAGACAAAAAATATAAGAGTTTTGCTCGAAATGGCGCTTTACTTTCTGAGGATAAAAAAGAAAAATTACGTGAAATTGATACTGAATTAGCTAAATTAAAATTGACTTATGGTGAAAATGTTTTGGCAGAAACCAACAAGTATCAATTGCATATTACTAATGAAAATGATTTAAAAGGTTTGCCAGAAGATGCTAAAGAAATGGCAAAATCAATGGCGAAATCTAAAGAACTTGAAGGCTGGGTTTTCACTTTGGATTTTCCAAGTTATTTACCATTTGTAACCTATATCGACAACAGAGAATTGAGAAAAGAAATGGCAATTGCCGCAGGTAAAAAAGCATTTCAAGGAAACGAATTCGACAACAAAGAAA
The DNA here is from genome assembly GCA_903838055.1 of uncultured Bacteroidota bacterium. Classification (GTDB taxonomy): domain Bacteria; phylum Bacteroidota; class Bacteroidia; order Flavobacteriales; family Flavobacteriaceae; genus Flavobacterium. The sequence goes on along the minus strand of CAILWV010000013.1, from coordinate 36,855 downwards.
TCACTTTAAAGATTGCTAAATTGCGTTTTGATCGCGCTAATTTATTAGGTTATGCTACCCATTCGGATTTTGTTTTAGAAGAAAGAATGGCACAAAACCCAAATAAAGTAAAATCGTTTTTAAAAGATTTACTTGAAAAGGCAAAACCAGCTGCAGAAAGAGAAATGGCGCAATTAACTGCATTTGCAAAAGAGTTAGATGGAGTTGAGCAATTAGAAAAATGGGATGGCGCTTATTATTCTGAAAAATTGAAACAAAAATTATTCAATTTGGACGATGAATTATTAAAACCCTATTTTAAATTAGAAAATGTATTAAACGGTGCATTCCTTGTTGCCGAAAAATTATACGGAATAACCTTTAATGAAGTTTTTGACATTGATAAATACCATAAAGATGTTCAAACTTTTGAAGTTTATGATGCTGAAAAAAATCTAGTTGCAATTTTCTACTCTGACTTTTTTCCAAGAAAAGGAAAAAGAAATGGCGCGTGGATGACTTCTTATAAATCACAATCGATAAAAAACGGCACTAACGATAGACCGCATATTTCCATCGTTTGTAATTTTACTCCACCAATTGAATCAAGCGATAGTGAACAAACAAAGCAAACTAAACCTTCGTTATTAACTTTTAACGAAGTAACCACTTTGTTCCATGAATTTGGTCACGCTTTACACGGAATGCTAGCTAACACAACCTATCCAAGTTTATCAGGCACTTCTGTTTATTGGGATTTTGTTGAATTACCAAGTCAAATTATGGAAAACTGGTGTTACGAACCTGAAGCATTAGCATTATTTGCTAATCATTATGAAACTGGAGAAATTATTCCGCAGAAATATGTAGAAAAAATAAAAGAAAGTGCAAGTTTCTTAGAAGGAATGGCTACCCTACGCCAATTGAGTTTCGGAATTCTAGATATGGCTTTCCACAGCAACAATCCATATGAAATTAGCGATGTAAAATCATTTGAAAAACAAGCAATGGAAGGAACTACTTTATATCCAGATGTTACCGAAAACTGTATGAGCGTTTCTTTCTCACATATTTTTCAAGGCGGATATTCCTCAGGATATTATAGTTATAAATGGGCCGAAGTATTAGATGCTGATGCTTTTGCTTATTTTCAAGAAAAAGGAATTTTCAATAAAGAAGTGGCTACAAAATTCAAAGAAAATGTTCTTTCTAAAGGTGGCACCGAATTACCAATGGAACTTTACAAACGTTTTAGAGGACACGAACCAAATGCTGATGCGTTGTTGAAACGAGCAGGATTGGTGTAGTAAAATATATAAGTAAGACTTTATAAATTATTAGTTAGAAACCGAAGTTAATCTTCGGTTTTTTTATTTGCTAAATAAAAGAGCAACCATCCAAAATATAGGTACACTTTCAACCCAAAAATTGGCATAATATTTATTGCGATGAACTGAAGAAAAATGAATTAATATAACAGTTACTAATCCAATAAATAAAGAAACTAGAGAGCTATTGAATTTTAAAAATTCTAAAATAATAAAAGGAATTACCAATAACATTCCGAACAATTTAGATTTATTAATTCCAAATTTTTGAGGTAACGTTTGCAGCGAAACTGGATCTTGAATGCTATCCATTATTTCAAAAGGCATCAATAAACTAGATAGAATTAAAAATCTTTGAAGGCAGTTAATTTCAAATTCAAATCTAGTTCCTATTACATTGTCATAAGGAATAAATACGGAAATATAGGTTACCACAGCACTTACAAAAAATAATTTCAACCAACCAAATTTTCGCAAAAAAGGATAAACTACTACCGCTATTCCTGAAAAAAACAAATTAATTTGAATACTTCTTTTAAGCAATAATAAGAAAAACAAAAAACCAACAAATGATAAAATACTTATTATGAAAATAAAATAATATTTTTTGGAAGCAAAGTTACCATTCCAAAAAACATAAAAATATTTTAAAAAATTATACCCAAGAATAGTTCCAAAAAAGACACAACTTGGATAATTAATATCCATATTTAAGTTATTTGAAAAAGTAGTAATATAAACTAAACAAAAAACAGCAAATCCAACATGAATGGACGATTGTATATAGAAATTAAGAAGGCGCTGAAGAAATTTCATTGCACAAAAATAGGCAATCTGTTAATAAGACCTTATTTTGGTTGAAAAATTCTCAAAATATTACGACTTGTTTAATATAAAATTAGAAGTTTAATAATTACTTTTGTTTGCTTTAAATTTCACCTTAAATCATAAGGCAACACACAACAAAACTTACCTTTATTTCTATTTAATGAAAACAGACGCATTTGCTTTACGCCATTTAGGTCCACGTGAAAATGACCTTCAAAATATGTTTAAAACCATTGGAGTTGAAACATTAGAACAATTAATATCTGAAACAGTTCCAGAATCTATTCGGTTGAAAAAGGATTTAGATTTGGAAACTCCAATGACAGAATATGACTATTTATCACACATTCAGGAACTAGGAAAAAAGAATAAAGTTTTCAAGTCATATATTGGTTTAGGATACCATCCAACAATTATTCCTGCAGTTATTCAAAGAAATATTTTTGAAAATCCAGGGTGGTATACCGCTTACACACCATACCAAGCAGAAATTGCTCAAGGTCGTTTAGAGGCTATACTGAACTATCAAACGACCATCATCGAATTAACGGGAATGGAAATTGCCAATGCATCCTTATTAGACGAGGGTACTTCTGCCGCTGAAGCAATGGCATTATTATATGATGTTCGTACAAGAGATCAAAAGAAAAATAATGTAGTAAAATTCTTCGTGTCTGAAGAAGTTTTGCCACAAACTATTTCTATTTTACAAACGCGTTCTACTCCAAAAGGAATTGAATTAGTTATAGGAAATCATGAAACTTTCGATTTTTCAACAGACTTCTTCGGAGCATTATTGCAATATCCGGGAAAACATGGTCAAATAAATGATTATGCAGGTTTTGTTTCAAAAGCACATGTTGCTGAAATAAAAGTTGCAGTTGCTGCTGATATTTTATCTTTAGTAACGCTAACTCCTCCTGGTGAATTTGGTGCTGATGTTGTTGTTGGAACTACCCAACGCTTCGGAATTCCGATGGGTTATGGCGGTCCCCATGCTGCTTATTTTGCAACCAAAGAAGAATACAAGCGTTCAATGCCAGGAAGAATTATTGGAGTAACGATTGACGTGAATGGAAATCGTGCTTTACGAATGGCTTTAGGTACCCGTGAGCAACATATAAAACGTGAAAAAGCAACTTCTAATATTTGTACTGCCCAAGTTTTACTTGCTGTTATGGCTGGAATGTATGCAGTATATCATGGCCCAAAAGGATTAAAATATATTGCTAATAAAGTTCATGCTTCTGCAGTAACATTAGCGGATGCCCTAAATAAATTAGGTGTTTATCAAACAAACACTTCGTTTTTTGATACTCTTTTATTAAAAGCAGATGCTTCTAAAGTGAAAGTAATTGCAGAAAAACATGAAGTAAATTTCTTTTATGTAGATAACGAAACTATTTCTATTTCTGTAAATGAAACTACTTCCATAAAAGACCTAAATCAAATTATTTCAATTTTTGCGGAAGCATTAAATAAAGATATTTTTACAATTAGCGAATTAACTAATTCTACTAATTTTCCTTCTTCATTAGCACGAACTTCTAGTTTTTTAATGCATGATGTTTTCAACAACCACCATTCGGAATCGCAATTAATGCGTTATATAAAAAGATTAGAACGCAAAGATTTATCGTTAAATCATTCTATGATTTCGTTAGGATCTTGTACAATGAAATTAAATGCTGCTGCTGAAATGTTACCTTTATCTATGGCAAATTGGAACAGTATTCACCCATTTGCCCCTATTGAACAAGCCGAAGGTTACCAAATAATGCTAAAAAAATTAGAACACCAACTTAATGTGGTTACTGGTTTTGCAGGAACTACTTTACAACCAAACTCTGGAGCTCAAGGAGAATACGCAGGTTTAATGACTATTCGTGCATACCATTTATCAAGAGGAGACAACCACAGAAATATATGTTTGATTCCATCATCGGCACACGGAACAAATCCTGCTTCTGCTGCAATGGCTGGAATGACAATTATTGTTACTAAAACTACTCCAGAAGGAAATATTGATGTTGAAGATTTAAGAGCTAGGGCAATTGAGCACAAAGACAATCTATCTTGTTTAATGGTAACTTATCCTTCCACTCATGGAGTTTTTGAAAGTACCATAATTGAAATCACAGATCTTATCCATGAAAATGGAGGTTTAGTTTATATGGATGGCGCTAACATGAATGCCCAAGTTGGATTAACAAATCCTGCAACTATTGGTGCTGACGTTTGCCATTTAAACTTACATAAAACATTTGCTATTCCGCACGGTGGTGGAGGACCTGGTGTGGGACCAATTTGTGTAAACGAAAAATTAGTTCCTTTTTTACCTACCAATCCATTTATAAAAGTTGGAGGAGAAAAAGCAATTTCTGCAATTTCATCTGCTCCTTATGGATCGGCATTAGTTTGTTTAATTTCTTATGGATATATAACAATGCTTGGTGCTGAAGGTTTGAAAAAAGCTACACAATATGCAATATTGAATGCCAATTACATGAAGGCTCGTTTGGAATCTAGTTATCCTGTTTTATACTCAGGCGAAATGGGAAGAGCGGCTCACGAAATGATTTTAGATTGCCGTGCTTTCAAACAACAAGGAATTGAAGTTACCGATATCGCTAAAAGATTAATGGATTATGGTTTTCATGCACCAACGGTTTCTTTTCCAGTTGCTGGAACTTTGATGATTGAACCAACAGAAAGTGAAGATGTTGCTGAGTTAGATCGTTTTTGTGATGCATTAATTTCAATTCGTAAAGAAATTGAAAATGCAACTGCAGACGACCACAATACTGTTTTACATAATGCACCTCACACTTTGGCAATGCTTACAGCAGATACTTGGAATTTTCCTTACACTCGTGAGCAAGCCGCATTTCCTTTGAAATATATTGCCGACAATAAATTCTGGCCAAGTGTTCGTCGTGTAGATGATGCTTATGGCGATAGAAACTTAGTTTGCAGTTGTGCTCCAATTGAGGCATACATGTAATTTAGAAATAAATGTATAGTTAGAAAGGTTTCAAATAATAATTTGAAACCTTTTCTTTTTCTTAAAAAATGATAATAATCAAGTTATTAAACTTCTAATAAATTAAATTTGTAAACTGATTTTTTAGCAATATGAACGATATTAATTCCCAAGAAGATTTATATAAAGTCGTAGATAATTTCTACAAAAAACTATTATCGGATACTTCAATCCGTTACATTTTTACCGATGTGGTAAAAGTAAAACTAGAAGAACACTTACCTATTTTAGTTTCATTTTGGTCTCAATCTATATTGGGCACCGGGGGATATTTCAATAATCTTACACAAATTCATCTCGATTTAAATACAAAATCCTATTTATCTAAAGAACTTTTTGATATATGGTTATTCCACTTTGAATCTGCTATAAATGAAAATTTTATTGGTATTAATTGTGAACGTATGAAAAACCAGGCACATAATTTATCAACCATTATGCAAATTAAAATTGCAAAAGCAGATGAAGAAAAATTATAGTATTAATAATTTATTAATCTTTTTATTAAAGATATCATAATTAAGCAAGATTTTTTAATTTTTATAGATAATTTTTAATTTTTTTTAAATATATTCGTTTAGTAATTCTTTTAAAATGAACATAAAAATAACGGGGTCAGGAAGTTATATTCCTACTGTGAGAGTAACAAATAAAGACTTTTCAAATCATATTTTTTTAAACGAAGATGGTTCAAATTTTGCGCTTCCGAATGAGGTAATTACAGAAAAATTCTATGGCATTACAGGGATACAAGAGCGTAAATATGTTACTGATGAATTAACAACATCAGATATTGGTTTCATAGCAGCAAAAAAAGCTATTGAAGACTCAAAAATAGATCCAGAAACTTTAGATTATATAATCTTTGCTCATAATTTTGGTGATGTAAAAAAAGGAACTATTCAAACCGATTTGCTACCAAGTTTAGCAAGTCGAGTAAAACATAATTTACGAATTAAAAACCCAAAGTGTGTTGCCTATGACATGCTCTTTGGTTGTCCAGGATGGGTAGAAGGTGTAATACAAGCACAAGCATATATCAAAGCCGGAATGGCTAAAAAATGTTTAATTATTGGTGCAGAAACCTTATCAAGAGTTGTAGATCCTCATGATAGAGATTCAATGATTTATTCTGATGGAGCTGGCGCAACAATTATTGAGGCTAGTGAAGAAGAAGGCGGAATATTAGCACATGAAACCGCTACATTCACCTATGACGAAGCCTATTTTTTGTTCTTTGGAAAATCATTCAATAAGGATCACAATCCAGATATTAGATACTTAAAAATGCATGGCAGAAAAATATATGAATTTGCTTTATCAAACGTTCCAAAAGCAATGAAAGAATGCCTAGACAAAAGTGGTGTAGACATTAGCCAATTAAAAAAGATACTTATTCACCAGGCAAATGAAAAAATGGACGAAGCAATTGTACAACGTTTTTATAAACTCTACGACCAAAAAATGCCAGAAGGAATAATGCCAATGAGTATTCATGAATTAGGAAACTCTAGTGTTGCAACCGTTCCAACGCTTTACGATTCCCTAGTTAAAGGCAAGATAAAAGACCAATCTATTACTAAAGGTGATATCATTTTATTTGCTTCTGTTGGATCTGGAATGAACATTAATGCTATCGTTTACAAAATGTAAAGCACGAAAAAAGTAATTTTTGTGAAAGTTAATAGACTAAAGTTTCAGGTTAAATCACTAATTTTACAGACTGTTTTATACCTTGAAACATTAAACAAACGATTTCAATAATGTACGAAAAAACATATCCAAATAAAAGATTCAAACATACTTTAGAATTTTTACAAAAGCACGTTTCAACTAGCGAAACGATTTTTGATTTAGGAGTTCCTAATCCGTTTTCCAAAATTATGGAGGAAAACGGTTATACCGTAAAAAATACTACCGGAGAAGATTTAGACACTAATCAAACTGCATTACAAACAGAAACTTATTCTGTTTTTACGGCTTTTGAAATATTTGAACATTTATTAAATCCGTATACTATTTTACAAAATGTAAAATGCGATAAATTACTAATTTCCATTCCATTACGACTATGGTTTTCACCCGCATACCGAAGTAAAACAGATATGTGGGACAGACATTACCATGAATTTGAAGATTGGCAATTAGATTGGTTATTAGAAAAAACAGGTTGGAAAATAACTTCGAGAGAGAAATTTACACACCCAGTTAAAAAAATTGGTTTCCGTCCGTTACTGCGTTATTTCACGCCACGGTATTATATTGTTTATGCTGAAAAAGTAAAATAAATGAAATTTTACATTGTCATTCCTTCACATAATGAAGAAGAATTTATTGCTCTAACTCTGCAATCTTTAGTTGAACAAACCGTATTGCCTAATAAAATTGTAGTAGTAAACGACAATTCTACAGATAATACTGCTACAATTGTATTAGAATTTGCTGAAAAATATCCATTTATTTCATTAGTTAATAAAACTTCGGATGCAATACATTTGCCAGGAAGTAAGGTAATTCAAGCCTTTCAAAAAGGATTAGAAACTTTAGATACTAATTATGACATCATAGTGAAAGCTGATGCTGATTTAATTTTTCCAGCTAATTATTTTGAAACTATAGTATCTCATTTTCAATCAGACCAAAGTATAGGAATGGCTGGAGGATTCGCTTATATTGAAAAAAATGGAGAGTTCATTCTAGAAAACCTAACTGACAAAGACCATATTCGGGGTGCTTTTAAAGCCTATCGAAAAGAAACTTTCCAACAAATTGGCGGACTTAAACCTGCAATGGGTTGGGATACCGTGGATGAATTACTATGCAAATTTTACAATTGGAGAGTTATTACCGACTCTTCTTTAAAGGTAAAACATCTAAAACCAACAGGTGCAAATTACAACAAAACAGCACGTTACAAACAAGGAGAAGCTTTTTATTGTTTAGGATATGGCTTTTGGATAACCGCTATTGCTTCTGCAAAATTATCAATGATGAAGAAAAAGCCACTTTTATTTTTGGATTATATAAAAGGATTTTGGCTTGCTAAATCAAATAAAAAAGAATTATTAGTAACTAAAGAACAAGCGAAATTCATCAGAAATTATCGTTTAAAAAAAATGAAAGAAAAATTGTTTTAGAATACCTTCATTCACATCAAAACAAAAACCAAAATCCCAACAAAAAATAGTATTTTTGCAATCTTATTTTCAAACAGATTATAATTAACTGAACTAAATAAATGATTCTTTTTCGCTATTTATCTTATATCGGAAAGTACTTTTTAATGCTAAAAGAAGTATTTAATAAACCTACCAAATGGTCAGTAATGCGTGGATTGATTTTAAAGGAAATTGACGACTTAATCATTGGCTCTTTAGGAATTGTAGCATTTATTTCGTTCTTTGTTGGAGGGGTTGTTTCTATACAGACAGCTTTAAACTTAAATAATCCATTAATTCCCAGAGAAATAATAGGTTTTGCAACTCGAGAATCGATTATTTTAGAATTTGCTCCTACCTTTATTTCGATAGTAATGGCAGGAAAAATGGGTTCTTTCATCACATCTAGCATTGGAACAATGCGGGTAACTGAACAAATTGATGCTTTGGAAGTAATGGGAGTTAATTCTTTAAATTATTTAGTATTTCCTAAAATAATAGCCTCTCTTTTATATCCGTTCATTATTGGAATCGCTATGTTTCTTGGCATATTAGGTGGGTGGATAGCCGGGGTTTATGGTGGATTTGTTTCTAGTAACGAGTTTGTTGCAGGAATACAAATCAATTTTATCCCTTACCATATTACTTATGCTGTAATAAAGACTATTATTTTCGCTCTATTTCTTTCAACAATACCATCTTTTCATGGATATTATATGAAGGGTGGCGCTTTAGAAGTTGGTAAAGCAAGTACAATCTCTTTCGTTTGGACAAGTGTTGTAATAATTTTAGTAAACTATATTTTAACCCAATTATTATTAGCATAATGATAGAAGTAAAAAATGTAGAAAAATCATTTGACGGAACTAAAATACTTAAGGGTATTTCTACCACTTTTGAAACAGGAATAACCAATTTAATAATTGGACAAAGCGGTTCCGGAAAAACAGTATTATTAAAATCTTTATTAGGAATTTTCACTCCAGAAGTTGGAACTATTTCTTTTGATGGTAGAATTTATTCCGAATTATCTGGGGATGAAAAAAGAACATTGCGAACCGAAATCGGAATGGTTTTTCAAGGTAGTGCATTGTTTGATGGAATGACCGTTGAAGAGAATATAGGTTTTCCATTAAAAATGTTCACCAATAAAACTCCTGCAGAAATAAAAGAACGCGTGAATTTTGTTATTCAAAGGGTAAATTTAATAAATGCAAATCATAAAAAACCTTCCGAAATTTCAGGAGGAATGCAAAAAAGAGTTGCTATTGCTAGAGCAATTGTAAATAACCCAAAATATCTTTTTTGTGACGAACCAAACTCCGGTTTAGATCCGAAAACTGCAATATTAATAGATAATCTAATTCAAGAGATTACAGAAGAATATAACATTACAACTGTAATTAATACCCACGATATGAATTCTGTAATGGAAATTGGCAAAAAAATTGTTTTTCTTAAAGAAGGGATTTTAGCTTGGGAAGGAACAAATAAAGACATTTTTAGGACCGATAATGAAGCAATTGTAGATTTTGTTTACTCTTCTAATTTGTTTAAAAAAATTAGAAAAGCACAAAATAAAGAACTCTAATATAAATAAAAACTACGGAGATCTAAATTCAAGATATTTATTAAAACAAAAAACTTCAACATTATGTTGAAGTTTTTTTTTGTGGGGAGAGTAGGATTCGAACCTACGAAGACGTAGTCAGCAGATTTACAGTCTGCCCTCGTTGGCCGCTTGAGTATCTCCCCTTTCGCTTAACGAGGGAGCAAATATAGGAACACTTTTTAAGTTTTCAAATTAAATTAAAACATAATTTGAAAATAAATTTTAACCCTATGGTTTTGAATAAAATAAAAAAAATCTCACTAGGAGATTTTTTTTATTTTATTATTAATCTTATTATTTTTTAGCAGAATCCTCATTAAGAAGTTCCAATACTTTCGCTTTTAATTCTTCTCCTCTTAAATCTTTTGCAACAATTTTTCCAGCTGCATCTAATAAAAAGGTTGTAGGGATTTGCTCTACACCATATTGTTTTGCAATTGGCTCCGACCATTCTTTTAAATTAGAAACTTGCACCCAAGTAATATTATCTTTTGCAATTGCTTGCTTCCAACTAGCTAAATCCTTATCTAGAGAAACACCGATAATATTTAATCCTTTGCTATGTAACTCATTGAATAGTGCAACAACATTTGGATTTTCTTTTCTACAAGGTCCACACCATGAAGCCCAAAAATCAATAATTGTAACTTTTCCTAAAGATTCCTTTAGTGAAACAACAGTTCCCTGAGGAGTTTTTGCTGAAAAATCAGGTGCAATACTACCAATTTCAGTTGGTACTACTACTTTTTTTTTTGAGCGTTTTGAGTGTTTTGGATCGTTTTTAATTTTAATCCAATTTCTTTACCAATTTTAGTTGCTTTAAGATCTGAATCTAAATTAGAATACGTTTTAGTAACTTTCGCTAAATCAAATTTAGGAGAGTTAAACATGTTTTGAATTAATAATAATGAAATATAAGAATCCGAGTTTTGCTCTGGGTAAACAGCCATATAATCATCCATTCCTTTTTGAATATCTGAATACTGTTTTTTTAATTTCTCAACTGTAGCATTGTCGTTTTTCTTTTGTGCATCCATTAATTTTTGGATGTTTTTATTTTGAAAATCAACAAGTTTTTTCTGAAATCCATTCAATTTCACATTGAATTTTTGAAATTCTTCATTGTTGTTTGTACCTCCAATTTCCGACTTCCAGATACTATCTTTATCTACTTTTACTTCTATTTCTCCAGTTTCTAAAATAAATGGAATTGGTTGTTGCAATCCTTTAATAAATAAAGCATGCATACTAGGCTCATTTACTTTTCCTTTGATTTCAAACTTTCCAGCTTTTACTTTAGCAGAGTCAACACCCACAACAAGCCCAAATTCGTTTTGTTTTTTAACAACTACCATTATTCCATCAGCAAGTCCTTTGGCATTACCAGTAATTAGGAATTCTCCTTTACGAACTTTACTACAGCTGAAAATGGTTAAAGAAAGAACCAATAATAAAACTATTTTTTTCATTTTGTATACTATTTAAATTTCCGCAAAAGTATTTAAAATATTGTTAACAACACAATATTTAAGATTTGTTTTAGATTATTTAATCAATATTGGATAATTATATTATAAAATAGTCCTAAAAAATCTTTATGATTTATTAGGACTATCGATATAAAAAAAATTAAATTATTTACCTGCTTCTTTTTTGGCATCATCAACCATTTTTTCATTTGCAACAATAGCAAATTCAACTCTTCGGTTTTGGGTCCTACCTTCTGGAGTTTCATTCGTTGCAATAGGATCTGCTATCCCCATACCAGTAGTAGCAAAGCGGGAAGCAGACAATCCTTTAGTGGTAAAATATGCCATTACCGATGCGGCTCTTTGCTCTGATAAGGTTAGATTATGTTCAGGAGTTCCCGTAATATCCGTATATCCGTAAATAACAATGTTAGTTTCACCATAACTTTGAAAAACAGGCACTAACCTATCTAAATTTGCTTTAGCAGTAGCCGTTAGCGTAGATTTATTAGTATCAAATCGAACTGAATTTTCACCTAATGTTAATTTAATACCCTCTCCTACTCGTTCTACAGTTGCACCAGGTAAAGCAGATTGTATTTCACGTGCTTGCTTATCCATTTTATTTCCTATTACACCTCCTGCAACGCCGCCAATTACTCCGCCAAGAACAGCACCTAAAGCCCCATTGCCTCCTTTTCCTAAATTATTACCAAGAACCGCTCCTAACAGACTTCCTGCTACAGCACCAATTGCTGCTCCACGCTGGGTTTTATTAGTGTTTTTCGCAGCATCACAACTGGTCAACAACGATCCAAAACTAAAACTAACCACTAAAATTAATATTGTGATTTTCTGTAACATTCCTTTTTTATTTACATCCATTTTAAATTTCATTATATTTATTATTATAAATTCTGCCTACTCTTATTTTTATTAGATTTTAAAAATTCATTCCGTGCTGTACTGACAACTCAACAAACCATTAATTTTTATTGAATTGATAAACTACGTTAACATACTGACCTCCTACATTAACTTTATCAACTAATTGAAAACCAGTTTCGGTAGAATTTGCAATCGTTAATAGGTAACCTTCTAGCACTTTCTTCGCTTTAGAATCATTAATAATCTTCATAACAAAATTTCCGTCCTTATTTATATACCAAGTAATTGGAGACGAAAATGCTGTACAAGTTGTATTAGTCAAAGTCATTTCTCCTTTGTTATTATTAGAAATGAATTTCCAAGTACTACCCACAAAACATTTAGAATCAGCTAGATCAAAGGAATTTATTTTAATATAATCAGAACCAGGATATGTCACCGAAGTGATTTTCCAATTTCCTTTTATAGCAACTTCCAATTTAGTATCCAATTTAGTACTCGCAATAGTTTGCTTTGGTTTACAGCCAACAAAAATTACTGTCAGTAACAGTAGAATTAATCTTTTTTTCATTTTTTATGAGTGAGTTAAAATAACAAAAACATCTAAGTTTTATGTCATTAATTTAGTTTAAAAGTAAGCATAATTATTTAAAAATAAAAATAATTTTCGCGTCATTTTGTCATATTATTTGCTTTGGTATTGAATTTGAATAGTAGTGAATTAATAATTGTTTCACTTAAAATTCAAAATATGAGTACAGGAAAAATTAATGTTTCAGTAGAAAACATTTTCCCATTGATTAAGAAATTTCTTTATAGCGATCATGAAATTTTTCTTCGCGAATTAGTTTCTAATGCAACGGATGCTACTTTAAAATTAAAACATTTAACTAGTATTGGTGAAGCCAAAGTAGAATATGGTAATCCAATTATTGAAGTCAAAATTGACAAAGAAGGTAAAAAACTGCACATCATTGACCAAGGTTTGGGAATGACATCTGAAGAAGTTGAAAAATACATCAACCAAGTTGCATTTTCTGGAGCGGAAGAGTTTTTAGAAAAATACAAAGACTCTGCTAAGGATTCAGGAATTATTGGTCATTTTGGTTTAGGTTTTTATTCTGCTTTTATGGTTGCAGAAAAAGTTGAAATCATAACCAAATCATTCAAAGAGGAACCAGCTGCTCATTGGACATGTGATGGAAGTCCTGAATTTACTTTAGTACCTTCCGATAAAACTTCTCGTGGATCGGAAATAATCCTCCACATTGCCGAAGATTCTTTAGAGTTTTTAGAAGAACATAAAATCAAAGAATTACTTACTAAGTACAATAAATTCATGCCTGTTTCGATTAAATTCGGAACTAAAACAGAAACACTTCCTAAACCAGAAGATGCTCCTGAAGATTACAAAGCTGAGACTATTGAAGTTGACAACATTATCAACAACCCAAATCCTGCTTGGACAAAACTTCCTGCTGATTTAAAAGAGGAAGATTACAAACAATTCTACCATGAATTGTATCCAATGCAATTTGAAGAGCCACTTTTTAATATTCATTTAAATGTAGATTATCCGTTTAATTTGACTGGTATTTTATATTTCCCTAAAATGTCTTCTGATTTACAGTTACAAAAAGATAAAATCCAATTGTATCAAAATCAGGTGTATGTTACCGATAATGTAGAAGGAATTGTTCCTGAATTTTTAGGAATGCTGAAAGGAGTAATTGATTCACCAGATATCCCGTTAAACGTTTCTCGTTCTGGCTTGCAAGCAGATAGTAATGTAAAGAAAATATCAAATTACATTACACGTAAAGTTGCCGACAAAATGAAATCGTTGTTCAAAGACAACCGCGAGGATTTTGAAAAAAAATGGAACGATATTAAAATCGTTTTGGAATACGGAATGTTATCCGAGCCTAAATTTTATGAAAAAGCAGGGGATTTTGTTTTATACCCAACGGTAAATGAAAAATATTACACTTTAGCTGAATTAAAAGAAAATCTTGCTGCTAATCAAACTGACAAAAACGGAAAATTAGTTGTTCTATATGCTTCCAACAAAGAAGCGCAACACAGTTATATAGACATTGCAAAAGAAAAAGGATACGAAGTATTGTTATTAGATTCTCCTATTGTTTCGCATTTAATTCAAAAATTAGAAGGCGATAATGAGAATTTAACCTTTGTTCGTGTGGACTCGGATCATCTAGATAAATTAATTGATAAAGAAGATACTCAAATCTCAAAATTATCAGAAGAAGAACAAACAAATTTGAAAACTGTAGTAGAAGAATTTGTTCCTAAAGCCAACTATTCGGTACAATTGGAGCCAATGGATAGCGCAGCAGCACCTTTCATGATTACACAACCTGAATTCATGCGTCGAATGAAAGAAATGAGTCAATCTGGCGGTGGTGGCGGAATGTTCGGTATGGGTAATTTTCCAGAAATGTACAATTTAGTGGTGAACTCTAACTCCGAATTGGCAACTACTATCCTACAAACCGAAGACAAAACGGCTCAAGAAAGTCTAATTAAACAAGCATTAGACTTGGCGAAAATCTCGCAAGGATTATTAAAAGGTGAAGAACTAACCGCTTTTGTAAAGCGTAGTTTTGAATTGATTAAATAAGTAGTAAGATAAAAGAATTAAGTAGTAAGACTAACCTGCGAGTGCAAACTTGCAGGTTTTTTTATTGTCATTTTTAGGAGCGAAACATTGGGCATTTTAGCAAAGGTAATTCCTGCCATCCGTTGCAATCTGGCATTGCGAGGCACGTAGCAATATCAAAGCACTTCTCCTTTTACGCAATGCCAGGATTTCCACTTCTGTCAGGGCTAAAAAGGTTATGTCTTTTGTGAAATTAGAATTTCAAAAGAAAACCTTTATAAAAAAATAAAAAACTTCAACTAAAAGAAATAAAAATATTGTACTTTAGTACAACTTTATTAATTTTGTGTTTTGGGAAAAGAAATCAAAATAAGAACCGTTACTTTTTACAAAGATTATTTTACAGAATTCTTTGTAAAACAACGTGAAAAAGTTCAAGATAAAATAACTTGGACTTTAGAATTATTGGAACAATTAGAAAAAATACCTGAGACCTATTTAAAGCATATTGAAAATACTGAGGGTCTTTACGAAATAAGAATAAAACAAGGAAGTGATATTTTTAGAATATTTTGTTTTTTCGATAAAGGAAAATTAATTGTTTTAGCAAATGGCTTTCAAAAGAAAGTACAAAAAACACCAAAAAAAGAAATTGACAAAGCCCTAAAAATAAAAAAAGATTATGAAAACGAAAACAAATAACCTAAAAACACTAGACGAATTCAAAGAGGAATTTTATGGTAAAACCGGAACTGAAAAACGGGACAAATTAGAAAAAGGCTACGAACAATTTAAACTTGGGGCTTTAATTCATGAAGCCCGAATTGAAAAAGGCTTAACTCAAGAAGAACTTGCTATTAAAAGCGGCACAACTAAATCGTATATTTCAAGAATAGAAAATAACGTAAAAGAAGTACGATTTTCCACTTTACAAAAAATTGTAGAACTAGGCTTAGGCGGGAAATTAGAACTCGCAATTAAATTATAAAGAAAACATTACATCTTCCCATAATCAAAATAAAAAAATCTACAGATTATTAAGTTCTGTGGATTGAATAAATATCATAAAGCCATGTTTTAGTAGTGTCATCCATATATCAATACTTTATTTTGATTTATTGTTTTTCTAAAATAAGGATTTTTTATGGCTTTTTCTTCCAATAAATCTACGCTTCTTTTTAGAACATTTTCAAGTGAAAACTTTAAATTGTAATAATTATCTCCATAATCTAAAACATCTAAATTTTCAAAATCTACAATGAAATCTACATCACTTTCGCTATTGAATTTATCTGTTAAAACAGAACCAAAAGCATATAAAGATTTTACTTTATGCGCTTTGCATAAATTCAAGATGTCTTTATTATGATTTTCTATTAATCTCATGTAATTAGTAATTTTAATCAAAAGTACATAAAATAAATTAGCTGTCAATTTTAATTGATTTTTTTAGCATTTACAACAATTCATTTATTAAAACACTTATTGACATAATGATATCAGGTATTTTCCTCCTTGCCTCAATAAAAAAAATCCACAAAAAATTTAGTTCTGTGGATTGTATAATAGCATAAGTTTATCTTACTTAATTTGTAGGCACGGATTGAAAATACACACTATCCAGTTTCTAACTCACAAACCTCAAAGGTTTTAAAAACCTTTGAGGTTTAATAATCAATATAATTCAATAACGTTGTTTCTGCAACTTCGCGAAATTGGATTTACAATATATACTTCTAATCAAAATAAAAAAAATCCACAAAAAATTAAGTTCTGTGGATTGTATAAGTAGTATAGGCTTATTCGGGCTAACTGTTTTCTCAGTTTACAAATTTTCCGATATTGGTTATTTCAGAGTTTCTGCTTTTGGTAATTTTACTTTTTCTAGCATTTTATTGGCTAAATCCAGTTTTTCAGGAAACAATATTTTCCCTTTAAATTCTTCCAGTTTCTTATTTATTTTAACCACTGGTATTTTTGCTTTATTTAAATCTTCAACTTTCATAATTTTAATATTTTCTTGTTATTAAAAAACCCAAATAATCATCTCCAACAATAAATGGTTCAAATGTATCATCATTTCTTAAACCATATACATAAAAATCATTTTTTAATTCTTCTAAATTATTTGTTATACCCATTCTGTATAATCTTGTCCTAGCTTCACTACTCCCAGTTGCGAAAATATAAGCTTCTGGATATTTACCTGTGAACGCATAAACAGTAGAAACTACAGTTGCTAAAACTTTTATGGCGTCGCCATTATTTGTTATTACACCATCATTTATTTCCCTGGTAATTACGTCTAAATCTCCAAAAGCTAAATTATAATAATCTTTTATGTTCATTTCAGTGTATTGAACTAATTTGGTTATTTTCCCTTTTGGTCCAACACTCTCAAACTCAAAAATATTTAATTCTGCTTCGGTTGAATATTCGTATCTTGTATATTTCATTATTTTTTGAATTCATAACAAAACTAATAAAATTTTTACGATAATATTCTTTTATAATTTTTTTTAACTTTCACTGAATCGATTTATCAATATACTTACTACCTCACAAACCTCAAAGGTTTTAAAAACCTTTGAGGTTTAATAATCTATATAATTCAACAACGTTGTTTCCGCAACTTCGCGAAATTAGATTTACAATATATTCTTCTAATCAAAATAAAAAAACCCACAGAAAATTAAGTTCTGTGGATTGTATTAATAGCAAAAGTTTGTCTTATTTTCTTTGTAGGCACGGATTGAAAATCCGCGCTATCCAGGTTCTAACTCACAAACCTCAAAGGTTTTAAAAACCTTTGAGGTTTAATAATCAATATAATTCAACAACGTTGTTTCCGCAACTTCGCAAAATTAGATTTACAATATATTCTTCTTATCAAAATAAAAAAAATCCACAGATAATTATGTTCTGTGGATTGTATATATAGTAAAAGTTTGTCTTACTTTATTTGTCGGAACGGATTGGAAATCTGAAATAATGAAAAATTTTTTAATTTTTTTATATTATTTTATTCGAAGCTAATCAAACTATAAGTAACATCTCCAAAGTAAGCCCCATAGGGGTCATTTGGACCATTAAGCCAAGCTTGACTGCACGTAACACCAGCCTCTGTAGTTGTAGGGGCATAGACATTTGAGGTAGTAAATATCACTTCAACTTTAGCTACCCTTGTTTGAGCTTTAATTTTAAGATTTCTTTCTAAAATCTTTTCCTGTGAACTATAACTTTGGTAATAACTGGCTCTCAATGTGATTGTTGTATTCGTTGAATTACTAGTAGTTATGATAGGTGCTTCATTGGTCCAACCACTTGTTGAATTAAAAGTTTGATATATTTCTTTATCAATAAAAAGTACATTTACTAAATTATTATTAATATCATAAAATTTTAAATTAACATCAACTGAAAAACACCTATATCCATAATCTCTAATTGAATTGAATTCAAATTCAATTGCATTTAAATTATTATAAGTATGTACTATTTGAAACGGGTAGTTAGAAGGATTAAAAAATCCACTTGCTGAAATAAATCCAGCATTATTATTGTATAATTGATTAACTATTGAAAAACTAGGACTGCCAATGCTGCCTATAGAATTATTTGAACCATTACAAACATATTTAGTCAAATTTGTATTTATTTCAGTGCTATCCAATATTCCATTACTATTGCTATCCAAACCAACTTCTATTTTAGTTCCACCATTAGCACAATTAATTCCTGAAGGTTCAACTGCAGTATTGATTAATGTATTTTTCCCATTTGCTCCTACCACTCCTTGCAAACCCTGTGGACCTGTTGCTCCAGTTGGTCCAGCTATTCCTTGTGCACCCTGCGGACCTGCTGGGCCAGTTGCTCCTGGCAATCCAGAAGTTCCCGCTGGTCCTTGTGGTCCTTGAGGCCCAGAAACTCCTTGAGGTCCTTGTTGTCCTTGAGGTCCTTGCGGACCTGGTGTTCCTGAATTTTCAGCGTAAAATGCATAAGGCACATAGGCAAAAGGTTGGTTGCTAATTTCAATGAAATTGGTACAAATTCCTTTTGAATCTACTTCAACCACTAAGTTTTTAGCATTTCCATCCCAATTTACACCTGCCAAAGTGGTAGAAGTACCACCAACATAAACTCCGGATCCAATTATTACATTCACCATTCCAAACTCATCGGTTATGGTATTTTTTGTTTCTTGGTATTCTAAAACACCTTCTTTATAAATGCTGAAACGCAAGCAAATTGCTGTATTAGCAAGTGGAGTTCTCTCATTGTTAAAGCCTGGTATATGTTGTCCTTCAGGGTTTAATATTACTGCTTGATAAGTAATTCCTTTAGTTTGAGAATAGATTACTGAACTAAATAGAACAAGGGCTAATAGGTATATTTTTTTCATAATTAATAATTTTTATCGGAATAAGAAATGAACACCAAATTGTATTTGGTTGTTATTAAAGGATAGTTTCTCTGGGGTGCTATTTGATAAATTAAGGTTTCTTGAATATCCATAACCTAAACTTAAAAAAATATCGTTTTTAACATTATAACTTGCTTGCAAACCTAATTTAGGTGCAACCCAAAGACCTGAAAATTCTTTTTGCGAACTTAAATCGAGATAATGTCCATTACTATTTTGTTTTCCGTAAATAAGACTAGATATTCCTAATCCTGCATTTGCGGCTACTTCAAATCCACTTTTATTTATAAACGCAATTGAAAAAGTATTTTGCAATCCTAAATATTGAGTATTCCAAGAATAAGAATCGTTATTGTCGCCGCCAATAGCATTAAATTCATTAACATTCAACCCAATTGCATACTTCAGCTTTTCATTATTTAGGTTGGTAATGTATCCTATTTCGTAAAAGTTTCCTGTACCTGCCTGTAAAGAAGGTGGATTATTAGTGTCACTTTTATAATCATACTGGGTGTAGTTTTTACCAGTTTGCAAATAGATCTCTTGAGATCGAACACCTTGATAAGCTAAAATTACCAAGGATAAAAAAAGTAGTTTTTTCATTATTGTTTTAATATTTGAGTGAAATAAGTATAATTCGAAGAACTTAATCTAACCAAGTAATTACTTGAGGCCATATTTGGCAATTCAATAGTTAAAATAGTTCCTGCTGCTTTTTTTTCTTCATTGTAAACAAGTCTTCCCCTAATATCAAAAATAGACACTGTGATATTATCATTAATTGCTTGTGAAAACTGAAAATTAACAGTGCTTACAAAAGGATTTGGATAGGTGATAGTTTTTATTGAAGCGTTGGATGAAGTAGTAATGTACTTGCTCCAAGTACTCTGTTGAAAACCTTGACCGTAGGTATATCCCCCAACAGTATTATTACCAATTACACTTTGTTGTCCTATACTCTGGCTCACATACATTCCGTTAGAAAGATTCTTGCTAGTACCTTGAGAAGATAGCATTTGATGGTGCAACTGCTGGGCTGTAGCACTTGAAAAAACCAATATAATTTGTAAGTAAATTAACTTCATGACTTTAAATATTAAAAGCTTAGAGTATTTAATTTCTCTATTTTGAACTACAAATATATAAAAAATCAGTTACATACAACTTATTGTTTACAATCACTTAAAGTTAATTAGACGTAAGTAAATTTCCATATGGAAAAGAGAATTAGAAAATCTACAATAAACCCAGAGATAATAAGTCTTGGCAAACGTATTGAAGAAATAATAAAATCTAAAGGGTTAAAAACCAGAGAGGTTGCTCATGATGCAGATTTGGATGTTGAAAACCTAAGAAAATACATTAAAGGCAAGCAAGAGATGAAGGTATCTACAATGCTTAAAATAACAAAATCATTAGGTGTATCCTTAAACGAATTATTTAGTTTTATTCACTAATATCGATTTTTATTATTTTTTGAAAACTTAGATAGTCTATCTTTTTTACTTATATAAAATAAAATTATCGACCTTTGCCCTTCAAATAACAAAATCATGACACTACACATAGAAACCCCTGCACTATTATTCTCTGCAACTTCCTTAATATTACTAGCATACACCAATCGATTTTTAACGATTGCTCAAATAGTACGCAGTTTGAAAAAAAATTATGACGAAGTTAAAAACAAAAGTATTTTAGTAGAAATCACCAACCTCAACTTAAGATTAACGTTAATTAGATACATGCAACTTTTTGGAGTATTGTGCTTATTTCTTTCGGTATTTTCAATGTTGGTTTTGTTCCTAGAATGGCAAATGATGGGCATTTATTTTTTTGGAGCAAGTTTACTTTGCTTACTGATTTCCTTAGGAATTTCTTTTTGGGAAATTAGTATTTCAGTAAACGCCTTACGCGTACATTTAAGTGATTTGATGGATAAAGAGAAATAAATTTAAACGCAAATTCGCAAATTATAATTACCTAGTAAAGGAAATACAATTTGGAAATTTTAGGTAAAGAAATTTATTAATAAAAAGTATATAAACTATTAGTACTCAAAAGTACCATATTCACTTACAATTGTAAGTTTTTTAACGCCGCTAGATTCTACTCTACCAACAATTTGGGCTTCAACACCAAACGATTGAGAGATTGCAATAATATCTTCGGCAATTTCTTGAGAGACATATAATTCCATACGGTGACCACAATTAAAAACTTGGTACATTTCTTTCCAATCGGTTTTAGATTGCTCCTGTATTAACTGAAACAATGGAGGCACCGGAAATAAATTATCTTTAATTACGTGAACGGCATCTACAAAGTGTAATACTTTAGTTTGCGCTCCACCAGAGCAATGCACCATTCCGTGAATTTCTGTTGGTGTATATTTATTTAATATAGATTTTATAATTGGAGCATAGGTTCTTGTTGGTGACAATACTAATTTTCCAGCATCAATTGGTGAATTAGCAACTGCATCTGTAAGTTGAACTCTACCAGAATACACCAAATCTTTAGGCACAGAACTATCATAACTTTCTGGAAACTTATCTGCCAAATAATGTGCAAACACATCATGACGTGCAGAAGTTAATCCGTTACTACCCATTCCGCCGTTATACTCTTTTTCATAATTGGCTTGACCAAAAGAAGCCAAACCTACTATAACATCACCAGCTTTTATGTTACCATTATCAACAACATCACTACGTTTCATTCTAGCAGTAACCGTTGAATCTACAATAATAGTTCGTACCAAATCACCTACATCGGCAGTTTCACCACCTGTAGAATGAATGGTTACACCAAATGATTTTAATTCCGCAATAAGTTCTTCGGTACCATTAATAATTGCAGATAAAACTTCAGCGGGAATTAGATTTTTATTTCTTCCAATAGTAGACGAAAGTAAAATATCATTGGTTGCACCAACACACAATAAATCGTCAATATTCATAATCAAAGCATCTTGAGCAATTCCTTTCCAAACGGAAATATCGCCAGTTTCTTTCCAATACATATAGGCCAAAGATGATTTAGTACCAGCACCATCGGCATGCATGATAATACAATAATCTTGATCATGGGTTAAATAATCAGGAACGATTTTGCAAAAAGCTTTAGGGAACAATCCTTTATCAATATTTTTTATGGCATTATGAACATCTTCTTTAGATGCAGAAACTCCGCGTAAGGCGTAACGTTGGCTGTTATCAGAACTCATTGTGTAGTTGTTGTGTTGTGGTGCAAAGATAGTAATTTGAATTACGAATCACGAATTATCAATTAGGTA
Source organism: uncultured Bacteroidota bacterium (assembly GCA_903838055.1). Lineage (GTDB taxonomy): Bacteria > Bacteroidota > Bacteroidia > Flavobacteriales > Flavobacteriaceae > Flavobacterium. Next base: position 14,209 of record CAILWV010000013.1, on the reverse strand, counting down.
TTACAATCTAAAGAAAAAAAATTGTTAGGGATTGCACGAATTTACACAAATTAGGATATGGTAATTATAGATTACACGTATTTCATTTTAGATTAATGAAAGTTTATCATTAATGTAAATTGGTGAATTTTATATTGAGAAGAGTTAATTATCAATTATCAAAATTTCAACTCTTCTGTTTTCATCTTCTTCTTCCGAATTTTTTTCTGGTATTGGATGAATAGGACGCGACACTCCGTAACCTTTAAATGCTAAACGTTTTCTATCTATTTTATTTATTACCAAAAAATTATAAATAGCACGCGCTCTAGCGGAAGAAACAGCATCATAATCACTTGGCAGTTTACAACAAATATGTCCTTGAATTTCAATTTTTAATTTAGGATTATCGTTCATTAAACACAGTAAATCGTACAATACCGGCTGGGATTTAGGGACAACTTTTGCTGAATTATTGAAAAAGTATAAGTTTGGCATTCGAATTAAATCTCCAATTTTTGAACCTTTAAACTTATCTTTTAGTTTTTGTTCGGAGGTTACTACCACTGGAATTTCTTTCTTTTCTTGAAAAATTATTGTTACTCTTCGGTTTTCTCCTTGGTCTTCAGATTGCTCAAAGTCTTCTCCGAAACCACGAATTTCGATTTCTTTTTTGACATTAATTTTACTTTGTTTCAAAAATTCATAAACAGTATACACTCGTTTCATTGCCAAAGTATCATTGTATTCGTTTGATCCTTTCCAATCGCAAAAACCATAAAGTTTAGTTACTTCATAATTTTTCCCTTCGGCAATCCATGAATTTATTTTTTTAACTCCTTGCTCATTTAAATCGTATTTATCAAAATCAAAATAAACATTTAGTTTTTCTTGAGAATAGAAAAACATAGGAACCATTAGAAAAAGTAAACTGTATTTTTTCATTATTATTTATCTAATATCATAATTTCTACGCGTCGGTTTCTAGAGGCCTCGAACTCACTTTTTTCAGGAATTGCAAATTTAGGTTTTGAAACTCCAAAACCTTTTGTTTGGATTCTTTGATCGGAAATCCCTTCCGAAACTAAAATTCGCTTTACTTGTTTAGCTCTATCTGCAGATAAATTTCGGGAGTCTTTATTTACACAACAAATATGACCTTGAATTTCGATTCTTAAATCGGGAAATAATTTCAAAACAGTAATCAATTCATCAATAGATTTCTTTGATGTTGGCATTATCGCAAAAGTATTGACATAAAAATTAATTTCATTCAACCGAATAAGTGTTCCTTTTTGAGATAGCTTAATCTTGTCTTCAAGAGTAGCACCTTCAGGAAAGTTCATTACATCTTCTTCAATAGGAACCAATTCTGGAATAACTTCTACAATTGGCTTTGTTTCAGGCTTAGTTATTCCTAAAATTTCATTTTCGCGAGAAAAATCCTTCGGAAGCAAATAAAAAATAATTGCTTTTCTATTTTTAGATTTATCATTTAATTGCTTAAAGTTTTCTCCAAAACTAATAGTTTTAAAATCTTCTCTGATATTGATTTTACCTTTTATCCTACTATTTATAAAATCAACTCTTTTTTTTGCAAGAGTATCATTAAAACTTGAACTTCCATCTTCATCGGTAAACCCATGAATAGCAATAATTTTAACTTCTTTATTGGATTCAATCCAGTTTTGAAGTTTTAGATTTTCAGTTTTTGTTAAATTTGATTTATTACTTTCAAAAAAAACAGAAAACTGTTCTTGAGCCTTTGCATATTGAAAGGAAATAAAAAGAAGCACAAAAAAAATAAATTTACTCATATTCATAAAACGAATTTACGGAAAATATATTTTGCTAAACAAAATTTACTAAATAAAAAACCCGATTCAAAAAAATATTGAATCGGGTTTCTCTGAATTCTTTAATTTATTGAATAGAAAAAACTATCTAGTAAATAACAACTCTCTGTATTTAGTCAAAGTCCAAGTTTCATTATCTACCAATAACTCCAACTTATCGCAGTGTGCTCTAATCACTTCAAAGTATGGTTTTACTTTATCACAGTAGGATTCAGCCATTTTTTGCGCGTCAGTTAAAGCATTTGCTTTCTTGCGAGCCTCCGTCATTGCGTCTACTTGTATATTAATACCTTCAATATGTTCTGATATTTCTTTAATTAATACAATTTGCTCTTTAGCAATTTTTTCAAAATCTTTTCCAAAGATTTCTTTCAAACCACGAACATTTTCAATTAATGTATTTTGGTAACGAATAGCAGTCGGAATAACATGATTACGAGCAATATCACCTAATACTCTTCCTTCAATTTGGATTTTTTTAGTGTACTCTTCCAATTCAATTTCATAACGAGCTTCCACCTCAATGTGGTTCATTACGTTTAAATCTTTGAACAAGTCTAAAGCTTTTTGAGAAACCTTAGCTTTCAATGCTGATGGCGTAGTTTTATGGTTACTTAATCCACGTTTTTTCGCTTCTTTTTCCCAAGCATCGCTATAACCGTCACCTTCAAAAAGTATTTTTTTAGTCCCTTTAATATATTCTCTCAACACATTAAAGATAGCTTCGTCTTTCTTTAAATCTTTTGTTTCAATTAATGCATCTACTTCTTTTTTAAATTCTTTCAATTGTTTTGCAACAATAGAATTTAAAGTTGTCATAGCATTTGCACAGTTTGCAGAAGATCCAACGGCTCTAAATTCGAATTTATTTCCGGTGAAGGCAAATGGTGATGTTCTATTTCTATCAGTATTATCCAACATTACGTCTGGAATTTTACCAACAACATTCAATTTTAAATCTGTTTTTTCTTCTGGAGATAATTTCCCATTAGAAACCCCTTCTAATTCTGCTAATACTTTAGTTAATTGTTCTCCTATAAATACAGATATAATTGCAGGTGGCGCTTCATTAGCTCCTAATCTATGGTCATTACTAGCGGTTGCAATAGCCGCACGAAGTAATTCTTCATATTCGTTAACCGCCTTAATGGTATTAATAAAGAAAGACAAAAACTGTAAGTTACTCATTGGAGTTTTACCTGGAGAAAGTAAATTTACACCAGTATCTGTTGCTAAAGACCAGTTATTATGTTTTCCAGATCCATTAACACCTTTAAATGGTTTTTCATGGAAAAGCACTTTAAAGTCATGACGTTCTCCAACTTTAGACATTACATCCATCAATAGAGAATTGTGATCTACAGCTAAATTTGTCTCTTCAAAAATTGGGGCTAACTCAAATTGGTTTGGCGCAACTTCATTGTGACGAGTTTTAACAGGTATTCCTAATAACATACATTCTTCCTCCAATTCTCTCATGTAATTTAAGGCACGAGAAGGAATAGAACCAAAATAATGATCGTCTAATTGTTGCCCTTTAGCAGAGGTGTGCCCTAACAAAGTTCTACCCGTCATTACAATATCTGGGCGAGAATTAGCTAACGAACTATCTACTAAAAAATATTCTTGTTCCCAACCTAAAGTTGCGGTAACTTTCTTAACATTTTTATCAAAATATTTACAAACATCAGTTGCAGCTTCATCCACTGCATTCAAAGCACGTAAAAGAGGTGTTTTATAATCTAATGCTTCACCCGTATAAGAGATAAACACGGTTGGAATACACAAAGTAGTTCCAAAAATAAACGCAGGAGAAGTTGGATCCCAAGCAGTATAACCACGAGCTTCAAAAGTATTTCTAATTCCTCCATTTGGAAAAGAAGAAGCATCTGGCTCTTGTTGTACTAATTGACCACCACCAAATTTCTCTACAGGATCTGAACCATCATAAGAAGTTTCAAAGAACGCATCGTGTTTTTCTGCAGTAGTTCCTGTTAAAGGCTGAAACCAGTGGGTGTAGTGTGTAACACCTTTGCTTAAAGCCCATTCTTTCATTCCCATAGCGATATAATCCGCTAATTTTCTATCAATTTTAGTTCCGTGCTGCACGGCATCTTTTACTCCCTTGTGTGCATCAGAAGTCAAAAATTGCTTCATTGCTTTATCATTGAACACATTCGAACCAAAAAGATCCGATTTTCTACCAGATTCTTCAAATTTTACAGGCTTTCTACCTGATGCTTCTTTTAATGCTTGAAAACGTAAAGTTGACATAAAAATTAATTTTAAAAGTTATACCCTATTTATTTACTGCAAATATAATAATATTTTAATTAAATTTTATTTATACCCTATTTTTTTAGGGGTAATGTTAATAAATAATAAAAATACTGTTCAAAACTTGAATTAATTAAATTATAAGCTTCTATTTTGGCACATTTTGTTATTTAGAATTGTTATTGCCATTGAAATTGATATTGCTTACATTTGTAAAAAAGAAACTTATGATCATTTGGATACTTTTTATAGTTGCTGTACTAATTTTCCTAACATTAGATCTGGGAGTTTTTAATAAAACCCCTCATGTTATTAGCTCTAAAGAAGCTGGAATGTGGACTGCAATATGGGTTTCGCTTTCGGTTGCTTTTTCGGGAGTAATATATTGGTTATACCAAACTAACCTAATTGCCAATCCCGACCAATTAAAACCTGCCGAGGCTTCGATTAAGTTTATTACAGGATATTTAATAGAATTATCATTAAGTGCTGACAACATTTTTGTAATAGCAATTATTTTCACTTCCTTTCAGATAGCCCAAAAATACCAACATCGCGTTTTGTTTTGGGGAATTATTGGGGCAATTATTTTTCGAGGATTAATGATTTTCTTTGGAGTAATATTAATCAGAAAATTTGACTGGATTACTTATGTTTTTGGAAGTTTTTTGGTATTTACAGCATTAAAAATGGTATTCAAAAAAGAAGAGGAAGAAGAATTCAATCCTAAACAATCTACTATTTATAAAATTATTGGAAAGTTTATACCAATCGTTCACCACCGTGATAAGGAACATTTTATAATTAAAGAAAATAATCGAAATTATGCCACCCCACTTTTGGTAGCTTTATTAGTTATTGAAGTAATGGATGTGGTTTTTGCTATGGATAGTGTACCTGCTATACTAGCAATAACATCCGATCCGTTTTTAGTGTTCAGCTCTAATATTTTTGCTATATTAGGATTGCGTTCTATGTATTTCTTCTTAGCAAACATGCTACAAAAATTCAGTTATTTAGAATATAGTTTAATTGCAATTCTAAGCTTCATCGGGATAAAAATGCTGATAATTCACTTCTACAAATTCCCAGAATGGGTTTCTTTAAGTTTCATTGCCATATCCTTACTAACGGGAATTGTGGTTTCACTAAAAAAGGCAAATAAAGATATTTACGAAAAACCTTCTCGAGACGAAGAATAAAAAAAGAGGTTGCTCATTAGAAACAACCTCTTTTCAAACAAACAAACTATAGACTAACCAAAAAATCTATTTTATTTTAAGCACTCTAGTAGGATCAATATGGTAAGCATTTAACACTGCTTTATAATCTTTAAAGTCAACAGTATTTGTATTTTTATTTCCGAAGTAACCAGGAATTACAACAACTCTAAAAACTTGATTAGTTCTGTAAGCATTTGAAACACCCGCTAAATCAAACCCATCCATAAAAATATTAACGTCGTATCTAGTAAAATCAAAATCATATCTAAAATCTAAAGTTCCATTGCCCATAAAATAAGACTCTGGCAATAATTTCCATACATCAGCTCCGCTTGAAACTCCTGACAGTCGGTATACTAAAACCATATCGGAAGTATAGATAGCATGTGGAAAAGTAATTAAATTACTAAAATTATTTGTGGTTGTAAATGATCTAGTAAACTCCCAAACCTCACTTATAGTATCGTTGTCGGTAGTCTTAATTGGTGTGGTATCGTGAACAGTACAATACTGAAAAGATAGCATCCCAATAATAGCAAAAAATATGGTAAATTTTTTCATAATATTTAATTTAAAAGTTAGTATTAATTAACCCTATTCAATACTTGTGCCAAACTTTTCAATAAACAAAAAATTGTACCTTTGAAGGATGGAAAAAGAAGTAAAACTATACATGATAATGCTTGGCTGTCGACCTAAAGGAAGATGTACTGAGCAACATGACATTTTTTTTGGCATTGGAAGTTCTCTGAAAGAATTAATTACGAGTATGAACGCTTTTTGGCCAGAAGCAAAAGGACAAATTCATATTGATGCTTGGCGCGAAGTTACTGTAGTAGATGATTTTCAAATAAAAGTGCTTCCTAAAGGAACTGCAAAAACCACGACTTCGCAACTTTTTTTCATCAATCTTGGTGGTTACAAAGAAAATGAATTTGAAGAATACCATTATAAAATGTTAGCCGTTGGTGATTCCTTATCAGAAGTTACTAAAAAAGCAAAAGACACTGCTTTCTATAAACATTGCGGATTTAAAGGAGCAACATCGCACATTGACGATAAATTCGGAATTGATATTGATGATGCCTTTAAGGTTAAAGAAATCTTAGCCAAAAATTTTACAGACCACTTTGAAATACAAATAGTTTCAAATACAAATAAAGAAGAGGACATATTGCATATTGGATATTTAAAAATGGATAAAATAGTATAATTATGAGCCGAAATAACGAAAGAAATATAAAAAAGCATAACGACAAACTTCATAAAGAGCAAGACAAAGAGAAAGCCAAAAAAGTTGCTCGAGAAGAGAAACGAAAAGAAATTGTTAGAAAATTCAATGAAACTAAGAATAATGGCTAATTGTTATTGCGGCTCTAATAAATCATTTGAAGATTGCTGCCAAATCTATATTAATGGCTATCAAAATACGCCTACTGCTGAAACTTTAATGCGATCCAGGTATTCGGCATATGCAGTTGGAAATGCCGATTATCTTGTGGCAACTACGCATCCATCTACTCGAAAATTTCATAAAAAAGAAGCTATTCTAGAATGGAGTAAAAGCAATAATTGGATTAAACTTGAAATATTAAATAGCACAGAAACTCGCGTAAAATTTAATGCTTACTATATAGATTATAGAGGAAAAACAAAAATTCACGAAGAACATTCTACTTTTGTTCTAGAAAATGGCAATTGGTTTTATGTGGATGGCGAATATTAAACTTTACTTTTTATAGGAATCCAAATTTCCTCCTCTGAGTTTGGGTCATTATTCTTGTATTTTTCACCTAGAATTTCAAACTGAGGATGAATTCCTAATTCATATCCAGAAGCAGGCAACCACTCGGAATAAATAGAATTAAAAAAAGCTGCAACCTTACTTTGATCTCCTTTATAATTAAAAACAGCATACAGTCCTTGGGGTATTTCTAACACTTCCATTCCTTCTGGAACAGAATCAAAATTTGAAACTGGAACAACCGCCCATTTTATAAAAGGCTTATCCGGAGAAAAATCAAAATTTTCTGGATTGATTTGAATATTGTATAAATCGGTTCCTATTGGATTTAAAATCTCTTTTCTGCGAGGCATAAAACTGCTCCACAATTCAAAAGCACGATAATCGGCATAGGTAAAAGAAAGATTTTTACCTATGAATTTAGTTGCAGGAAATGTTTTTATTATTGGATTCATTTATTATAAAATTTGTCTTTTTCACAATTCATACGATTTTCAAAGATATAGATTTGAATGATATAAAATGATTTTGAATTTCAAATATTGTGATCATGAAATCTAGATTGCCAACCAAAATCGGCTTTAATTGAAATAAAAAATAATAAAAAAGACGCGATAAATCGCGTCTCTATATCTTTGATAGTAATTATCTACATATTTCTTCTATATTGTCCGCCAACTTCAAACAACGCACTAGTTATTTGTCCTAAAGAACAAACTTTAGTGGCTTCCATTAATTTTTCAAAAATATTTTGATTATTAATAGCTGCATCTTGAAGAATAGCAATATGTTCTGCTACTTTGTCTGCGCTAGTTTTTTGTAAATTGGTTAGCATATCAATTTGATATTGCTTTTCTTCTTCAGTAGCGCGAATCACTTCTGCTGGAATTACCGTTGGAGAACCTTTAGAACTTAAGAAAGTATTGACTCCAATAATTGGGAATTCACCTGTGTGTTTTAAGGTTTCATAATACAAACTTTCTTCCTGAATTTTAGAACGTTGGTACATAGTTTCCATTGCACCAAGAACACCACCTCGCTCTGTTATTCGATCAAATTCTAGCAATACAGCATTCTCTACTAAATCGGTTAATTCTTCTATAATAAAAGAACCTTGAATTGGATTTTCATTTTTCGCCAAACCTAATTCTTTATTGATAATTAATTGGATTGCCATCGCTCTACGAACTGATTCTTCAGTTGGCGTTGTGATTGCTTCATCATAAGCATTGGTATGCAATGAATTACAGTTGTCATAAATTGCATATAACGCTTGCAAAGTCGTACGGATGTCATTAAAATCAATTTCTTGAGCATGAAGAGAACGACCAGAAGTTTGAATATGGTATTTCAACATTTGTGCTCTTTCGTTAGCTCCATATTTATTTTTCATGGCTTTAGCCCAAATTTTACGAGCTACACGACCAATTACTGCATATTCAGGATCTATTCCGTTAGAGAAAAAGAAAGATAAGTTTGGTCCGAAATCATTAATATTCATTCCGCGACTTAAATAATATTCCACGTAAGTGAATCCATTTGCTAAGGTAAAAGCCAATTGCGAAATAGGATTAGCACCCGCTTCGGCAATATGATATCCAGAAATAGAAACCGAATAAAAATTACGCACATTTTCTTTAATGAAATATTCTTGTACATCACCCATTAGTCGCAAGGCAAACTCGGTAGAAAATATACATGTATTTTGCGCCTGGTCTTCTTTCAAAATATCTGCTTGAACCGTGCCTCGCACTTGAGCTAAAGTCCTTACTTTGATATCGTTATATACATTTAAAGGCAGCACTTGATCTCCCGAAACTCCCAAAAGAAGCAACCCTAAGCCATTGTTTCCTTCTGGCAAATCTCCTTGGTATTTAGGTCTTACAGTACCTTTTTTCTTATATATTTCGTTTATTTTTTCTTCTACTTCTGCTTGAAGATTGTTTTCTATAATATACTTTTCACAATTTTGATCGATTGCAGCATTCATAAAAAAACCGAGTATCATTGGCGCAGGACCATTAATTGTCATTGAAACTGAGGTCATTGCATGCGTCAAATCGAAACCAGAATACAACTTTTTAGCATCATCTAAACAACAAATAGAAACTCCGGCATTACCAATTTTTCCATAAATATCCGGACGAACATGTGGGTCATTTCCATAAAGTGTTACACTATCAAAAGCTGTAGAAAGTCGTTTTGCAGGCAAACCAGCACTTACATAATGAAAGCGTTTGTTGGTTCGTTCAGGACCGCCTTCTCCAGCAAACATTCTACTTGGATCTTCCCCTTCTCTTTTAAATGGATATAATCCGGAAGCAAAAGGAAATTCACCTGGAACATTTTCTTGTAAATTCCATTTCAAAATATCTCCCCAAGCTTGGTATTTTGGCAAGGATACTTTCGGAATTTGAGAATGTGATAAACTCTCAGTATGTGTAGCGATTTTGATTTCCTTATCTCTAACTTTAAAACTGTAATATGGATTTTTATATTTGTTTACTTTTTCTTCCCATGTAAGAATCACTTCCCAATTATAGGGGTCAAGATTCATTTTTACACGGTCGAATTCGGCAACAAGCAAACTCATAAATTGTTGAGATTCTTGCGGAATGACAAGATTGAGGTCAATTCCTGCTTTTGTTAAATTTGGTTTGTTACCAAAAACAGTTTCTATGGTTTTGAAAATTCCATATAATTTCTGAGCTACTTCTACTTGCGAAATTGCAGTTTCATCGTATTTTCTATTATTCTCTGCAATTTCAGATAAATAACGGGTTCTATGCGGCGGAATTACAAATATTTTCTCGCTCATTTCACGAGTAATTTGGAACGTCGATTTTAAATCGGCTCCAGTTTTCTCTACGATTTTATCCATAATAGATTTGTAGAGCGTATTCATTCCGGGATCATTAAATTGGGAAGCGATTGTACCAAAAATCGGCATACTATCTACATTTTCATCCCAAAGATTATGATTGCGTTGGTATTGTTTTTTTACATCTCGGATAGCATCTAAAGCGCCACGTTTATCAAATTTGTTAAGCGCTACTAAATCGGCAAAATCCAACATATCGATTTTTTCCAATTGGGTTGCTGCGCCAAATTCGGGTGTCATTACATATAAGGAAACATCCGAATGGTCCATTATTTCCGTATCACTTTGACCAATTCCAGAAGTTTCTAGAATTATAATATCATATTTTGCTGCTTTTAATACTTCAATAGCCTCGTTTACATATTTAGACAAAGCCAAATTAGATTGTCTTGTAGCTAACGAACGCATATAAACTCTAGGGTTATTGATGGCATTCATCCGAATTCTATCCCCAAGCAAAGCTCCACCTGTTTTTCTTTTAGATGGATCTACAGAAACTAATCCGATAGTTTTTTCTGGAAAATCAATTAAAAAACGACGCACCAATTCATCAACCAATGAAGATTTTCCAGCACCGCCTGTACCAGTAATTCCAAGGACAGGTGTTTTGTTTGTTTCATTTTTCTTATGAATTTCATCAAATGCTAACTTAGCAATTTCAGGAAAATTTTCAGCTGCCGATATTAATCGCGCTATAGCAGTTGGATTTTTATCTTCAATATGTTCTAACTCCTCTTTTAATACATCACCAATAGGATAATCAGAACGTTGAACTAAATCATTAATCATTCCTTGCAAACCCATAGCACGCCCATCGTCTGGCGAATAAATTCTTTCTATTCCGTATGCTTGAAGTTCTGCAATCTCAGTAGGCAGAATTACACCACCACCACCACCAAATATCTTGATGTGCCCTGCTCCTTTTTCTTTAAGCAAATCGTACATATATTTAAAATACTCATTGTGCCCGCCTTGGTAGGAAGTCATTGCAATTGCATTAGCATCTTCTTGAATGGCAGTATTTACTACTTCTTCCACACTTCTATCGTGACCAAGATGAATAACTTCAACACCGGTAGACTGAATTATTCTACGCATAATATTAATAGCAGCATCATGACCATCAAAAAGAGATGCAGCCGTAACGATTCTTACTTTATTTTTAGGAATATAGGGAGTTTGTGGTTCCATTGGTGATTTTTATTCAAATTTGAGAGCGCAATTTACGAATTTAATAATTTTATAACCTTTTAATTCCTCTAAATCTTTACTTATTAAACTAGATTTAGTAAATATTAAATCTAATTAAAAATTAAGGCATCATATTTGCTTTAGTTGATTAAATAAAACTAAAAAAGATGAAAAAAGTATTTTGTTTACTACTGATAATTCCCCTATTTGGAATAGCGCAATTAAAAAGTATTCCTAAAAAAATTACTATTGCAAAGCCTAAAATTATGTTACCAAAAATCACCCCAACTACAACTGGGATTTCTAATACAATAGATATTTCGGCAGGACTTAAAGAAGCATTAAATAACGGAATAACTAAAGAAGTTTCGAAACTAACTGCTGTGGATGGTTTTTTAAAAAATGAAGCTGTTAAGATAATTATGCCTACTGAATTAGAAAAAGTAGAAAGCACTCTACGCAAATTAGGCATGGGCAATCTTGCCGATCAAGGAATTGTCGCTATGAATAGAGCTGCTGAAGATGCTGTTAAAGAAGCAACTCCTATTTTTATTTCGGCTGTAAAAAATATGAATATCAACGATGCTAAATCAATATTGTTAGGAAATGAAGATGCTGCAACTAAATATCTTCAGGGAGCAACCAATAAAGATTTATATGCAAAATTTTTACCTGTAGTACAACAATCAATAGGAAAAGTTGGAGCTGATGTAATTTGGAATACTATAATTAGCAAATACAATACCATTCCGTTTGTTAATAAAGTCAATCCAGATATCACCGATTATGTAACCAATAAATCTATGGAAGGTGTTTTTAAAATGATTGCTGTTGAAGAAAAAAACATCCGAACGGATTTAAAATCAAGAACTTCTCCTTTATTGCAAAATGTATTTGGATTATTAGATAAAAAGTAATTGACAAAAAATTAATAATCAATAACCTAACAATAACATTCTCCTAACATTCCATCTAATAAAAGAGCAGATATTTGCAGTGTTATAAAAAAAGGATTTATAATTTTTGTTTGGTTTAGTTAAGTTAGAAAAATTGCCAGTGTTTGTTTAGCATTGGCATTTTTTTATTTAATTTCTTTTGATAAATTCAATTACTTCTTCGTTAAAAATAGTTGGTTGTTCTATATTAACTACATGTCCGCAATTTTCAACAACCAATAATTTCGAATAATTAATATGTCTTTCAACTACTTTTCTAACAGATGGTAAAAACATATAATCTTCTTTACCCATTACGTAAAAGGTTGGAATACTTAATTCTTGTTGTCTAAACCATTTCAAAACCGGATTAATTTCGGCAGTTAGTTTGAACCAACGAATAAACTCTTTTTGATAGAGTTTTTTTGCTTCGTTAATGAATAATAATCTGGATTGTTTATGGTTTTTATTAGGCATAATTACAAAAGCAAAAAATCGATACAATACCAAATAAGGCAATACATATTTAAAGATGTTTCCCAATTTCATCAATATTTGAGAACGGAAATTCATTTTTAAAATTGCACCTCCCATTATCATACTTTTTACTCTATCGGGATGCACCTCGGCTAATTGACGTATGACAATAGTTCCTAGGGAAATACCTATAAAATGGGAAGTTTTTATTTTTAAATGGTCTAGAACTTCCAAAACATCTTCGGCAATAGATTGGAACGTATATTTTTGTTTGAACGCTTTTTTTATTTGTTCATTTGAATTTCCATGACCACGCAAATCCAATAACAATACATTAAAATGTTTTTGAAACTCCCTTATTTGTTTGAACCATATTGACGAACTTCCTCCTGCGCCATGCACAAAAGTAACCCATTCAGTAGAGTTTTCGTTTTTATAAAGGGTGAAGGCTATCAAAGAGTATGCAAGATTTCTTTCATTTCCAATTGCATTTTTAACGCTTCTTCTCTTGCTTTTTCTGCATAATCTGTTCCATTAGAAGCATAAATAATGCCACGTGAAGAGTTGATTAACAAACCAACATTTTCACTCATTCCATATTTACAAACTTCTTGTAGGCTTCCACCTTGCGCACCTACTCCGGGAACTAACAAGAAACTATCCGGAATTATTTTTCTTATTTCAGTAAAATATTCTGCTTTGGTTGCTCCTACAACATACATTAGATTGTGAGAATTTTTCCAAGATTTAGAAGTTTCAATCACAATTTTATACAGTTCTTTTCCTTCGATATTTTTAGTTTGAAAATCAAACGCACCCTCATTAGAAGTAAGTGCCAACATAATGGCGTGTTTATTTTCAAAAGCTAAAAAAGGTTCAACAGAATCTTTTCCCATGTATGGTGCAACTGTTATTGAATCAAAATTCAAATCCTCCAGAAATGCTTTGGCATACATGGAAGATGTATTTCCGATATCACCACGTTTTGCATCGGCAATAGTGAAGATTTCTGGATATTTTTCGTTAAGATATTCTATAGTTTTCTCTAAGGATTGCCAACCTTTTAACCCATAGGCTTCATAAAAAGCTGTATTGGGTTTATAGGAAACACACAAATCGTGGGTGGCATCAATTATAGCTTTATTAAATTCGAAAATTGGATCTTCGAGTTCCAGTAAATGCGTTGGTATTTTTGTTAAATCAACATCCAAACCAATACACAGAAAGGATTTTTTGATATGAATTTGTTCTATAAGTTGATTAGTAGTCAAAATTATTGGTTGTTTATAGTTCGTTGTTTGGCAAAGTTAGTTTAAAGTTTGTTAACGACAAAAGTTGCGAAGAAATCTAATTCAATAAAAGGCATAACCGATTTAAATGAATATTAACTGAATAAGTTAACCCGTTGGGTGTAATTATTTGAAGTAAAATAAATTGAATAAATGTTGGTCAAGATACTGAAAATCAGCATCTTGAAGTCGCTAAACAACCAACATTTATGACAAATATAGTAAAAAATTATTTTAGAGTTTTAGAAGTTATAAGTTCTTTGAATTTTGAGTTAGATTTTAAATCAGGAATTGGTAGAAAGCCAAAAATGTCTGATATAGAAGTAGTTGCCTTGAGTTTGACAGCAGAATTTATGT
>CAILWV010000012.1 GCA_903838055.1 uncultured Bacteroidota bacterium | reverse complement strand
TTAAGACCATGTCTAAAAAAGTAGTAACATTTGGTGAGATAATGTTAAGATTAGCACCACAAGGATTTTTAAGATTTTCACAAGCAGATAACTTTGATGTCGTTTATGGCGGAGGCGAATCGAATGTAGCCGTTTCATTAGCGAATTATGGAATTCCGGTTGATTTTGTGACGCGTTTACCAAAAAATGATATTGGAGAATGCGCCATGATGGAAATGCGAAAAAGAGGCGTTGGTGTAGATAAAATTGTATGGGGTGGCGAGCGTTTAGGAATTTATTTTCTAGAAACAGGAGCTGTATCCAGAGGAAGCAAAGTAGTTTACGATAGATCGCATTCTTCGATGTCAGATATTCAACCAGGAATGGTAAATTGGGAAGAAGTTTTTCAAGGTGTAAATTGGTTTCATTGGACAGGGATAACACCGGCCATCTCACAAAGTTCAGCCGATGCTTGTTTAGAAGCCGTAAAAGTAGCTAGCAAATTAGGAGTTACAATTTCAACCGATTTGAATTATCGTGCCAAACTATGGAAATATGGCGGAGATCGTGAGGCTATCATGACCGAATTGACATCGTATTGTGATGTAATTTTAGGAAATGAAGAAGATGCAGAAATGCACTTTGGAATCAAACCAGAAGGAGCCGCAGTTCAAACCCATGGGCATGATGTAAAAGCAGAAGCATTTTTATCTGTTTGTCAACAAATGATGAAAAAATTCCCAAGAGCTAAAAAAGTAATTACCACTTTAAGAGGTTCAATCTCTGCATCTCACAACACATGGGCAGGAGTTTTATACGATGGAAAACAAATGTTACAAACCCGTCAATACCAAATTACCGATATCGTAGATAGAGTAGGAGGAGGCGATTCCTTTATGGGAGGATTAATCTACGGATTATTAACCTATCCAGATAACGACCAAAACGCATTAGACTTTGCAGTAGCTGCTTCGTGCTTGAAACACACCATAAAAGGAGACGCTAATTTAGTAACCGTAGATGAAGTTAACAAACTTATGGGAGGCGATGCTTCTGGTAGAGTTGCAAGATAATTAAGAAATTATGGTAATAGATACGCTAAATAACGCTCATAAATACTATAATTTACACCCTTCATTTGCAAAAGCATTTGAGTTTTTACATCAAAATGATTTGGCAAACCTTGCCGAAGGAGTAACAGAAACTCCCGAAGGATTGAAAGTAATTGTAAATACCGCAAATGGAAAAACCCAGGAAGTAAGTCTGTCTAAATTTGAATGTCATGACAAAAACATCGATATTCAAGTATGCGTAAAAGGCTTGGAAACTTACGGTTGGAAACCAAGAGAAAAATGCGCAACGCCCAACGGAGAATACAATCCAGATAAAGATGTTCGTTTTTTTAGCGATGCACCCGATATGTTTTTTCAATTAACAGACGGACAATTTGCTGTTTTCTTTCCAGAAGATGTTCACGCTCCAATGATTGGCGAGGGTGAAATTAAAAAAGTAGTAATTAAAGTTAAAATATAAATTATGAGCAAGATTCAAAAAGTATCAGAAGCAATAGTTGCACAAGGAATGCTTCCTTTGTACTTTAATGCAGACGAAACTGTAACAATAGAAGTATTGCGAGCAATATACAGAGCAGGAATAAAAGCGGTAGAATATACAAGCCGAGGCGAAACAGCCTTGAGCAACTTCACTAAAATGGTGGAAGTAAGAAATGCTGAAATGCCGGATTTATTACTTGGAATCGGAACTATAAAAAACTTGAAACAAGCCGAAGAATATTTTTCTGTAGGCGCTGATTTTTTTATTAGCCCAGGATTTGTTCCAGAAGTTGGAGCATTTTTAAAAAGCAAAGGAGTTTTATACAGCCCAGGTTGTATGACGCCAACAGAAATTATTGCGGCTGAAAATGCTGGAATCCATTTTATAAAATTATTCCCTGGCAACATGCTAGGACCTGATTTCTTGAGTGG
>CAILWV010000011.1 GCA_903838055.1 uncultured Bacteroidota bacterium | reverse complement strand
AATTTATAATACATTTTTTTTATTATTTTTGCGAAATATTAATATTCATTAATAATTAATTATTAAAACATATTTAAATAATTGAATTTCAAGTTTTTAAATATATTTTCATTTAACAAAAAATACATAATGAGCTTGAATAATTCTCTTGATATAGATATAATTAAAGTCAATTCCTCTAAAATAGAGAGTATTGATTTTGAAAATCTAACTTTTGGAAATGTTTTTACCGATCACATGTTAATATGTGATTTTAAAGAAGGAGCTTGGCAAAAACCGATAATTAAACCCTACGAGCCTTTTCTTATAGATCCATCTGCTAAAGTTTTTCATTATGGTCAAGCCATTTTTGAAGGCATGAAAGCCTATAAAGATTCTAATAATGATGTGTGGATGTTTCGACCTGAAGAGAATTTTCATAGATTTAATAAATCAGCAGTTCGTATGGCAATGCCAGAAGTTACAGAAACTATCTTTATGGATGGATTGAAAACCATTTTAGATATAGATCGGGATTGGGTTAAATTTGGTGTAGGAAATACTTTATATATTAGACCTTTTATGATTGCCGTAGGTTCGGGAGTTATTGCCCAACCATCTACACAATATAGATTTATGATTATTCTTTCTCCTGCAAAATCATATTATTCAGGGGAAGTGAAAGTAATTATTGCCGAACATTATAGTAGAGCTGCAAATGGTGGAATTGGTGCTGCAAAAGCTGCAGGAAATTATTCCGCACAATTTTACCCAACTAAATTGGCTAACGAAAAAGGATTTCAACAAATTATTTGGACCGATGATGCTACCCACACTAAATTGGAAGAAGCTGGTACAATGAATGTCTTCTTTAGAATAAACGACACTTTATTTACTGCTCCAACAAGTGAACGAATTCTTGATGGGGTAACACGAAAAAGTTTAATTGACATAGCAAAAAGAGAAGGAATGGACGTTCAAATACGTTCTATACTTGTTGAAGAATTAATAAACGCTGCAAAAGACGGAAGTTTAAAAGAAGTTTTTGGTGCCGGAACAGCAGCTGTTGTTAGTCCGATAAGCGCGTTTTCTTTCCAAGATATTGAATATGCTTTACCAAAAATAGAGAATTCTTTTGCTCTTCAATTAAAAGAAAAACTAACTAATATTCAATACAAATTAGCCGAAGATACTTTTGGATGGACGGTTAAGGTATAGTGAACAATGAAATTTAAAATATTTTAAGTAAAATGCGGTTTTTCAATAGAAAAACCGCATTTTTATTTAGTAGATAAACGGAATCAATCGCTTTGTTTTAGAGCAATATTCAATATATTCTTCTCCAAATTGTGCTTCAAGCACTTTTTCCTCAATGCTAATTCTATAAATCATAGCAAATAAAGTTGGCAGAAATACTAGCACCAAACTAAACCAATTATTTAGGGAAAATCCAAATCCTAAAAAAGATAACAACGATCCTGAATACGAAGGGTGTCTTAAATATTTGTAAAGTCCGGATTGAAATAATTCATGGTTTTCTCTAATTGTAACAGCAACAGTAAAAAATCTACCTAATTGTTTAACAGCAATAAGTCGGAAAACAATACCTAAAATAAGAATTGATAATCCTACAAATTCTAATCCTGCATTTGAAACTATTGGAAAAATTAATGTTTTAGAAATAAACACACCAACTGTAATACTTATTAGAATTGTAATCCAAATAATAAGTAGCGAATTCTTGTCAGCTGACTTAGTATCCGACTTACCTGAGCGCATAACACGGTTAAGTACTATTTCAGATACTACCCACAATAAATATATGGAATTAAATAGATTCATAAATGGAATATTTTTCTAATATCTAACTAACTGGAAAAATTAATTAAAATTAAAAAAGAAATAAGTCACTGCCGCCCATTCCATATCAACACCTCTAGCATAACCAATGGTGCTATGATTATTATTTTCTACTGTTCCGTTTTCTTTAATATATCCAATTGTGCTGTGGTTGCTATTTTCAACAGTTCCATTACTCTTTACATACCCTACAGTTGAATGGTTTCTATTTTCGATGGTACCATCGCTTTTAATATAACCAATTGTACTATGATTTCTATCTTCAATAGTACCATTACTTTTAATATATCCAGAGGTTGAATGGTTGCTGTTTTCAATTGTACCATCGCTTTTTATGTATCCTGTAGTACTGTGGTTATGGTTTTCAATAGTTTGAGCTTTAGCAAGAGTAATTCCTCCTAGTGCCGCTATAATTACAAATATTTTTTTCATTTAGTTTTGATTTATGTTATTGATTCGGGATGAACTATTAACTTGATTTCTTACTATATAAATTATTCTTTAAAATAATAATAGTAACGATCGTATTAATTATTTTTTAGTAGGAAGTCAATACATAAAACCGAACTTAATAAAAATGGTCTTATTGGATCATCATTCAATACATTATCGTTAATTACTAAAATGTAATTGTCTGCCGATGTGAATAATTCTTTTCCCATTCCAGCCCATTTTTTTGTGATGGTAGCTAATTCAACTTCCCCTTTTTTAATTTTAAAATCCCAACCAATAAAATTACCACTTAATGTTGCAATACTATTATTTGATGCATCGATAATTTCAATTTTAGCGCCTCCAAATTTAAATTTACGTTCAAGTTTACCAATTGGAATATTTTTTTCATTAAAAATCATTATTGGAGAAAAACCAAAAGAGGCTCCTCTTTGCAAAGAAACTACGGGTTCGTTAGAAGTAGTTTTTATCTCAACATGAAAAGGCGTGAATGATTTATATCTTGTAAATCGGAAAAATTTTGTAAAAAATCCTAATTTTTCTTCTCTACAATTTAAAAAGATTTGAGAAGTTAAAGGGTCGTAAATATCAAAATTGTTAGCAGCTTTAAACAAACCAATATGTTGCTTAATTAAAAAGAGATTTTTGTTTAATTGTTGGTCCATACAAATGTTATTTTTATTAATAGTTAATTGTTAATGACTTATCTATAGCGTTTCTGATTTATTCCCGCTAATATAATAATATAAGCACAATGCACTGATTTTAATCTGTACTAAACATTATATATTAAAACAAATGTAATAAAAAAACTACAACTATTCAATCGCTAGTGCGAGCTTCAAGCTTTTACAAACAAATCTCTTAAATTCTTAGCTGTATTTAGATTGTCATTTTGAAGTCGATATTTTTGTATATCTTTCCATATTTATTACACTTTTGTGTAAACCTATTTTAGGACGAGACACACTACAAAATACATTGTCAACTGAAAATGGAATGGCTTTTGCCTTCTCAATTTCATTATCTGATACTTGTCTGCCTAAAGATACTTCAAGTTTGTCAATGGAAGTGCTTCGTTAAAATTGAATTCATAAAATGCGTTGTCTTTGGATAAGTCAAAGTAGAACCCATTTTCTAGTTCCTTACTGATTTCAAGATTTAAGCAACTACGAATAATTCCGTCAGTCAAAAAGTGGGTGTTCTTTTTGTCTGCTTCTCTTTCCTTACATAATACACAAGTATATTCAATAAATGATTTAGTTAAGGTTTAAGATTATTGGTTGTAATGATTCCATGCATCAATGTCACCTTCAAATGCCTCATTGAATGCCATTTCATCCCAACTATCATATCCGTATGCCCCAGGTCCATCATCATAATCATCTGGACCATCATCATCGTAATCATCATATCCGTCATCATCATCATCATCATCATCATCGTCATCATCATCGTCATTATATGATGAATTGATTCCAAAAAGTTTTTCGTCTGCTCTTAAAACATTAATGAAATCAGCAAAAGCAACAGATGCAAGTAAAGTAGAATTGTTGGTTAGCTCAACACTGCCTTGTCTCAATAACTGATTTATTGTTTTGCGATACTCGTCCGTATCGCTATTGTTAAATTTGTTTGCCAATAATTTATTAGCCGTTGTCAGTTTGATTTCTCGTTTATCTGCAATGTCCTTAAACCAGCGATTGGCACATAAACTTGATGGGTTTAATAATATTGATTGATACAAATGGTCAATGCCGAATTGTTCAAGTTTCTGTTCCTTGAATCTTCCAAGTCGGTAATGAACCCTTCCTGTTTGTTTGATAGTTAAAGCGAACTTCATTTCTGAAACCGCTTCATCAAAATTGCCAACAGCGTTTAAAATTCTACCTTTTAAGTAATGCCCGATTTCAGAATTTGAATTTTCCTCCAAGAAGGAATTAATAAATGGAAGTCCTTTTGAAGCAGCTCCATTTTGTTCCTTTCCATAATTTCCAGAGTCAATAAAGAAATAAAAAACTGCCCTGATGAAATCTAATTCTGTTGTTGTGCAGTTAATGGAATTTGTTTTAAATGATTGTGAAATTATTTCTTGATTTTCTTCTATGAGAGTTGAAAGTTCACAATCACAAGACACATTCTCAAAACCTATCATTAATTCATTGAATGCAGATTTGAAGTTTCCATTTTTTAGATTGTTGACTGCATTGTTAAAATACAAATCACCGATGCATTCTTGGTCGTTATTCTTTTGATAGCGGTATAGCTTTCTGCCTTCAGAGAGGTTTTCGTTTATTGTATCTTGGTCGTTAAATGATTTTGCAAAGTCCTTTATTTCCTCATCAATGTAAATGTCTGTAGTGTGCATTTTTTGTTTGAGAAAAAGCCCTTCAAAAGTAGTGGCTCTACTTAATGCAACATATGCCTGACCGCTTGCAAAAGTTCCATCACCAAAATCAATGACTACTCTATCAAAGGTCAATCCCTGGCTTTTATGAATAGTAATTGCCCAAGCTAATTTTAATGGGTATTGCTTGAAAGTGCCAACAATTTCTTGTTCAATTTTCTTTAACTCTTTGTTGTATTGATATTTGATATTTTCCCAAACTCTTTTTTCAACTGAATGAACTGAACCATCTTTAAGTTTTACTTTGATACTTGTGTCGGTAAGTTCATTTACTTGTCCAATTGTTCCGTTAACCCAGCGTTTGTCTGTATCGTTTTTTATGAAGATTACTTGAGCACCTTCCTTCAAGGTCATTTCTGATTCTGTTGGGTATTTGCTTTCCTCAAACTCTCCCGAAACTTCTGCTGTAAATGTAAATGGATTTGTTTTTAGTTCCGATAGTTTGATAGAATTTACTCTTTCTGCTATATCGTTTTTTGTTGTAAGAGTAATTGCAAACTCTTTTTTCTTTAGTTCTGTTTCAGAAAAAACTCGGCTATTTATTTTATCAATGTCTGCTTGCGAAGTTTCTTTAATTCTAACTTTATCAAGAAGAGAAATGAAAACAGGGTCTATTTGTCTGTAAACCTTTTGCAACTCAACTGTGAACAAGTTAACATTTTCAAAAACTTTAGCATTGTAGAAATAGGAACTTCCGTAAATTTCGTTTATGATTTTTTGCTCACCTGAATATCTAATCGTTACAGGTTCTAATTGGAATATGTCTCCAACGAAAACAATTTGCTTTCCACCAAACGGCAAATTTGGATTACCACCATTTCGTCTCAATGAATAATCAATTCCGTCTATTAAGTCAGCCCGAACCATTGATACTTCATCAATGATTAAAGTGTCCATTGAAGAGATGATTTTTCTTTTCTCTGAATTTTTCCAAAACACATTAATGTCTTCGTCTTCTGGTAGTAGCGGTCTTAAAGGAAACTGAAAGAATGAATGAATTGTCACACCTCCAACATTTACTGCCGCAATTCCTGTCGGTGCTACTACAACATAATTTTTTGAAGTAGTCTCAACGATATGTTTGAGAAAGGTGGATTTTCCAGTCCCAGCCTTGCCAGTCAAAAAAAATGACTGATTGGTTTCTTGAATTAAATCAAGAGCCGTCTGAAATTCTGAGTTGTCTAAGTCAAGTTCCATTTTTGTTTTCTGTTTATTCGTTCAAAGCTAAAATGTTCAAAGTTAGCAGTGTCCCCGAGGGTTGCAGCTAACGGTTTGCAGCTACAAGAAGTTGGCGATTTATACCACGAAACTTCATACGAAGATCGAATGTTTGATTAACCGCAAAACTGCCATACGAAGCAACTAACCGCCAATTTATTCTAGCTGCTGTGCTTGTTGCACAACTCCAACAAATATAGCAAAAAACACTTGCAAAAAAGCACAAAAAAATGTATTTTTAAACCATGCAAGGAAGAAAAGAACTCATGCCAAAAATGCTCTATCAAGTTCATTTACAGGACTTGATT
>CAILWV010000010.1 GCA_903838055.1 uncultured Bacteroidota bacterium | reverse complement strand
ATATATATATAGTAATTAAGAAAAAAACATCAAGGTACGTAAGGGTTTGAGCTTTTATATTAGCGAAAATAAATTGGTAAATCCGTGCACGCACACAAATACAAATTTATCAAATATTTCACAATTAAAAAAAAAAGTTATTAACAAAAAACACATAATGCAATTTTAGTGTATAAAAATTATGAATTTCAAAAAGTGCTAAATTAATTTTATCTTAATTATGTTGTATTTGAGTTTAAATATTGTTTTTATTATTAGCATTTTTTTAGGATGAATATTTTTTATTTCCAAAAAATGGTGTTTATTAATCAAAAAAAGCTGTTCCTAAAAACAGCTTCTTCCACTTACTAAACTAAAAAACTATAAACTTATATTAATTTGTTTTCTTTAATTTAAAATTAAAAAATAATTTTTTTAGTCACTATTCTTCCCTCTACTGAAGTTATTTTTACAAGAACTACTTGTTGTGAAGAGTTAAAATTAGTTACTTCAAATTGCGAAGAATTTATTTCTAATTGATTAAAAAGTTCTCTACCTCTTATATCGAATATTGCAACAGATTTTATTATTGTGTTTGATGTATTTATTTGTAGATTTTTATCATTTTTAAAAACAACCACCGAATCTTCAGAAAATGGAGTTGTAAAAGAATTTATGGATGAATTTGTATATCTTAAAATAAAACGATTGTTAAATGTGCCCGAATTAGAAATAAAATTATAATTGCTAGTTTTTATATTCTGTATAACATTTAAAAATTTATCTTCCAAAAAGATATCTTGATTTGCAAAAAGACCATCATAATCAACCAAACTAATAGTAAAATTACCATTAGTTTCTGCATGGAACCCTATAGGAATTTTATCAGAATCTTGAAACGGCAACGGCCTTCCTTGAATAGAAAGTTCTTTTTCTTCTGATAAGGAATAAATGCAAGCAGGTGTTTGGCTTAAAAGTTCCCCGTCATAGCCTCTGTCTAAGCCTATAGAAGCTCCCGAAACATAACCTATTAAAGTTTCTTTGTAAGCACCTTGATCATTGGTAACACCAAGCCAAATTCTATTTTTTTCTTGAGAGTTTTCGGTTGCAGAAACTGCACTATTTTTAAAAAACTGATTGTTGTTTCCAGCTACACGCATGGTGTTATTAAAAGTTGCATTACCACTTCCTATACCTTTTATAAAAAAAGCTTCGCCAGATGCTATGTTACCATTTGGAATATTCCAATTGTGCAATACCGTTGCTCCCGTTAGAGCTGCTGTTCCTGTAGCCCCTGTTAAGTTATATACCGCGTAATCAGAAGGATTGTATGCAAAGTTAGTTACAGGTGTGTTGTGGGTCCACAAATAAATAGTTCCTTCAACTACTGCATCATTTAATGTGTTTGATAAAAATAAATTAGCATCTAAAGCGCTAGGATATGGATTGCCAATTAAATTATATCTTCCTGAAACAATAGGAGTTGTAATTGTTCCGTTATTAGGAATTCCTGTAAATATTCCAGTATAAGATTGTCTTGTATCTGTATCAAATGTTTGTGGACCTCTTATTATATATCCTTGTCCTGGATTCATGATAGCATTACTTGAACTATTTGCCCAATAATCGGTATTTGCAGCATCATAATAAAAATATTTATCATACAAAGTGTCTGGAGAAAGGCCAAATAATGTTTGCGCGCTAACTGGAGAAGACCAATAATTATAATCGTATCTGTTTATTGGTTGTGTAGTTCTTTTAAAATTAATACTACCTGAGTTTATTACATCATTAGTTTGTACTAAACTAGAGGAATCTTCAAATGTTAAAGTACCGCCCGAGATAGTTAATTCATTTACTAAAGATAAAGTTTCTCCTGAATTGAAAGAAACTGTTCCACCAGTAATTAGACAGTTGCATCCTTGTAAACTACCGCCTGAATAATTTCCATTTATTTCTATTGGGTCATTAGAGGTAGGAGCAGATGGCGACCATGCATTTGTATAGGTTTTAAGTGTTCCAGGTAATACATTTAAAGTTATGCTGGTAGATGCGCATCCAGTTATACCTGAAGTAGCAGTAGCTAATATTAAAGCAGTTGCAGAAGGTTTTACATAAATTGTAGTAGTATTAGGACTTGTTATGTAATCATATGCAATCGTTGCTGAAGCATCAGTAAATAAAGAATTAGGAAGATTAGAGCTCCAAGTAAAGGAAGTTCCCGTTCCTGAAACTGTTAAAGGAATTATGCTATTTTTGCATATAGAAGTAGTTGGTCCTGAAATAAAAACACTAGGAGAATTGTTTACTGTAACAATTATAGGAATGCTTATTGCAGGCAAACACCCTATACTTCTAACTACCGCTTGAAAGTAGGTTGTTGAGGTTAAACTACCTGTAGGCAATGTAGCGCTTGTAGCTCCTGGAATTTGAGTGTATGGCCCTGTTGAAGCACTTGAAGATTGCCAATAAAATTGACTTCCAGTGTATCCGGTTAATGTTAATGTGGTGTCTGTTCCTGAACAAATTGTTGCATTAGATGCTGTGCCGGCAACCGAAGGTGAATTCACAGTAACCGTAACTTTATTTGTTGTTACAATACATGCTCCACTGGTAATGACTGCTTTATAGTAAGTTGTTGCCGTAATAGTACCTGTTGAAAAAGAATTAGTTGTGCCTGTAACATTAGAGTAACTCCCGTTAAAAGTATTTGAAGATTGCCATTGAATACTCCCTGCACTACTAGTAAAATTGATAGTTGTGCTATTTCCAGAGCAAATTGTTGTAGCTACAGCACTTGCTGTTCCAACAACAGGAGGTTGGTTTACAGTTATGGTTACCACATTAGAATTAGCACTTGAGCAAATTCCACTTTGAACTACTGCTCTATAGTATGTAGTAGATATTAATGATCCAAGAGTTAATGTTGTTGTTGTATTTGCAATATCTATTACTCCTGAAGTAAATCCAGAATTTGTTGCACTTTGCCATTTTATTACATTACCTACCTTTCCAACTAATGAAATTGCTGATGGTGTATCTCCAGAGCATATTGTTTGATTAGAGCTTGCAGTACCTCCATTGGAAGTTGCATTTACAGTCATAGTAATAGAATTAGAAGTTGCAGGAGAGCCTATCAAACATGGAGTAGCATTGCTTGTCAAAACAACATTTACTACATCATTGTTAGCTATTGTATTAGTTGAAAAAGTAGCGCTATTTGTTCCTGAATTTACTCCGTTAACTTTCCATTGATAACTTGGTGAAGTCCCCCCGTTTGTAGGAGTAGCTGTAAAAATAGCAGTGCCTCCTAAACAAATTGTAGATGTAGAAGCTGCAATATTTACGTTAGCTGAATTGTTATTATTAACAATTATTGTTCCAGTTGCGTTAACATTGCCGTACCCTCCTGTTAATGGAATGCTATAATTATAAGTTCCAGACGTTGATGGAGTTCCACTAATAGTGATTGTATTATTAGACCATGAAGCAGTAACATCTGTAGGTAAGCCAGTTGCTGTTCCTATTCCGGTGGCACTTGAAGTGGTGTGTGTAATATTTGTTAATGGAGTATTGATGCATACCGTTGGGGAACTTGATGCAGCACTTACTGTATTTGGTGGAATACAGCTTCCATTAACCTGAAAATTACTTAGATATAAATATCTGTTTGTTACAGCAGAGCTACTTACAGGAAAAAGTCTAAAATAAATTGTATTTCCTGTTGGAACTACTATAGAGCTTGGGTAAGCTAAATTGACTACTGGATTAGTTGCAACTACTCCTAAACTAGATGGGCTTACAGCAGTCATATTGCTTAAACTAGCTGGTGGGCCAGATGAACTTATATAATAATAAAGATTCATCTTTAATGCAGTTCCAGTTGCGCTTGAATTAGATAAATAATAACTTACTTGGGAAATATTTAAATCATTTGGAGAGGGGCTAATTTTAAATTCGATATATCTTGTAAAAACACCGGTGAGGTTTGCTGCTGAGTCTGCATTCCAAGTTCCAGCTGTAGAAGAAGGGCTGCAGGTAAAAACAGAGTTAGTATATGAAATAGAATTTAAACCTAATGTAGTTGCGGTAAAAGCAGTAGCTCCAGAAATCCCTGATGTGTTAGTAGGATTTAAATTTGCAGTTAATGGCCATATATCTTGAGCATTAGAAGCAAAAGAGTAAAGAAAAAACAAAGTGAAAAGAAGTAAATTTTTCTTCATAAAAAAAATAATAAAATATAAAAACAAGTGTCTAAATTTATTTAATGAAATAAATCGTGTTCGAACACGATTTATTCAATCATTTACAAATGTATAAAAATATATATTGAAAAATTAAAAATATTATTAAATCATGATGATGATAGTTTTAAATACTATCAATTAAAGTTAATAAATGATGGGTCTGATAGTCTCTTTCATATTTTGATTTTTAACACAAAAAATATTTATGAATTTCTACCTCTACAATGGAAATTAGTAGATAAAGTAAATCCCTGATTGTTATTTCAATCTATCTGTTATAATATAACGTACTTAACTAGTAGGTGATTATATTTATTAATGGGTTTATCACTATTATCTTTCCAATTATAAGTTTTTAATTTATTTGCCAGTGCCTGAGAGTTTGAATCAACTATAAGTTTATAATAATTTCTTTTTTACTTACATTTGCAACTGTAATTGACAAATTAAGAAAAAAATATCCCACTATTAAAATGGTGCTTTTTATTAATTTAATAATCAATAAATTACAACACAACTATACTTTTGCACATGCAACACAATATATAGTTTTTATATTTTTAAATATACTGATAATCAAATATATATAATTTTAGTGTTTCAAAAATATTACATAAAATACTAAAAAAGTTTCCCACTTCTTTCCCACTTTATAAAAAAATCATTACATTTGGCTTTCTAATTAAATAATTATGAAGGTAAGTGTAGTATTTTCCAAAAAGAATAAAACTGATTTGAAAGGATATCTTTTTATTACTTATGTCAAAAGAGATAGGGGTATAGTTGAAAAGAAAAAAGTTAGTTTAGATTATTCTTTATCTAAAGATGATTTTGATAAATACTTCAATAAAAGTTTTAATCAATTTACTCCTAATCGTAAAATCGATTTTAAGGAGATTAATGCTAAGATAAAAGAGAAAATGGATTTTAATCCTTTTGTTATTAAAGTTGAAAAAGAGCATTATAAGTTTTTGGAATATATGCAGAATAGAAAAAAGTTGAAAAATAATTATTCAACTATAAATACCTATGATAGCAGTTCTAATATGTTTAAAAAATTTCTATATGATAAACATAAAATTATTGATATAGATTTTCATTACATTGATGGAGATTTTATTATTGAAATGGAAAATTTTTTTAGTAAAGAGGGATTGCAATTTTCTACAATTAGATTTTATTTTAATAATTTTTCTACAATTTTCAATAATGCAATTAAAAATAATGTTTATGTAGGAAAAAATCCATTTAATGACCATAAGATCCAAGTAAGTCCTAAACCTAAAAAAATCCTCTCTGATGATGATGTGAAAAAATTAATTAATATCAAAAAAGGGGATTTGTATTTTATAGAATCAAGGATGTTTCTTTTCTCAATGTTTGCAAATGGACTAAGATGTTCAGATATGATGTTGTTGAAATATGAAGATATTAAAAATGAATATATAGAATATTTTCAAATTAAAACAAAAATACCAATGGTTGTGAATTATAGTGTTGAGGTTATTTTTATCTTATTAGATTTATTTGATATGCCTGAAACTTATAATAAACTCGAACAAGAAATGATGATACATAAGCCAGAGATTATTCCATATAGACTTGCCAAAAGAAGATTGTTAAGAAAATTAAAGGATAATAAAGTAGATGAAGATTATGATTTATATTATGGATTTTATTTAAAACCTAACGACAAGGAATCTAAAATAATTATTGATGAATTAGTAAGAGTTGAAAAGGATATAAATCTTCATTGTAAAAGAAAAATTAACCAATATTTAAAGAACAAAGACAAGCAAAGTCTATTGTTTAAAGATTTTGTTAAGTCAGATTGTTTTAAAAATTTTGACAAGAGCAAGCCTATGAATGAAGAACAATTTAAAACCTATAAAAGTAGATATACCTCTTATAATGCTAAATTAAAAAGATTGTCTAAACACTACAGATTATCAGTTGAAGACATTACTACACACGTTTCTCGTTTTACATTTACTAATGTATTATTAGAAATAGCTGGGATTAATTTAAACGATATTAGAATTGCATTAGGACATACTAACTTAGCAACCACACAAAAGTACATACAAACAGGTTTTGATTTTAAAAAGTCAGATTTAGTAAATAGTGAGATTAATTATAAGTATAGAAGAGGTTAGTCTTTGTCAATCTGAAAGGTATAATCAATAATGATTATTAAGGATTTGCTTTTGTATATACTTGCATATACAAAAGCACTTTAACTCTGTAAAAAATCCACCTCAACAAAATTCACCATTTTCTTTTTTATATATAATTTATACTGATTTGGATCAGCTAAAAATAAATTATGATTATGAAAAAGAAAACCCATTTGCAGACAAGCTTCATAAAGTTCTTGCTTGAGAAGTACGAAAGTGAAATTCAAGAACTACCTGATGAAGAAACCAATATTACAAATAAAAAAGTAGTTGATGATTTTGATAAAATTATCAACGGTGATGAAGCGCAAGAAGAAATTCAAGATGAGGTGCAAGAAGAACCGGAAAACGATGATGAAAACATAGAAGACCTCATCAAAGAATATAGATTATTGGAAAAAAAATACAAACTAAAATCAAATGGTTACATTCCTATTAAACGAAGATAAAAAGTACTACGATATTGAAACGATGAGGTTCGTCTTACAAGTTCCCAAAGCCAAAATTCAAAGAGAATTAAGAAAAATGAATAATGACTTTGTGAAGTACAAAAATCTTCATCTTTATAATGAATTAACTCTATTAAACTTGATGGAGTTAATTCTTATTGAAAAATTATATAAAGTAGATGGTAGACTTTAATAAAATAAACAAGTGGAATTCTGAAATCGACAAGATTAAGATAAAATTAAAAGACGAAAAAGACTTTAAGACTGCTGAAAAGTTGAGGTTTAAAATCAAGATTAATGAGTTTAAAATCAAGATTGAAAGACTTAACTAAGATATATAATAATCTATATATACTATATATCATTATATTGTTGCTCACTTTTAGCTCAAAAACTACTTTTTAACTCCTAAAACAAAACCATTTTACTTTCATATAATTTAAAAAATAATAAGTTAAATGAAAGTGATTCTCCCAGTTGAGGTTATCAATTGTATTTCAAAAATTGGAAATAAAACAGCACGAAAAAATGGGTATAAAATTTATGCTGCTTTATTACTAATGTCAAATAGACAAAATAAATACGGATATTTCCCCGTTCCTTCCACTTACCTAGAAAAAATAAATAAACGTTACAGAAGAGCCCTAAATGCTTTACAAGCAGCATCCATAATTAAACCTTTCACTAGAATTGAGCAGCATCCTAATTTATTGTTTGAATCCATAGAAAAGCGCTACTACAATGTTTCTAGGGGGATTTGTATGAAATATAAATTCTTAATTGATACCACAAAAGGAATTGAAGAAGAAATAGAATTAGAAAATCATAGAAAATTTAGATGGTACTCCATAATTGAAAATTCACTTAATGAATTGGGGTATGAAGGGAAGATTTCAAGAGATACTTTTGGAAGAAGAGTTCATCATCCAGTTATACCAATCTACAAAGAAGAATTAAGAAATAAAGGTTTAGCTCTCATAGACGCAAAATGTTCCCAACCTAGATTACTCTTAAATATAATGAAAAAACAAAAAGTAGTTGATGTAAAATATGAAGCAGCATTTAAAGTAGATTTCTATAACTACCTAGTTCAAGAACTGAAACTTCAAGATAGACAACAAGCAAAAGATTTGTTTATGTTCTTTCTAAATTCAAATGGATATGTTCCTGATTATAAAATTCATTTACTATTTCCTGTAGCATCAAAATTCATAGCCAGTTTAAAAACCAAAAATTATAAAGATGCTGCTTCCTACTTGCAACGAGAAGAAAGTAAAATATGGATTGATGATTTACTAGAAAACATACCAACCAATTTTGCTTTACCTATTCACGATTGCTTATTAGTTAAAGATAGAGAAGTATACGAGATACTTGATTATTGTAAAAGTCAGTATGAGAATATAGAATTTCAAATTTCTTATTTATAGTGAGATTATAGTAGAAAATTTCCGTACTATCTATTGTGGGACATATCCTAGCAAACAAGAGCTAGTAAATTTATATACCCTTTTTTTCTTTTAAAACCACTTTATAATATTTTTTAGATTTAATAATAATTTGTTTAGATTCGAAGCCTGTATAACTAAAAAATAAAGTATCTCCTTTTTTTACTTCAATTTCAAATTTACCATCCGTATCAGTTTCTAAATGTTTTTTTTGCCTTTTACATATAATACTAACACCAAGCATAGGCACTAAAATACGGTTTCCATCTCCAACAATATTCTCTCCAACAATACCCTTTATTATCTTGACATCATTGGTTATGAAGTTTTGCTTTGATTTACATTGATTTAAAGCCAGCAAAAGCAATATTAATGAAATGTGTAGAATTTGTTTCATTTTATTCTTTAGAGTAAATTACTTTCC
The DNA here is from genome assembly GCA_903838055.1 of uncultured Bacteroidota bacterium. Lineage (GTDB taxonomy): Bacteria > Bacteroidota > Bacteroidia > Flavobacteriales > Flavobacteriaceae > Flavobacterium. The sequence goes on along the minus strand of CAILWV010000010.1, from coordinate 7,054 downwards.
TTTTTTTATAGTTTGGATATTTTCTTTTATTTATTTCCGTGCAAATTAATGAAGATGCAGCTTCACCAACTAGAGCGGTATTTGATATTATCCCAAATTTTATTATGATTGTATCATTTTTGATTTCTGTCGAACAACTTTCTGCTGGAAATCATGCTGTTTTTTTATTCGTCTAAATATTCTTTCCCGTCTAAAGTCAACCATCCTTTTTGACCGCTAGGAAGTTCGAATCTGGCATAATATCCTTGAAAATCATTTAATGTTTTATATTTAAATTGTTTTTGAAGCGGATAATATAGGTATAGATTATTCTTTTTTAGCTTGAAAAATTTCCCATTTCTTGATGTTTGAATGTTGAAAACTTTTACTTCTTGTAAATTCTTAAAATCATTTAATTCAATGCCTCTATTATCATTATCGGATTTTATAAATTCATTTAAAGTGCCAAAACCATAACTTTTATCTTTCATCTGATAATATATGCAACATGACTCATATGAATATAAATCACCCCAATAATCATCCGATTTGTTATTGGGAAAATAGAAGTTTTCAATATTTTCTGTGTTAATGAGTTTTACTACCTTTTCTGAACGACCACCTCTTCCTTTATTCACATCAAGAACGAAATCATTTTTGTCTTTTGTAATATTTAATATAAAAAGTTTAGTTCCATCAGGCATATATGGCGTTTCAAAAAAACCAAATCTTTTAGATTCTGTTTCGATTCCGCTGTAATCGGTTGTTATGCATTCATTATCTTGAAGGAATTGAATTTTATTACGGTAAATTTGAAATGCTTTAACTGGTTTTTGATTAAGTTTTTTATGTTGATAATTATAAATATCATATCCTTTTTTGTTCTGACCAATTATTACTTTGTTTAAAAAAATAGAATCATACTTTTTAGAAATCACTGTTTTTTCAAGCTTATTGATAAGTTGGTATTTTTCTTTTTTTATCGATGTACTATAATAGTCATCTTGATTGGAATATATTTTATCTGAACATAAACTAATTTCATCTGTGGTTGTTATGTGTTTTTCAATACTAAATATAGTTTCATCGCTGTAATTATTAGTTACTAATACTTTTAACCCTGTTTTTGTTGGAAGGATATAAACTCCATTTTCAAAAATGTATATAAATTTTAAACTATTGATTTGAATGAATATAAAAGGAGATAAATCATCAAATTTTGGTAATTTATTTTCTTCGTTTTTTCTAAAGCTCGCAAACAGAAACTCATTAAAAAGAAAACCATAATCTTCCTCTTTATCTTCATCAGTATAGGTGAATTTTATATCCTTTAAGCTGTGTAAATCAAAATTCTTTATAATATCATTTTTAAAAACTGTAGTTTCATAGTTTTTAAGTTTTTCAAATTCACTTGGCTCAAGTTTTGTAAGTTGAAATTTTTCTTCGTTATATTCTCTAGGCTCTAGGCGATAAAAACCATCTGCTTTTTTTATAATTATACCTTTTTTAAAACTTACAAACTGCAATTCTCCTTCTGTAACTTTGTAGGTTTGTTGCCCATAAGATAAGCCAGTGATAAGCAAAAATAATATGTATAGAATTTTTTTCATATATTACTTGTGTTTATCGGATTTTAATTTAATTTTTTTGAAAACCATTTCCCATTTTTATATTTCATCAATAATTTTATTTTTTTTTCTGAGTTGCCTGTAACATCCATCTGAACAGTACTTTTATCTATAATTTTATAGTTTAGCCTATAAATAACCACTCCTTTTTTTGAATTTATGTCAAATTCGGTTACCTCAGAATGAAAGCAATTATTAGAGCCTGGACAACCTCCTGTGATTCCTGAAATAATCACTTTATTATCTATGAAACTTACTTCATCGATGGATCTTCTGTCAATATATATAAAATATGGATTTTGTTTTATGTAATTTATTTTTGTCATTTTCATTTCATATTTTGACAAGCCATAAGGACCATTATTTCCACAAGGTCGTACAGTCCATTCTGAAAAATAAATAGTATCTGATTCTCTATCAAATTTTGTAATTTCCCTAAAAAGTTCTTTGAACAACCCTTTTGAATTGGATAGTTCCTTTTGTTTGGGAACAAACCACTCTGTATTTACAAATAGGTAATACGCAACAAAAGGAGTGATTATAATTAAGAGTAAAAGGTAGTATCGTTTTTTCATTTTTCTTTTATTTAAGTCGATAAGGAAGGAGAATATTTTGTTATTGGCATAGTAATAGATTCTTTAATTTAATAATTTATCTTTAACAATTCCGAATACAGTTCGTTCCTGAGCTGAAATAATATATGAAAATAAGATAAACAATAAAATTTTAATATTTTGCATGATTTCTAATTTCTTATGTTTTGCCTATTCTATAAATTTTATTTACTTAAACTTCTTTTACGAAAGGATTTTGGTTTATTTTTATTCTTTAATTGTTGGACAGTAGCAAATATTAAATGTTCAACCGTTATTCCATTAATTTTAATATTAATTTTTGAAGAACTGTCACCAACAGTATCGGGGAAAAATGAAGCTTTAAATGTTCTGTAAGAGTTCGGCGGAATTGTATTCTGATATTTATTAACTTCATCATTGTCATAGTTAATTAATGTTTTTAAATTAATTTGTACATCTTCAATTATCAGAGCCTGAGTTTCAGACTTGTTGTGAATCTTAAACTCTGAAATTATTTTTTCGCCAAGTTTAATTGTATCAATTTTTATTGGATGGTTAATGAATATATCAGGTGGGAGATTTACTCCTTTAAAATTAATATTGAAATTGCCAAGATTTGTTATAACTGTACCAGTTTTTGAAAATACACCTTGCTTTTTGGTATCTTTTAATGAATAAGTAAGTAAACAAGTTTCTCCTTTTGCTATTGGATTAATACTATAATTTGGGGAAAATGAAGGTTCTGCCCAATATGCATGTTGAATAACTAAAGGTGTGTCTGAGTTATTGGTGAGGTAAAAATCATAATGAATTAATGGCTGTCCATAGTTTATTGAACCTATGTCCACTTTGAAATTCTTATAAAGTGCCTTATTGTTTGATATGTTTTGAAACTGATATTTTAAAGTGTCCTTTGTTGAAATTGAAAAATTTTCTTGTTCAATAGGTTTTTGAACACGCGTTTGATTAGAGCTATTTGTTAAGGTAGTTTGTGAAAAACTACTCGTAACCAGCAGTGTTGCTATTATAGTGAGAATTACTTGTCGCATTTTCGTAGTTCTTTAAAATTACCGCTGTTGTGCGTTCGTTTTTTTTACAAAATAAATTTTAGCTAAATTATTAATTTCGACTAACTAAATTGACTTCATCTTGTCTTTTATAAAAAACAATATTCAAAGCATCTTTAATTATAAATTCTGTTTTGATTTTACAAAATGTTTCTTCTGAAATATTTTCACAATTTATACCGTTTACATATAAAATAATATCACCTATTTTAATATTTTGGCTTTTAGTTTCTTCATTTTCCCATAAGAATGAAACAAATAATTGATTTTTTTTATTTACAGAAACTTTTATGCTATATTCCAAATCAAATTTTTGGGATGAAGAACTTGTTATTTCTGACAAACAAATCTTTTTTTCAGTATTATTTAAAAGTATAATATATTTTTTGAGAAACCCCATTCCAATAGATGACTTATCATTAAGAACAAGAGTTTTCAAATTACTAAAAGAAATATTACCAATCTTAATAGTATCAGTAATCGTTTTTTTTATTTTTTGTTCACTTTCATCGTTAATAGTATTAAAATAATTGCCGTGACCATAAACAACTTTATTATTATTTAAAAAAAAAGAATCATTTAATTTAAAACATTTATCAAAACCAGTATCTACAGATGCCCAAACATTTTTATTATTAATGGAAACATTAACAATTGGAACTAAACCTTGGTAATATTCTACATTAAAAATTTTAGAATCTTTATTATTAAAAGGTGTATTAGAGAAAGAAATAGTCTGTTCTAAAGGATTTATTTTCCAATTACATAATTTTATTGCATTAGCCCCTAAAATCCCATCAATTTTTAAACACGATTTTTTGTTTAATTCTTTGAAATCCATCGTTGCAAAAGCAATATTGTTAAATGAAACTTCATTTATTAATAAATTTTTTATTATAACGTCTCCTTTTTTTTCTTTACCCAAACCATCTTTCAAAGGGATTTGCATTAAAACATTATCATTTTTTGCGATTTCATCAGAAATTAAAGATATAGGCGAACCTGTATCATATAAAAAAAGAAGTGCTTTGGAATCTATAGTAACATTTATCAGCATCACATCACTATATTGAAATTCTTTATAGCTAGTCTTATTTACTCCATTTAAATTTTCTAGCTTTCCACCAAGTATAATTGATTCTAAACTAATCTTTTTTTCTTGAGAAAAAGAATTTAATGTTATTGCTAAAAACAGGAATAAAGATAATCTCATAATTTGTTTTTTTATGTTCCGCCAAAATGACGCACAACGTCTCACTTCTTCAAGAAGTGGCGATGAACCAAGACCAAGCCTTCACAAATATAAACAAAACTTTTAATTAAAGACCTTTCCAATTTCTAATAAATCCCGAGCCTCGCCATTTCTTGAAACAGCTGTTGGCAGAGGTTTTTCTTATTCCACATATTTATAAACCGTTAATATATAGTTGTCACCATTCATAACATAAAAGTTAAATAAAATTAAAATTTCTTTTACGCCATCATTGTCAATATCTTCTAACATCATTCCAATAAAATTATCACCTTCAATTTCAACTTTCCTTTTGGTTAAAACATTATTCTTTAATATTTGAATTTCTATGGGATTCGATTTGGTAAAGTCCGAAGAATATTTAAATGAAATTTTTTTTTCCGAATCTAAATATTTTACATTTTTAGAATAAATATTTTCAAATCGATTAGTATATAAGGAAATATTGTTTTCATTTCCTTCTAAAACTTTTATTTTTTTTAATTCGTTAAACAATTTTGGTTTTTGCTTATAAATAGTATAATCTTCTAAATATGGATTTGATTTATATAATTCATCAAGTTCTTTTTTCGTTAAATTCTGATGGTCAACATATGACCTTCTAAAGCTAATTTCAGTTAATGCGTCAATTCTAGAAATATGCTTTTTCTCTACACTTTCAATTTTTGTGTCATTTTTACAACTAAAAAATATTAATATGATTACAACTAAAAACTTCTTCATAATGTTTCAAAATTTCCTTTAATTTTCAAGTTTCTTTAAAAATCTCTGCCAACTTTTATATTGTCGCTACAAAACAGCTACAATCAACCTAATTTTGGTTGGATAGTCGCTACTTGGTAGTGTATTAGTAACAAATATAGAAATAATTTTTTTATTACAAATAATCAAACGGACATCGGATTGATCAGCTACCTTAAAAAGTTAAACTATCATAAACATTATGAATTTCTTGTTCTCTTATACCTAGGTATCGTTTTGTTATACTCATACTTGAATGACCAAAAAGTTCCATCAACAAAACAAGGCTTTCATTTGAGTAATTATTTACTTCCATTACCCTTCTACCAAGTGTTTTTCTAAAAGTATGTGTTGAAACATTACCATCTAATTTTATTCTATACTTTTTCACTAACTCTTTAAGTTTTACATTCACATAAGATTTATCAATTGATTTAGTCCCATACTTGTTGATGAATATAAGTTGATTTAAGTTAGTTATATTGGATTTTAAAACAATCCTGCCAACAATCTCTTTTAAGTCTTTATTCACTTTGATACTTCTTTGTTTTTTTGTTTTCATCTCTCTCAATGTGAAAGTTTCATTACTTAATAAATCTGAATAAGTAAGACTTAATAAATCTGAAATTCTTAAACCCGTAAATACGCCAATTGAAATTAAAAGACAGAATTTATAATTCTCATCTTTTTCTAATCTTGTGATTATTGAAATGAAGTCATTCCATTCAATATATGTTGTAGTTGTATTTTGTCCTTTAATACTCATAATTTCTATTTGTTATTATTAAGATACAAATTTAAGGGCAAAACTTATACTTACCTAATAAAAACAATAAAAGTATAAGTTAAAATAATGAAATATACATAACTAACTGATTATCAATGCTAATCATATTATACTTTTATCAAAAGTATAAGGTTGTTGTGTGTTTTAATTTTTAATTATTCAAAAGTTCCTTAATATCTCTTGCTATTGCAAACCCAGAAAAATCTAATCGGTGTTCTAAACTATAAGTACTTTCTTTAAGTACTATGTTGTATAAAAACTCATTGTCTTTTCGGAAAATGATTTCACAACCATTTTCTTCAATACCTGTGATATGTCCTAAAATTTCTGCGGTTATATTTCTTCGTTGGTTATATCTAATCAACGAAACTAATTCTTCTATTAAAATACCATGTCTATCCATTTTTCTAATTTATTAAAGAACGTTTTTTAAAGGTTTTGTTAAATTTATGATTTTCTAAATATATTATGATGTTATTTTTTTGATTATTATGCCATAACAACAATAAATCATACTATTATTATTTACATTCAACATATTCCTTTGTTTCAAAATATTTAGGGAAACTATATATTTTTGATTGTTCATATGTAGTAAAAAATATATCCATTAGTGTCACACGAGTATTTTTCGGATATTGAGGGAGATTATAAGGATTTGTATAATAATAATCATATTTATAACTAGGCCTATATATATCACTTTTATTTAAAATCTTGAACTTTCCTAAAATCTCTTCGTATATACTCTCTGATTCATTTTTCGTAACATTATATATTTTTATACTGACCATAATACCTTTATGAAATCTCCTAAGATTATTAGGCATTCTCTCTCTATCAGCTACTCTTAAGCTATATATACATTCAATTTCATCTCTTTTCGTCGCTCTCTTTTTAACAATTCTTAAAATCACAGGTTCTACATTTAAATAAGCGCTATAATGTTCACTATCTCTGTAATGTACTATTGAACATAAAACATCGTCTTCAACTTCCTCTATTTCCATAAAAAAATATTTTTT
>CAILWV010000009.1 GCA_903838055.1 uncultured Bacteroidota bacterium | reverse complement strand
GAAATCAAACAATATATAAGATATTACAATAACGAAAGAATCAAATCAAATTTAAACAAAATGAGTCCGATAAAATATCGAACTCATTATTATCAAAATTAATTATAAATTTGTCTAAACTTTTGGGTGCAGTCTAAAATATTATTTTTTCGAAGGTTTTTTGTTTTATAATAATTTAGGATTGGTATATTTTATTATATAGTTGTATGTATTTTTCCTTGACTATTTTCCGTTTTAGTTTAAGGGTAGGGGTTAGCTCTCCACTATCAATACTCCAAACAGTCGGAGTTAATTCAAAACGCTTGATTTTTTCCCAATTGCCAAATTTTTCATTATAAAGGTCTACCTCTTCTTGAATTTTTTGAATTACTTTAGAATTCGAAATTATTTCTTCATTTAGATTTCCAATATCAAATCCATTTTTGACAGCCCAACTTTTAATATAACTAAAATTAAGTTGAATAAACGCTGCTGGCATTTTTTCTCCATCACCGATTACCATAATTTGTTCAATGAATAAAGATTGTTTCATTGTATTTTCAATAATTTGTGGCGCTATATATTTCCCTCCAGAGGTTTTAAACATTTCTTTTTTACGATCGGTAATTTTCAAAAATCCTTCGCTATCCACTTCGCCAATATCTCCAGTATGAAAATAACCATCATAGATTGCTTCGTTAGTTAGTTTTTCATCTTTGTAATATCCCATCATAACATTTGGACCTTTGCATAGTATTTCTCCATCGGGAGCAATTTTAACTTCCACATTTTGAATTACTTTACCAACAGTTCCTACTTTAAATCCGTAATTTCTCATGTCATTAACGGTTATAACAGGAGAAGTTTCTGTTAAGCCATAACCTTCCATTACGGGCATTTCTGCGGCAGCAAAAACTCGAGTTAGTCTTTGTTGTAAAGCAGCACTTCCAGAAACTAATACACTTAAATTACCTCCTAATCCTTCTTTCCATTTGCTAAAAATTAATTTTCGAGCTATTTTTAATTGAAATTCATACCAGATACCGTTTGCTCCGTAAGGCTCGTATCGCAATCCTAAATCAACAGACCAAAAGAATAATTTGCGTTTGATACCAGTAAGAGCAGAACCTTTTTCAATTATTTTATCATATACTTTTTCTAAAAGTCTTGGAACTACTGAAAAAACTGTTGGTTTTACCTCATTGATGTTTTCAGAGAGTTTGTCAATGCTTTCTGCAAAATAAATAGAAACAGAATAATACTGGTAGATATATAAAATTACTCTTTCAAAAATATGACAAATAGGTAAAAAACTTAATGCTCTACTTGTTCCTTCTTCAAATGGAATTCTAGGTGAACTATCTAATACATTAGAAACAATATTATTATGAGATAGCATTACACCCTTTGGTTTTCCTGTGGTTCCAGAGGTATAAATAATTGTGGCTAATTCTTCAGGTAATACTTTATCTTTTCTTTCATCTACAAGATTTTGATTTGAAGTATCTTCGCCTAGAACTAATAGTTCAGTCCAATTTTTACAGTCTAAAATTTCATTAAATGAATATACTTCTTTCAATAGAGGTACATTTTTTTTGATTAGATTTACTTTTCGAAGAACTTCCTCATCAGAAACAAAGCAATAAACAGCTTCGCTATGGTTTAAAATATATTCATAATCCTCTTCGGAAATAGTTGGATAAATAGGTACAGTTTGCGCACCAGTTTGTAATACTCCAATATCCATAATATTCCATTCGGTTCTATTAGTTGAAGAAATAATAGCAATTTTATCATTTTTTTCAACTCCAAGTCGCAGTAATGCCCTTGAAATAGAATTTGCTTTGGCTATATATTCTTTAGTGGAAGTTTCTACCCATTTTCCATTATATTTAGTTACTAAGCAGGCAGATAGGTTGTTTTTTTCTAATTGATAATATGGAAAATCGAAAAGACGGGTGATAGATATCATTTAAAGACAGGTTCTAATTTTATGCAAATTAATCAATAAATTATTTATTATCAATATATTTTCAATTATACTTATGCTATTTAGTAAATTTGTAAAATTATAATTGAAATATTAAGAAAGAATATTGACTAAAAATTATTTTAATAAATAAGATATGAAATTAAAAAAGAAAATAATTGCATTAATACTACTGGTAGTAATAGGAATTAGTGGAAAATATGTTTACGATCGTCATATTAATCATAACTTTATGACTATTACCGAAGGTAAAGTATATAAAAGCGGAGTAATACCGCCTGACGAAATAGAAAGTTATGTAAAAAAATATCATATTAAATCGATTATTGATTTGCGTTTTCCTGGGACTGGTGACGATGTAAATAATCCAGAAATTCCGGCTGAGTTGACTGCCGAAAAGCAAGCTATTGAAAGAATACCTGGGGTAAATTATTTTAATGATGGGTCAGATCAAGTTCCAAACCAAAAGAATTTGGATATTTTCTTTAAAATCATGGATAATCCAAATAATTATCCAGTTCTTATTCATTGTTATCACGGTATTGGTAGAGCCCAAATGTATTCTGCTATTTACAGAATTGAATATGAAGGTTTTTCTAATGAAGATGCTCGTCATAAAGCAGCTTTTCCTTTTATTTTCAGTTCTTTTGACGATGGAAAGCCTAAAGGGGAATATTTAAAATCTTATAAAAGCAGAAAACAATTAAGAACTTCGAATAATTGATTTTATATTAATTTTTTTTTCCGACCTCTTTCTGCTTCCTTTAGTCTATATTTGTATGTAGTTTGTCTATAGTTTTATTTTGAAAGCAATTCAATTTTTGTAAATTATTTTATT
>CAILWV010000008.1 GCA_903838055.1 uncultured Bacteroidota bacterium | reverse complement strand
TTGTTGTGTCAAGTGGAGCTTGTTCTACTTCAACATCAAATGTTGTAACAGTTACAGTTAGTGCTGCTGCTAAAGCAACTGCAGTTTCTGGAAATGCAGGAGCTACTACATTTGCAACATCTGTTTGTAGTGGTGCTAAAACTCTAACTTTAGCTACAGGTTATGTAGGTGCAATCCAATGGCAATATTATAATGCAGGATCAAGCGCAACAGCTGTTACTAATACAACAGTAGCTGCAACTTGGACTGATATTGATGGTGCTACAGGCGCTACTATAAGTGCAGTTAATTCTGCAGCTGGTAATATTTGGTTCCGTGTTAAATTAACAAGCGGTCCATGTGCCACTTTAGCATATAGTACGCCAGTAAATGTTTGGATTAAAGCATGTGGAAGTTCAGTTAGAATTGAAGATGCTATAGAATTTAAAGCTATAGCTTATCCAAACCCATTTGCAGAAAACTTCAAACTAGATATTAAAACTAGTAGTGAAGAAGCTTTACAAATTAAAGTTTATGATATGCTTGGAAATTTAGTTGAAATCAGAATCCTACAAACTACAGAAATTGAAGGATTAGAAGTAGGTGCTAACTACGCATCTGGAGTTTACAATGTAATTGTAAGCCAAGGCGATGTTGTTAAAACACTACGCGTGATTAAACGATAGTCTTTAAGAAATCTAAATAATTCAAAGCCTCCTCAATTTCTTGAGGAGGCTTTTTAATGTATAAGAATATTGAAAATTTCGTTAAATAAAATAAATAATAAAAGGAAGTCTATTATTTCTTAATAAAAATCAATATTGAAAAGTTTAAATAGTTTAATTTACTATTAAATGTATTTAAACATTTAACCAGGAATAATTTCAACTTCGGCATTTGCATTAAACAAAAATAACCTTCCAGTATGAACCTCTAGACATTCATATCGCTTAGTACGAAGACCTTTTTTTTGAAAAATTCTACCATTTTTTATTCTAAATAAACTTCCACTTGGAACTTCATGAATAAAGTGAATATCTGGTTTACGTTCATCAAATTGTTTCAATGCAAAAGCTAAATGCGCATCGGTATCACTACTCGCTGAAGGGTTTTTAAAATGCCTAGCAACTAATGGCAATACAGAATTAGGAAAAATCTGAGGATTAATAAAAGGAACCATTAATTGCTGAAAAGTTAACTTCCACTCTACTCCGTGCGGTTTAATATTTCTTCCAAACTTTTCAAAAGCTACTAAATGGGCAATTTCATGTACCAACGTAATTAAAAAACGGTATTTATTTAAATTGGCATTTACTGTAATTTCGTGTTTACCAGAAGGGCCTTTACGGTAATCCCCATGACGAGTCTGTCGTTCATTAACGATTTTTAAATGCACTCTATTAGACTTGATTAATTCAAAACAAGGCACTACAGAATGTTCAGGTAAATATTTAGATAAAACTTCACTCAAAACTATGGAGTTGTAGAAGAGACCTGCATTATTTTTCCGTTATAATGTTTATTTCCTGTCAAGGCAAAATTCATTATATAATCTGCCATTTCTTTGGCAGTTGTTGGAGCATTATATCCAGGAAATGCCTCTTGTAACATTTCCGTTTGAACCGCTCCAAGAGCTAAAACATTAAAAGCTATTCCTTGTTCTTTATATTCTTCTGCCAATAATTCTGAAAGAGTGATTAATGCTCCTTTACTAGAACTATAGGCAGCAAGTCCAGGAAATTTCATACTTCCTTGAATACCTCCCATAGAACTTATAGACACTACATGACTTCCAGGATTTAAAAAAGGTATGCAAATTTGTGTTAAATGTGCAACTCCAAAAACATTTACTTTGTACACTTTTTCAAAATCACTAGGTGTAATTTCTAAAAAAGGTTTGTTAACTAACAATCCTGCATTATGAATAATAATATCTACATTTTTCCAAGTAGATTCTAAAAATGCAACTATTTCATTTATTTGTTTTTCTGAAGAAATATCTACAGAAAGACAAGTTATATTTGGATTCCCTAACAATTGAGGCGAAACTTTTCGTGAAACAGCTAACACTTGATGCCCTTGTGAAGCAAATAATAATGCTAATTCCAATCCTATTCCTCGTGAAGTCCCGGTAATAATTACATTTTTCATATTTAGTATTTACAAAGGCTAAAATAATAAAAATACCCTTTCAAAAAATGAATTTCTGAAAGGGTATACTATTTGAATTCAAATTAATAATTAAACCAAACCTCTAGAAATTACAATTCTTTGAATTTCAGACGTTCCTTCATAAATTTGAGTGATTTTAGAATCTCGCATCATTCGTTCTACATGGTATTCTGCAACATACCCATTACCTCCATGAATTTGAACTGCTTCGTTGGCAACTTCTAGTGCTATTTCAGAAGCGTATAATTTAGCCATTGCACCAGAATGTGCAATATCTTTACCTTCATCTTTTTCGCAAGCTGCTTTCATAATCAATAGTTTGGCTGCAGTTACTTTTACATACATATCTGCCAATTTAAATGCGATTACTTGATGATTAAAAATTTCTTTTCCAAAAGCTTTTCTTTCATGAGAATATTTTAATGCAATTTCATAAGCTCCAGTTGCAATTCCTAATGCTTGAGACGCAATACCTATTCTTCCTCCATTTAATACATTCATTGCAAAAGAAAAACCAAATCCATCATCGCCAATTCTATTTTCTTTTGGGACTTTTACATCATTAAACATTAAAGAATGTGTATCACTTCCTCTTATCCCCATTTTCTTTTCTTTAGGCCCTATATCAAATCCAGACCAACCTTTTTCAACAATAAAAGCATTAATTCCCTTATGTCCTTTTTCAATATGAGTTTGAGCAATTACCAAATAAGTAGAGGCGGTTGAACCATTTGTAATCCAGTTTTTAGTACCATTTAATAAATAATGGTCTCCCATATCAATTGCAGTAGTTTTTTGGGAAGTAGCATCACTTCCTGCTTCTGGTTCCGACAAGCAAAAAGCTCCAATAACATCCCCTTTAGCAAGCGGGACTAAATATTTCATTTTTTGTTCTTCGTTACAATATTTCTCCATTCCTGCACAAACTAAGGAATTGTTAACCGACATAATTACTGCTGCCGAAGCATCTACTTTTGCAATTTCTGTCATAGCCAATACATAGGAAACACTATCCAATCCTGATCCACCATATTTCGGATCTACCATCATTCCCATAAACCCAAGTTCACCCATCATTTTGACTTGTTCTGTTGGAAACTTAGAATGTTCATCTCTTTCAATAACTCCAGGTAATAATTCGGTTTGAGCAAAATCCTTGGCAGCTTGCTGAATCATCAAATGCTCTTCGGTAAGATTAAAATTCATATTTTTGAGGGATATTATTTAGTAAATACTTAATTTTAGACCTCAAAAGTAGCATATTTTCATTAATTTCTCAAACGTTTTCGTAATTTTAGCCAATGTTTAATAAAACCTACAAAGTAATCGGAGTGATGTCAGGCACATCGCTAGATGGAATCGATATAGTAACAGTTGAATTTAACGTTTTAGACAAAGAATGGAGTTTTAAAATTTTGGGAAAGGAAACTATTTCTTACTCTGAAGATTGGGTTAATCAATTAAAAAAAGCAATAACTTTTTCAGATGAAAAACTAAGGCAACTTAACGAAAATTACACGATTCTTTTAGGAAGTATAATAAAAGAATTCATAACCAAATACAATCTTAATGACATAGATGCTGTTTGTTCTCATGGTCATACGATTTTACACCAACCACAAAATGGACTTACACTTCAAATAGGAAACTTGCCAAATATTGCCAAAATTATTGGAGTCAAAGTTGTTTGTGATTTTCGTGTACAAGATGTTAAATTAGGTGGTCAAGGCGCGCCATTAGTTCCAATCGGCGACAGGATATTGTTTTCAGAATATGATTACTGTCTTAATTTAGGAGGATTTTCTAATATTTCTTTTGAAGAAAATAACCGCAGAATTGCATTTGATATTTCACCTGTAAACACTGTATTGAATTATTATTCCAATAAAATGGGATTAAATTATGATGATAAAGGAGAAATTTCTCGAAAAGGAAATTTGGATTCCGAATTATTAAATGAATTAAATAATTTAGAATATTATTCGCAATCGTTCCCTAAATCCCTCGGATTTGAATTTGTAAAGGAAATTGTTTTGCCCTTAATAGAAAAATATTCAATTACTTACCACGATAAAATGTTTACTTTTACCGAGCATATTGCAATACAAACGGCAAAGGCACTTCCTTCAAAAAAAGGTAAAATATTAGTGACCGGAGGAGGTGCTTACAACATATATTTAATGGAGCGAATGCAGTTTCATTTACCTACCATAGAACTTATAATTCCAGACTCTGAACTTTTAGAATATAAAGAAGCGTTAATTTTTGCTTTGCTTGGAGTTCTAAAATTAAGAAATGAAATAAATGTTTTAGGAAGTGTTACAGGAGCAAAAAAGGACCACAGCTCTGGAATGATTTATTGAGAATATTTAGAATTACTACATTTTCACTAAGTATAAATTGAAAAAAGAGGAAATGTATTATTCAATAATTTTTCCTCAATATATAAAAACTAAAATTTTTTATTATAAAAAATGGCCTTAATTAAAAAAAACAATTTATTTCTATCTTTTATTAATAGCGAAAGAGCCGGGGGATTGGTTTTATTAATCTGTACTATCCTTTCATTATTTCTTGCTAACTCGTTTTTTTCAGAAGAATATATTGCTATTTGGCATTTTCACATAGCTAACCATGCCGCTGAATTTTGGATAAATGATGGCTTGATGGCGCTATTTTTTTTATTAATTGGATTGGAATTAGAAAGAGAAGTATATATTGGGGAATTATCCAAATTAAAAGTTGCAATACTTCCTATTTTTGGGGCTCTAGGAGGCATGTTAATTCCAGCATTATTATATTTATATTTTAATTTACACTTACCTACTCGCTCTGGATTTGGAATTCCAATGGCCACCGATATTGCTTTTGCTATAGGTGTTTTATCCTTATTAGGAAACCGCGTACCACTATCAATAAAGATCTTTCTAACGGCTTTGGCAGTAATTGACGATTTGGGCGCAATAATAATGATAGCTGTATTTTACACCAAAACAATTTATTTTACTAATCTACTACTATCGATTGGAATTTTTGTTTTGCTTTTAATTATGAATCGATTAAAGGTGAAAGTTCTTATTTTATATTTAATTGGAGGTGTTTTTATGTGGTATTTTATGTTGAATTCTGGTGTTCACGCCACCATTACAGGTATTCTATTGGCATTTGTAATTCCGTTTGAAGATGGTAAAGAAAATTCCATTTCCTATAAACTTCAAAGTTGGTTACATTTCCCTATCGCTTTTATGATTATTCCTTTATTTGCTTTATGCAATACTGCAATAAATATTGATAAAAATTGGATTCAAATTATTACGGAACCCTATTCACTAGGAATTCTATTTGGACTAACCTTTGGAAAACCACTTGGAATTGTTTCCTTTATTTTTATTGCACTAAAATTAAAACTAACCAAATTACCAAAAGACATCAATTGGAACCAATTAATTGCAGTTGGATTTCTTGGAGGAATAGGATTTACAATGTCTATTTTCATCACTTTATTAGCATTTGAAGATAAACAAATTATTAATAATTCAAAATTAATGATATTAATTGCATCCCTAATTTCAGGTACTATAGGATATATATGGCTAAAGATAAGTCTTGACAAAAAAATTAATTGAAAAAACCACAATTTTTAGTATATTTCAACGTTAAACAAAAAAAGATATTATGGGGTTAACATCGTTAGCAATAAAGAGCACGCTCAATTCTTCTTTATCAGACAAAAAAAAATCTCTGATTATCGCTACAATTCTTTATTGTATACTTCTTTGTATTTTATTTTTAATTCGATTTTGGCCACCATCTGACGCTGAACTATTAGCAATGGCTGGAGGCGGTGGTGGTGGCGGAGTAACTGTCAATTTTGGAGATACCGATTTTGGATCTGGAGCAAATTTTGAAAGTAAAGAACTAGATGTAAAAACCAACACTAAACCTGTTGTAGCTGAAGAAACGCCTCAAGAAGATATAATTTCTGAAGAAACGAATGCTGATAAAACGGACGTTATAATTCCAAAAAACGAGCCTATAAAAAATCCGAAAGTAGTAATTAAACCCGTAGTAAAACCTATTGAAGCTAAAAAGCCGGAAGTTAGAAAAGTAGATGATGCTGTAGCAAACTTACTTCATGGAAATAAAAAAGGAGGCGACGGAACATCAAGCACATCTGGAAATCAAGGCAGAGCTAATGGTGATATAAATTCTAATGGTTATTCTGGTTCGGGAGGTTCTGGAGGAGGAAGTGGTGGCGGAAATGGAAGTGGAAATGGCACGGGAACAGGAGCTGGAACTGGCTCTGGTAGTGGTGGCGGAAATGGAGGTGGAAATGGAAAAGGAAATGGCTCGGGTTATTCACTTGCCGGTAGAAAAGCAATTACAACTCCTAAACCCGAGAACAATTGCGGAAACGAATACGGTAATGTTGTGGTAAAAATTACAGTCGATAAGAATGGAAATGCTATTGAAGCAAGCCCTGGCTACAGAGGCACAACTAATTCAAATACTTGTTTGATGAATGCAGCAAAAAAAGCAGCATTGAGCACTAAATGGAGTCCAAGCCCAGATGGAATTGACAGACAAGTCGGAACTATAATGTATGTATTTGAAATAA
>CAILWV010000007.1 GCA_903838055.1 uncultured Bacteroidota bacterium | reverse complement strand
TTTATAGAAATAATAATAAAATTAATTAATCAATTTAAATAAATAATTAATATACTTGCAAAGTATTTCGAACCCATTAAGGGTACCAACCGAGTGAAGACACCACGGTGGTAAAACAATACGGGCCCGTCCGGTCAAAATAAACGTAAGTTTACCCAGACACCTATTTATCGAAATACAAATAAGAAATTTTTAACTTAAACTTATTTGTATGAAAAAAACATTTCAGATTATCCTAAAAAAAGGCAGAAGAATTAATTTTGATGCCGTAAAAAAATCCACCACTGAGACCACCATTAAGGTGATTGACTATTTTGAAAAAGAATCACAATGTTTATATTTAAACATTGAACACAACCAGTTAAACACGATTCTAGATTTAACTAATGTAGCGCCTTACACCATTTTGTATTATCACGAAAATTACAACTTCGAAGCTGCAGCATTCAATAACAATGAAATTGCAGAAACGCCATTTTTAATTTCTACACAATACAAGCGTGTTGTATTCATTCCTTCATTTACTAATTTTTCACCAAATGAAATTGACAAGTACACTTGTATAGTATGCCTTCAAGATAATATAGTAGAAAATTGGTATGAACATAAATTATTCATAAACGGTTATGGCAAGTTTCCATATATCATATTAAAAACGGGATATGCCATTTTTATGCAAATCCCAATTCATTTTAATACAAATGGTGATTTTGACAATAATCCAGGAACTAATATAGACGGAGTGAGTAGTCAAGAAATCGCTGAGTACGAAGTTGACAAAACATCGGAACTGCACGAGAGAATAATAGCTCATTGCAAATGGGTAAAATCTAAAATAGAAGCGGATAAAAATAGGGAGGCAAAAATATGTCTTGTTGAAGGCCCAGAGATTGCCTATTATTTTGATGGAGATTCGGTAACATTTTCTGATAAAATACCCTATGGTGGAACCTTGGTAACACAACAAAATAAAATAATAGCAATGAACGTCGATCATTATACTGAGAAGAAACCAATTACTTACTCCATGAACGACCAAATGGGTCTTACTATTGAAGAACAAGTCGAATTATTGGCGACCAATCCGTATCGTTATTATATATCACCAAACGTTTGGATTGGAAGAAATTATAGTAGAATTGATGAACTTATAGGTCTTTTAAAGCATGCAGAAGAAAAAGGAAATAGTACTTTATGTAATAGAATCGTTGAAGTAAAAAATCACTTAATAAATATATACAGTCATTATTAATGAAAAAGTTACTATTACACATACCCCATTCATCAACCTACATACCTTCTTATGAAGGTTATGTAGCTGATGAATCTATAATTCAAAATGAAATTTTAAAACTCACCGATTGGTATACTGACGATTTGTTTTATTCTGAAAAAGACACCAATATCGTAACTCCATTTTCAAGAATATTCTGCGACGTAGAACGATTTGAAAATGATGAGGATGAAGTAATGGCTGAAGTTGGAATGGGTGTTTTATATGAGCGTTGTGACAATGAACAGGTTCTTAGAGAAGTAACACCTGTATTAAGAGAAAATGTAATTCAAAATTATTACAGAAAGCACCATTCAGAATTTTCAACTGCTGTACAAAAGCAATTACAGGAAGAAGGAAATGCCCTTATTATAGATTGTCACTCCTTCCCTTCTACTCCATTACAATGCGCCATTAACCAAACAAAAAATACTCCTGATTTTAATATTGGTGTAGACCCTTTTCACACCTCAAGAGAACTTACAGAAAATGCAATTGAATATTTTAGAAAATTAGGCTTTTCTTGGGGATTAGATTGGCCCTATAGTGGTACAATTGTTCCTATTGAATATTACAAGAAAGACAAAAATGTATTTTCTATAATGCTTGAAGTTAACCGAAGGCTGTATCTAGAAGAACCAACTAACAAAAAATCAAATAATTACGAGAAAATAAAAGAAGTTATTTCAGGATTTTTAAATACAATAAGAAAATACCAAGAGTAAAGAAACTTAGAAAGAATACTTA
Source organism: uncultured Bacteroidota bacterium (assembly GCA_903838055.1). GTDB lineage: Bacteria > Bacteroidota > Bacteroidia > Flavobacteriales > Flavobacteriaceae > Flavobacterium. The sequence continues at coordinate 38,028 of CAILWV010000007.1, read as the reverse complement.
AACAAATCTCTAAACAAAGTTATTTGCGATATATTGATTTTACAGGGTTTTAGCTAAAATCAGTTCGAAAGAAAACCTAAATAAAAAGTAGAAGTTTCCCTTCTTATTTGTAGCATATTCTATCCAAATTAAATCATATTAATAAGGGTAGAGTATGCATAAATTAGACACATAAAAGGTTGAAAAAGTAGGTGGATTAGATTTTTTTAAATTAAAGCCAAGACCAAAAACGCACAAAAAATTATCCTTTAAAATATAATATATTTTTAAGGATAATTTTTATAATTTTACTAAACAAATAATAAAAAAAACATGGGAAAATTTGGATTTTCATTTTCGTTAAATAGACTATTAGGAATCACTCAAGCAAAGCAAAAATTTGCAAGATCTACAGGAATTCCAACCACAAAAGGAGGCCTTGAAAGAAAAATAGGAACCAGTATTTTAAATTTATTTTTTAAGAAGTAGATAAAAAAACTTGTTTTTGTAAGGATTAGAAAGGATTAGAAAGGATTAAAAACAGAAGAGTAAAAGATTTAGTATTGATAAACATCATTCAAACACTTTATTTTCAACACACATTTTTTGCCTTTAAAAGCAATTATTCGTTTTTCATTTGGAATTAAATCTATAAAATTATCTTCTAATTCTATTGCATCTCCTTGAATATAAACATCTTTTGCCAAAGTATTTGTAGAAAGTTGAATATGATTAGAATCTATAAATTTATAAGTAATTTTAGGTTTTTGAAAATCTAAATCTTTTGGTGACAGAAAATAATATTCTGTACTTGTACTCTCTCCTTTTGAATTGATGAATTCCGCATAGATCAGACAGTTTTTCCTTAACTTTTCTTCTGGAATTTCTGATTTTGAAAGCTCCATAGCATCCGTTACCAAATTGGATTGCAGGATAATTGATTTTGATTTTTTATATAACTCCGTTCCGTTAAAATCTAAAATTCTTAATTTTAGAATTCCCTTCTCATCAATTATTCCATCATTAACGATTTGAACTTTTATAGAACTCAATTCTAAATTGTCTTTATTTTCAACACTTTTAATAACAATTAATTTAGATTTGAAGGATCGTTTCACCTGATATTGCGCTGCTTTCCAACGTCCATAATAATCCGAACTACTCCAAGAAGTAACCGGCCAACAATCATTAAGTTGCCAATATAAACTTCCCATGCAATATGGCATAGCAGATCTATGGGCTTCAATAGCTAATTTCAAACCTCTTGATTGTAGTAATTGCGACACATAAATATAATCTTCAAAAGCAGTTGGAATTTTAAAATCACGTTCCATATAAGTTTGAATAGTTTCAAATCCTGTTGGATGCTTTTGATGTGCTTTTACCGACTCAGAAGTGAGATTCATTTCAAATGGTTTGGTAAAAGATTCAAAAGTTTTATAATCTGGCATTCCTTGAAAACCATATTCACTCATAAAACGTCCTACTTTTTTTGTGTAGTTTTCTAAGGGTTCCATTCCCCACCATACTCCCCAATAATGAGAATCTCCCTGTGTTAAGCTTTCCTTTTTACCCCAACCAATAGATGGAGAAGATGGCCAATATCTTCTATTTTCTTTAGATACTAGAGAATCTAATACCTTTGGGATTTCTTTCTCAAACAAACGTTTATAATTATTCCAAATGGTTGTAGAATCTTTTTTTGAGTACTGGTATTGTTTCTGCCAACCCCAGTTTTTCCAGCCTTCATCCACTTCATTATTTCCGCACCAAAGCGCAATACATGGATGATTTTGCAAACGAATAACTTGATCTTTCACTTCTTGTTTTACATTAGAAATGAAAGCATCATCTCCTGGAAATAAAGCGCAAGCAAACATAAAATCCTGCCAAACTAAAATTCCTTTTTGATCACATAAACTATAAAAAATGTCGTTTTCATACACACCGCCTCCCCAAACGCGAAGCATATTCATATTGGATTTTACTGCTGTATCAATTAGATTTTCATATTTTTTATAGGTCATTTTTGGCAGGAATGATTCCGGCGGAATATAATTAGCACCCTTCATAAATACTTTCCTACCATTGACTTTAAAATAAAAACTTTTTCCAATCGAATCATTCTCCTGAACTAATTCAATAGTCCTTAGTCCAATTTGCATATTTTTTTTATCTAATAATTTATTTTTCTGTCGGATTTGAACTGAAAAATTATATAGATTTGGCTCTCCAAGTCCGTTTGGCCACCATTTTTTTGGATTATTTATTTGATAAGGAACTTCTACAATTTGAATTCCTTTTTTGAGAGAAACAACTTGTTTTTTATTATTAATTTCAATAGAGTAAACACCAGGCTTATTGCAGTTTACGGTAGTTTTAATTTTTAAGTTGGCAATTTTATCGTTTAATTTTTCTTGACTGTAGGAAACGGATTCCAATTGAGCAGAATTCCAAAAACGGAGTACAACATTTTTCCATATTCCTGCAGTAACGAAACGAGGTCCCCAATCCCAACCAAATTGATATGGTGCTTTTCTTACATATACTTTCTCATCTCCAGGTAAAACAAATGGAGATAACGCAGCAGTTTTCTTGGCTTTTAATGAAGAGGACTCAAATTCAACGCGAAGTTTATTCGTACCTTGATGAATAAATTTTTGAATAGGAATGCGCCAAGTTCGAAACATATTATTTGCCTCTAATACTAAGGAATCATTAACGTAAACTAATGCATCAGTATCTAATCCGTAAAAAATTAGTTCTTTGTTTTGAGTCAGAATTTCCTTTTTAGATATAGTAAATTTGGTTTGATATACCCAATATTGTTCTTCAATCCATTGTAATTGCTTTTCATTATTTCCAAAAAAAGGATCTTGAATATAATGATTCAATAATAAATCGGTGTGAATAGTTCCCGGAACATGAGCTTTACTCCAAACATTATCTGAAAATTTTTGAACTTTCCAATTCTCTTTAGAAAGTGAGCGTTCCCAATTTTGAGACCATATAATGAAGGAATTGAAAAATATTAAAAATATTAAACACCTATTTTTACTCATTGGAAAGGCAGTCTTTAAGAGCATTAATTTCATTGAGATTTGCAATTTCTGTTGCGTCCGTAATTCCGGAGGTATGATAATAAGATGCTTTAGTTATCTCTTTTATTTTCTTAGCATTTGAAGACCGTAAACTACCACCTGGCATAATTTGAATTTTATTCCCAAAATGAAAAATTGCCTCTTGCACTTTATCCATTCCCAACTCTATTTTTGATTTATGTCCGGATGTTAATATTGTTTTAAACCCGATTTCAATACAAGTTTTGATTGCTTCAAAATAATCATCCGTATAGTCAATAGCTCTATGAAAACTACAAGGTAGTGGCTTTGCCAAGTTAACTAGCTCTGAATTTCTTTCAAAATCAATTTTGTTATCCTGCGTTAATATTCCGAATACAAATCCTTCAATACCAGTATTTTTAAACTCCTTAATTGAACTTTTGATTTCATTAAATTCAGTATCCGAATAATTAAAATTTCCTCCTCTTGGCCGAATCATTACTAGCAATTCTTTTGAAAATAAACGTCTTGCTTTAAGAGTATTCTCAATACTTGGAGTGGTTCCTCCTACTTTAAAATCATCACAAAACTCAACTCTATCCGCCATACTTTGTGCAACTATAGCGACCGATTCTAGATTAAAACAAGCTACCTCCAATTTCATAATTCTATTTTAAATAAAAGGGTGCGTCAATTAATCTATTTCCTGTGGCATCGCAAACTGCATAATTAAAGCCACCTTGAATGCAATAGGAACCATATTCCCCTGATTTATTTAAAGCAATAAAACCAACTTGAATATCCGATAGATTTTTGTTTCTAGCTTTCGTTAATTTTATTATCCTTTGAACCGCTTCTTCACACGCTTGCTGTGGTGATTTGCCATGACGCATTAATTCTACCACCAAATGAGCGCCTGCAATTCGAATTACTTCTTCCCCGTGTCCAGTTGCTGTAGCTGCTCCAATTTCGTTATCTACATACAATCCAGCACCAATAATAGGTGAATCTCCAACACGTCCATGCATTTTAAAAGCCATTCCACTTGTTGTGCAAGCACCAGATAAATTTCCATTAGCATCCATCGCTATCATTCCTATCGTATCGTGGTTTTCAATATTAGCTTTAGGAGTATATTCTGATTTTATAAGCCATTCTTTCCATTCCTTTTCCGAATCTGCGACTAGTAAATTTTCTTTTTTAAATCCCTGTGACAATGCAAAATCTAAAGCTCCTTCACCAACTAACATAACGTGAGGCGTTTTTTCCATGACAGCTCTTGCTACTGAAATTGGATGTTTGATATATTCTAAACAAGCAACAGACCCAATATTTGCATGTTCATCCATAATACAAGCATCTAATGTTACATGTCCGTCTCTATCTGGACGACCACCGTAGCCAACACTTCGCTCAGTCGGGTCGCCTTCCGGAATTTTAACTCCTGCCTCAACCGCGTCTAAAGCACGTCCGTTTTGTTCTAATATTTCCCAAGCTGCAACATTTGCTTCTATTCCGAAACGCCATGTTGATAGCACAATAGGTTTATTAATTTTGTAGGGAATAGAACTATTCGTATCCGCTTTTACTCTAGCGAATGCTAATCCAGCTCCTAAAACAGCCGCCGTTTTAATAAAATCTCTTCTTGTTTTCATTACTCCACTTTTATTTCATCTATAAACAACCATGATGGCTCACCAGCGCCAGGATTACCTTCAGCTATTTTTCCTTGATTGTATGCATTTACTTTAATATACCGAACGGAAGCCAAAGGTATTTCTACTTTAACAATTCCGTTTAAATCTTCTATTTCTTTTATTGAAATACTTCGTTCAGTAGAATAATCAATTCCATTTTCAGAATATGAAATTGTAATTTTTCTAGGATAATAAATCCAACTTGAAGGACTAGACAATACATCGATTGTAAACTTTTGAACCTTTTTTATCGAACCTAAATCAATAGTAGCCATTACATCTTTGCCTGAAAACCCGAGCCAATCTCTGCCAAATTTACCCCGATCGCCATACATTCCGTCAACTAAACTAAAAGCTCCGTTTGCCTTGTAGGAATCACTAGGATTCTCATTCAAAGTAACAGTAGCAGCAGTGGCTAAGTGTACTACAAATTTTTGCTCTAAAACTGCGCTTTTTTGAATATCCGATTCAAAACTTGCTGCTTTTAACTGTAAATTGGTATCTATTATGATTGGTTTACTATATAGCAAAGAATGATTTGTAGGTTGCGTACCATCTAAGGTGTAAAATATAGAAAATAAAGGATTAGGCGCTACCAATTCTACTTGAAGTGAATGATTTTCTGTTGCTGTTATTTTTGTTTTCACTTCAAATAAAGCCTTACTATAACTTACTTTCATTTTATCTAAAAGTAAAAAATGCAATAGCAATCGGGCTTTAAAATCTAAATAATTGGATGTAGAATCTTTACCCCAAAGAACTTCCGACAATGCTGCCATCCTTGGCATCGCCATATATTCTACTTTAGCAAAGTCTTCCATATATTCAGTCCAAACATTTCCTTGAGCACCTAGAACAAAGCTACTTTCATCTGCAGTTAATTCATTGGGTATAGGATTAAAATCATAAACCATTTCTAAGGGAGTGTAACCACCAATTGCCAAGGGCTCCGTTTTTTGTTCGCCTTGATAGTGGTCAAAATAACAATGTGAACCGGGACTCATTACAACATAATGGTTTGCTTTGGCTGCAGCAATTCCGCCTTCAGTTCCGCGCCAACTCATCACTGCTGCATTTGGTGCTAGCCCTCCTTCTAGGATTTCATCCCATCCAATAATTTTCTTGCCTTTTTTATTAATATGTTTTTCAATTTGAGAGATAAAATAACTTTGTAATTCATGTTCGTCTTTTAATCCTTCTCTTTTAATTAAATCTTGACATTTTGCACATTTTTGCCATCTTGTTTTAGGACATTCGTCACCTCCTATGTGAATATATTCTGATGGAAATAAAGGCAATACCTCATCTAAAATGTCATTCAAAAAAGCCAATGTATTATTATTAGGACAAAAAACATCGTCTAAAACTCCCCATTTTGTGGCGACTTCAAATGGGCCACCTGTGCAAGAAAACTCTGGATAAGCTGCCAACGCTGCCGATGCATGTCCTGGCATTTCAATTTCGGGAACAACTGTGATGTGTTTTTGTTGTGCATATGCTACAATTTCTTTAATATCATCTTGGGAATAAAATCCACCGTAGGGCTTCCCGTCAAAACGTTGCTCGTTATAATGGCCTACCATAGATTCTTTCCTGAATGCCCCAACGGAAGTAAGTTTTGGATATTTTTTTATTTCAATTCGCCACCCTTGGTCATCCGTTAAATGCCAGTGAAAAACATTCATTTTGTATAAAGCTAAATAATCAATGTATTTCTTGATATCGGACTTTGGAAAAAAATGTCTTGCAACATCCAAATGCATACCACGCCATTTAAATTTTGGTTGGTCTATTATTGTCAAAGCTGGGATTTTTTTATTGGAATAATAACCCAACAATTGATTTAAAGATTGAATTCCATAAAAAAGACCTTCAGAATTTGAAGCTTCAATTTGTATTATTTTGGAATTACTTTTTATTTTATAAGCATCTATATCCATTTTTAATAATGGATTCACAATCAATTCAATGCTGTTTTTTGAATTTAAGTTATTTGTATTTGTTTCTAATTCCAATCCCAATTGCTTTTGGATAATTTCTTTAAGATATTGTACTTCCAGATTACCTTTTGGAGCAATCAAAACAGTTTGTTTTGTAATAGAAAAAGGAGGTGTTTTTTCTAAAAGAACATATTTAGGTTTTGGAATAATTGGAATAGTTGCTTGCGCACTAATTATGCAACTCAATAAAAACAAGGATATTAAGATTAATTTTCTACACATAGATTGAAATTATTAGGAGCAAATACCCTTTTTGTTATTTGGTTCGGAATTCATAATATGAAAGTAATCAAATTTGGTTACAAATTAATAATTACTTTTTAATATTAGTAGTGTATTTCAAAAAATAAACCCCGAAAAATAATTTCGGGGTTTATTATATTATTATAATTTATTGATATAGTTACTATACAAGTCCTTAAACTGGTACCCTACCGCTACCCTATCTTTGCTTAATTTATCATATTCAACCAATCCCCAAAGCAAGAATTCTTTTAAGAAATATTTATCTTCTTCTGGAAAATTAGGTTGGTATTTTTGAATTAATTCTTCTAATGGTTTTACAGCGTCAAGTTGGTTACGATACTCTTCGTCAGTTGCATCGTCTAATAATTCGAAGCCGGTTTCTGCAAAAAACCATTCTAATAAATTGGCATAAGGGCTAGAATTGGCATCTCGTTCAAGCTTTTCAATCTTCGGAAAAAAAGCAGGGAAAAATGTATGGATAGCATCTCCAATTAAATGTTGTGCTACCACTGCTGCGCCTTCTTGTTCGCCTTCATAAACTAGTTCTACTTTACCTGTAATTGCTGGAATTACGCCTATAAAATCAGATAAACGAACCGTGGTAGTTTCAGCACCAGAAAGCAAACCTCTTCGTTCCGCCGTACTTAATAAATTCTCATAAGCCGTAATACTCATACGAGCACTTACGCCACTTTTAGCATCAATAAATTCACTCTCTCGTGCCTCAAAACTAATTTGTTCCAACAAATCTTTTGCTAATGAAGGCACGTATACAGCATCCATTTGCGACTTGTCTAACTTTGCCTCTTGATGCGTAATGGTTCTTGCAACAGCAATACTTTCTGGATAATGGGTTAGTATTTGGGATCCTATTCTATCTTTTAATGGAGTTACAATACTACCTCGATTAGTATAATCTTCTGGATTTGCAGTGAAAACAAATTGCATATCTAAAGGCATTCTTACTTTGAAACCTCGAATTTGAATATCACCTTCTTGAAGAATATTAAATAGTGCCACTTGAATACGAGCTTGCAAATCTGGTAATTCATTAATTACAAAAATGCATCTATTAGCTCTTGGAATCATTCCAAAATGTATCACCCGATCATCGGCGTAAGATAATTTTAAATTTGCTGCTTTAATAGGATCTACATCCCCAATTAAATCTGCAACCGTTACATCTGGAGTAGCTAATTTCTCGAAAAAACGTTCACTTCGATGAATCCATTGAATTGGAGTAGCATCTCCTTTTTCAAGTATTAAATCTTTTGCAAATCTTGAAATGGGTTGCATTGGATCGTCATTAATTTCAGAACCAGCAATAATAGGCATATATTCATCTAACAATTCTATCATCTTCCGAGCCAAACGCGTTTTTGCCTGACCACGAAGTCCTAGTAGATTAATATTATGCCTTGACAATATGGCGCGTTCTAATTCTGGAATAACCGTGTTTTCAAATCCATGAACTCCCTCGAAAACCGGCTTTCCTGACTTTATTTTAGCGCGTAAATTATCTCTTAATTCATCTTTAATACTTTTCGAAAGGTATCCTGATAGTTTTAATTCCCCTAGTATTTTTATTTCTTTCATAGTATTTTAGTGTCTTTTTTCTTCTTCCGAATTTATTTTAACTTCTTTTTTCTATTTGTTTCATAATCTTCAAAAATCATTTCTCCCAAACCTTTTAAACCTGTGTAAAATGCTTTCCCTTGATTGGCTTCCGTAAATCGATTTACAAATTTCTGCAAATATGGATCTTGAGCAATCATAAAAGTTGTTATTGGAATGTGTAATTTTCTAGCTTGTGCCGCTTGGTTGTAACATTGTTCAACAATATATTCATCTAATCCGTTGCTATTCATATAATAACTTCCATCTTTTTCACGAACACAACTAGGTTTTCCATCTGTAATCATAAAGATTTGCTTATTTGTATTTCGCTTTCTTCGAAGCATATCCATGGCTAATTGTAAACCAGCAACGGTATTGGTATGATAAGGACCTACTTTTAAATAAGGTAAATCTTTAATAGATATTGACCAAGCATCGTTTCCAAAAACTAAAATATCTATAGTGTCTTTAGGGTAGCGCGTTGTTATCAATTCTGCCAAAGCCATTGCAACTTTTTTAGCAGGAGTAATTCTATCCTCACCATATAATATCATACTATGGCTAATATCAATCATTAAAACAGTACTCATTTGGGACTTGAATTGCGAGTCCTCAACTACCAAATCATTCTCTGTCAATCGGAAATCATCTACTCCGTTATTGATTTGAGCATTACGCAGACTCTCTGTAAGAGATATTGTATCTAGAGAATCTCCAAAATTATACGCTCTAAATTCACCTGTTTGCTCATCTCCACTGCCTGAATGTTTTGTTTTATGATTACCACTCCCCGATTTATTAAGATTCCCGAAAATTTGATCAAGGGCTTGTTGTCGAATTGCTCTTTCGGTCTTGGCTGTAATTCCCGTTCCAGAAGTGCCATCCTCTTTTAGCTCTTCTCTAATATAACCTTTTTTCTTTAAATCTTCAATGAAGTCATCAATGGTATAATTGGAATCTGTAAGCTTATATTCAACATCTAATTGTCTTAACCAATCAATAGCTTCCTCAAAATCTCCAGAAGTGTGGGTGATTAACTCTTTAAAAATTTCAAAAAGTTTATCAAACGGAGAAATATAAGGCGCTTCATACTTCTTAAAAAAAAATCCCTTTTTTGCATTCTTTTCCATAGTATATAAAATTACTATTTAATGATTATAACCAAATGAAACGATTATTAATTTTAAGTTAAAAATTTTAATTTTTACTAGCAATCATAAATCAAAAATTTATAACTAGTAATTTTATAATATCAATACTATTAGTTTAAATAATGTTATTATTTTATAAATTTGCTATAAATAATTAACACATGAAAAAAATATTTTCCATAGTAATTCTTGTATTGACAAGCATTGTTGCCCAAGCACAAACTAAAATCCGTCAAGGCGATGGAACTTATTCATCAAATAAAGTACTATTTACTATTGACGGCATTAAAGTTAGAGAAGGCGACGGGACCTATTCTTCAAACAAAGTACTTTACACTTTTGACGGGACTAAATTTAGAGCTGGTGACGGAACGTATTCTTCTAATAAAGTGTTATTAACAATAGATGCAACTAAAATCCGACAAGGAGATGGAACTTATTCTTCAAATAAAGTTCTTTATACAATTGACGGAAATAAAATCCGACTAGGTGATGGAACCTATTCTTCTAACAAAGTCCTTTTTACAATTGATGGAAATAAAATCCGCCAAGGAGATGGCACCTATTCTTCTAACAAAGTACTTTATACCATAGATGGCAATTTATCGATTACAAAAATAGCTTGTTTGCTCTATTATATTCTGTAATCTAGTAAGATTTCAAAACCATATTAGTTTGATTTTTTAATATACTTACAAGGTAAAAAAGACCAAACAGGGATTACTCTTCTTCTTCAGCAGCATTAGATTTGGAATAATTTCTCCATTTCTCAATGCAATCTGCCATATCTTTGGGTATATCCGTATCAAAACGCATCATTTCACCAGTAACGGGATGCACAAAACCAAGAGTTTTAGCGTGTAATGCCTGGCGAGGTAAAGTCTTGAAACAATTATCAATAAATTGTTTGTATTTGGTAAAAGTGGTTCCTTTAAGAATTAAATTCCCACCATAACGTTCATCATTAAACAAGGTATGTCCAATATGTTTTAAATGCACACGTATTTGATGCGTTCTACCTGTTTCTAATTTGCAGGAAATTAATGTCACATAACCAAAACGTTCTAATACTTTATAATGTGTTACAGCATGTTTTCCTATTTCGGGATCTGCAAAAACAGCCATTTGCATTCTATCTTTTACATGACGAGCAATGTTTCCTGTAATAGTTCCTTCTTCTTCTTTTACGTTTCCCCAAACTAGTGCAATGTATTCTCTTTCGGAAGTTTTATCTTCAAATTGCTTTGCCAAATGCGTCATCGCAGCTTCAGTTTTAGCAACAACCAAAAGACCTGAAGTATCTTTATCAATTCTATGAACCAAACCCGGACGCTCCGAACTATTTAATGGTAGATTTTCAAAATGGAAAGCCAAAGCATTCACCAAAGTTCCGGTGTAATTCCCGTGACCTGGATGTACTACAAAATTAGGTGGCTTATTAATCAATAACAATGCGTCATCCTCATAAACGATATCTAAAGGAATATCTTCGGGATCTACTCTATTTTCAAAGGGTGGATGTGATAATAAAATACGAATTACATCTAGAGGTTTAACCTTATAATTAGATTTTACGGGAACATCATTTACATAAATATCGCCGTTGGTAGCCGCATTTTGAATTTTATTTCTTGTGGCATTAGGCACCATCAACATTAAATATTTATCAATTCTCAAAAATGCCTGGCCTTTAGGAACATCAAATCTATAATGTTCAAAAAGTTCTTCTTCTGGTTCTTGCAAATCAATATTATTGTTCATTTGGAATGGTATCTGTTGGCATTTCATTATTCGGAATAGAATCTAATTGAGTATCGTCAAATACAACTTTTCCATCTCCAAGAACTAAATCTATTTTTGACGCCTTTAACACTCTTGTTCCTGGTTTAATTTTCTTTCCATTCATCCAAATTTCCAAAACCATATCTTTACCAATGTAAGGAATATATCTTATTGTCCCTTCTTGTAAACCCACGGCTTTTAATGTTGGAACAGCTTGACGATACGTTTTCTCAATTAAATCTGGCACTGCAACCATCTTAAATGTCGATGCGTTTAATTTAATATAAATCGTTCTTCCTCCTTTAACTTTAGATCCAGAAGTTGGCTCTTGTTGAACCACTGTAAGTTTTGGGAAATTTGGATTATAATCAACCGTATCAATAATTTCGTAGTCTAAATCAAGTTCATTTAATTTTTCTTCTACTTGGTCTTCGTTTAATTTTGCCAAATTAGGCACCGTTATTTCATTACCATGGTTGGTCACAAAAGTTATCCAATGAAAAAACAAAAAAGCAATAACTGCAATTATAGCAAAGGCTGCCAAAACTTGGGCAACAAAAACTTTACTGGTTAGATATTTTCTTAAACTCATAAATTTAGTATTTATCGCAAAGATATAATTTTTAGTTTCAACAATTGTGCTATTTTTGTGTAGTAATTAAAATAAAATCCTCAATGAACGTAGCAGTAGTTATGGGCGGATATTCTGATGAATCGGTTATATCCTTGCGAAGTGGTCAATTAATATTAAATAATTTAGATAAATCCAAATACCAACCATTTGAAGTTCACATTCTATTAAACGAATGGTATTGTCTTGTTGATGGTGTGAAATATCCAATAAATAAATCCGATTTTTCTATTATTAAAGACAATCAAACTATAAAATTTGATGTTGCTGTGAATACTATTCATGGTACTCCGGGCGAAGATGGGCATATGCAAGCCTATTGGGAGTTGGTAGATTTACCTTACACAGGATGTACTTTTTACCAATCGGCGTTGACATTTAATAAACGGGATACCCTTTCGGTATTATCAAAATTTAATATTCCTAAAGCCAATTCAATTTATATAACTAAAGGAGATACAATTGATGGAAATAAAGTTGCAGCCGAATTAGGCCTTCCGTTTTTTGTGAAACCAAATCAATCCGGAAGTTCTTTAGGAGTCTCTATGGTTACAACATTAGAAGATTTTCAAAAAGCATTAGATTTCGCTTTCGCCGAAGATAATGACATTTTAATTGAATCCTATTTAAACGGTCGCGAAGTTTCGGTTGGCGTTTTAAGATACCAAGGAGAAACTAAAGTTTTAGGGATTACAGAAATTCTTTCACAAAATTCCTTTTTTGATTATGAAGCAAAATACCTAGGAAAATCAGAAGAAATTACACCTGCAAGAATATCGCAAGAAGTGGAAAACAGAGTAGTTGAAACTGCCAAAAAAGTATACGAATCCCTAGGAATGAGTGGTTTTTCAAGAACTGATTTCATAATTATGAATGATGTACCTCATTTTATAGAAATTAACACCAATCCAGGTTTATCACCTCAAAGTATTTTTCCACAACAAGCTGCTTATGCAAAATTAGAAATGGGAAATTTGTTGGAAAACGAAATTAGTTTAGCTTTACAAAGAAAGCCTATTTGGAAAAAGTAATACAATTATTAATGAGCTTGAATGTAGCATCTAAAAAAAATGAAAAAAGCCATATTTCCAGGATCCTTTGATCCAATTACTAACGGACATTACGACATAATTAAAAGAGGAATTTCTCTATTTGATGAAGTTATTGTTGCCATCGGGATCAATGCCGAAAAAAAATATATGTTTTCACTTGAAGACAGAAAACGCTTTATTGAAGAAGCATTTAAAGACGAACCTAAAGTTAGAGTAATCACTTACGAAGGACTAACAATTGACTTGTGCCATAAAGAAAATGCACAATTTATTCTTCGGGGCTTACGAAATCCTGCCGATTTTGAATTTGAAAAAGCCATTGCACATACCAATAGATTATTATCTAAAATTGAAACTGTATTCTTGTTAACCGCTTCCAAAACTTCTTTTATCAGTTCGAGTATTGTTCGAGATGTAATTAGAAATGGTGGTGATTATACCGTATTAGTTCCAGATTCGGTGAAAATTTAATTCAATATTTTTTTCGTTCGTACTAATCGCTTAGTTTGTCATTCCGTAGGAATCTAAAAAACTATTTTTGAATAAAATAATTGATTATGATTGAATACACTGAAGGAATATATACTTTTTACGTATATATTTTAACAAATAAAAACAGAACAGTTTTATATACAGGTGTAACAAATAACTTGAAATTGAGATTACACCAACACGAAACTAAATTAAACCCAAATAGTTTTACTGCTCGTTATAATGCTCATTTTTTAATTTATTTTGAAAAGTTTAGCTGGATTCAATTAGCTATAGAAAGAGAAAAAGAAATCAAGAATCTTTCAAGAGAGAAAAAGTTGAATTTAATAAAAGAAATTAATTCAGATTTAGAGTTTTGGAATTATCATTTTAAATAATAGATTCCTACGGAATGACAAACTGAATGAAATGACAAACTATAAACTAATTTTCTAAAAAATCTAAGAATCCTCTTTCTTAACCACTTTACGTGCTACTTCGATTTTAAACTTTTTTCCTTTCATTTTTTCATCACGGATATTAAGTAAGAAATCTTTCACCTTTTTAGATTTTACGGCTGCAAAAGAAATGAAATCTTTTACTTCAATTAAACCTAAATCTCCTTTTTCTAGTTTTCCTTTTTGAGAAAAGAAACCTACAATATCAATTTTGTTCAATTTATTTTTCTTACCACCACTTACATAAATTGTTTGAAATTGAGGAGCTTTTGGTAAAGTTGTTGCAGTATCAACATTTAATACAGTGGTTTTATAATCTATATAATCCATTTTTTTCTCACTTTCATGAACAACAATATAGGCAGTTCCTGAAGCCAACATCCTTGCTGTACGACCGTTTCTGTGAGTAAATTCATCTTCTTTAGAAGGTAAATGGTAATGAATTACGTGATTCATTTCAGGAATATCTAATCCACGAGCAGCTAAATCGGTAGTAACTAAATAACTTACACTTCCGTTTCTAAATTGTATTAATGCTCGCTCTCTTTCGTCTTGATCCATGCCACCATGATAATAGGTAGAGTAAATTCCTTTTTCGTTAAGGGTATCACTAATGCGTTCGGCAGCATCTCTATGGTTACAAAAAATAATTGCCGATTCTGATTTTAACGAGCAAATCAAATTGAATAGGGAATTAATTTTATCTTTTTCTTTAGAAACTACCATTTTCAAACTCAAATTAGAATTTGTTTCTTCGGTAGGAATAAAATCCAAAACAGTTGGATTTACTACATGCGTATATTTTGGAATTTCAATATCTGAGGTTGCAGAAACCAAAACTCGTTTATTAAGTTTATTTAATTTTGAAATAATAAATGACATTTGCTCATGAAAACCCAACTGCAATGATTTATCAAATTCATCTAAAACCAAGGTTGCGATGGTATTCATTTTGAAAGTTCCTCTTTCTATATGATCAGCAATACGACCTGGAGTTCCAATTAATACTGCTGGAGGATTGGAAAGGTTTTTAATTTCGGTATCAATAGAATGTCCACCATAACAAACATTTACTTTATAATTGGTTCCCATTTTTTTCCATACTTGCTCTATTTGCAATCCCAATTCGCGAGATGGCACTAAAATCAAACATTGAATAGTATTAATTTCGGGTTGCAACATTTCAAAAATCGGCAATAAAAAAGCCAAAGTTTTTCCGGAACCAGTTGGGGAGAGTAATAAAATATTGGCATCATTCAAAATAGCATCTTGTGCCATTTCTTGCATTTCATTTAGACTTTCAATTCCTAAATTTAATAGTAAATTGGTAGAGTGTGGGTTGTTGTTCATTTGGCAAAGATAAAGCCAATTAGGATTAAAGAATGTGAATTGTTATAAATAATATATCAGAAATTTATTTCTTCAAATAATAATTTAATATTTTCATAGGAATTTTCAAGTGCTTGTTTTATCTCTTCAGGTTTAAGCCAAGCAACCTTCTCTATTCCTTCATTTTCTTGCGGAATAGGAGTTCCTTGAAATGTTGTTGTCATTTCATACCAATGTGTAATTTTTAATCTATAAACACCATTTCTTTTGAAAACGTGATAGGTTTTTTGAAGTTTATTAGTAATTACTAAATCCTGAACTCCTGTTTCTTCTATTACTTCTCTAATTGAACACTCTTCAATTATTTCGCCTTTTATTAGTCCTCCTTTTGGTAAATCCCATTTCCCGTTTCTAAAAATAAATAATACCTCACGATTTTGATTGTAAACCAAGCCGCCTCCGGCTTTTTTTACAGGTATTTTTTCTTTTACTTTGTTAAGTATTTCCTTTTCATCTGGATAATATAAATAGGCTTTTTTAATTTTATTATTGAACATTTTTACAATAAGCTGTTCAATATCAACACTTTCAAGCAAAAACAGTTGAAAGTCGGTTTCTTTAGCGACTTCATTTGTTAAAAAAAGTGGTTTGTCGTTCACAAAAACTTTATACATTTGCAGTATGATTTTTAATAAAAAAACAGCCGAAAAAACAGCCGAATTGCTTTTACAAATAAATGCAATTAAATTGAATCCGTCAAATCCTTTTAAGTGGGCTTCGGGTTGGAACTCTCCTATTTATTGTGATAACCGTTTAACTCTTTCATTTCCAGCAATTAGAAATTACATTCGAGATGAATTTTCTAAGCAAATCACAGAAATTTACGGTAAACCAGATGTAATTGCCGGCGTTGCAACAGGCGCTATAGGCATAGGAATACTCGTTGCAGAGGAACTAGGGCTTCCATTTGTGTATGTTAGACCAGAAGCAAAGAAACACGGAAGACAAAATCAAGTAGAGGGTTTTTTACAAAAAGGACAAAATGTAGTCGTTGTAGAAGATTTAATTTCTACAGGAAATAGTAGTTTGATGGCGGTAGAAGCATTAAAAGAAGCTGGAGCCAATGTAAAAGGAATGCTTGCAATTTTCACCTATGGATTTGATGTTGCAGAGGAAAACTTCAAAAAAGCGAATGTGAATTTGAACACATTAAGCAACTATGAAAATCTATTAGACCTTGCAGTTGAAAAAAAATATATAACCGAAGAAGAACAATCTACGTTACAAGAATGGCGTAAAAGTCCTTCTACATGGAATGTGTAAAATAATATAAAACAAGAGGATGAGATTGCTTTATTCCTCGCAATGACATTAAAAATGAACCTAGAAAGCCCAATAGTTACTGTTGAAAAATCATCTGAATATTTATACAATGAACTTTCAAATGTTAGTAATTTTGAAAAATTAATGCCTGATAACATTGCGAAATTCGAAGTTCTAGGTGATGACATTTTTAATTTTGGTTTGTCAGGTATGCCAGAAATTAAATTGAGAAGGAAAGAAGGAATTCCAAATTCTAAAATAGTATTAAATGCAGCTAGCGATAAATTACCTTTTTCTTTAATTGCCACCATAACAACAATTACAGATAATTCTAGCGAAGTTAAATTAGATTTTGAAGGAGAATTTAACCCTATGATGGCTATGATGATTAAAGGACCAATTACAAAATTCATTGAAACATTAGCTAACAATATGTATAAATTGTAAGTAAACAAAGAAGGAATTAAAACATAAAATTAAATGTAAAACCTCGTAATCAAAATTGATTACGAGGTTTTTAAATTATAAAGTAAATTCTACAATAAGCTTTTTATCTTTAGATTTATAAAAAAAATTAAAATAATACTTGTATTTCTTTGATTCCATAACTTTTAATAGAATCATCCTCAAGCAATACTTGAAGCCTTCCGTCAGTCAACACGCCTTGAATGATTCCCATAAACTTATTTTGAAAAACATCTTCAAACGCCATTGGAACATTTATTTTAAATAATTTTTTGTGGTATTCCTGCCATAATTTATCCGATTGTTGAGAAAGTATCCAACTACAATTTTTCTTAATTTGAAAAATAATCAAATCTAAAATTGAATCTAAATCAAATTCCTTTTCACAAATTACTGCCATAGAAGATGCTTTCGGTAAATTATCAAATTTTAGTTGGTTTACATTTAATCCAATTCCAATTATAGATTCTACATTAGTATCTGATTTAATACTATTTTCTATTAATATGCCACAGATTTTTTTTGGGTCTGACATAATGTCGTTAGGCCATTTCACACTTAAATTAGGTATATTAAAGACTTCCAATACTTGGATAACCGAAAGTGCTACTGCAACATTTAAATGAAAAATTTCGTCTACATTCTGTAATACATCTTTCACCAAAACACTCATAATTAGATTTTTACCCTCTTCCGACTGCCAAACAGCACCCATTTGTCCTTTGCCGTTAGTTTGTTTTTGCGCTACAACAGTAGTGAAATTGTCTACTGATTGGTTTCTAGACAGAACTTTTAAAAAATCATTAGTAGAATCTATGGCATTGAGTTTGATAATTGACATTGGCAAGAATTAAAAAATTGATGTTTAAAATTATGTTAAGCATCAAAAATAAGGACATTTTTTGATACCTTTGCGAATTATATAAAATTTAGATGACAAAAAAGACAGTGAGTACTGATGTGCTATTAACAAACATCATTAAAGGAATAGAAGAAGTTAAGGGAAATGATATTGACATTCTTGATTTAAGAGATATAGACAATGCCGTATGCGATTATTTTGTAATTTGCAATGGTACTTCTAACACTCAAGTAAATGCAATTGTAAACTCAATTCAAAAAACAGTTTCCAAAGAGATAAAAGACAAACCATGGCATGTTGAAGGTACTGATAATGCCGAATGGGTTCTTATGGATTATGTGAGCATTGTTGTTCATGTATTTCAAAAAGAAATTAGAGAATACTACAATATTGAAGGATTATGGGGTGATGCTAAAATTACTTCCTTAGAAAATAAAAACTAAAATCAAAGCAAGATAATGTCAGATAACAAAAAACCTAGTGGTTTGAAATTTAGTCCATGGTGGATTTCAGGAGCAATTATTTTTATGTTTATTCTTTTAAACATATTTAATAGCTCTGGTTTTCAAGATCCAACAAAAATATCTTCTTCCAAGTTTGACGAACTATTAAATAGTGGTCAAATTGACAAAGTTATTGTTTTCAATAAAGTTCAAGCAGAAGCCTACCTTACTGCTGCTGCTTTAAAAGAAAAAGGCAACAGTAAAGTTGCTAAAGATCCTCTTTTTGGTGGTATCAATAAAGGACCTCATTACACTTTTGAAATTGCAGACGCTCAAAATTTTGAAAACAAACTGATAAAAGCAAAAACAGGTAATAAACTTAAAGATTACGATTTCAAACTAAAAAGTGATTGGTCTGAATACATTGTTGGATTTCTTCCAATGTTATTACTAATAGGTATTTGGTTGTTTTTCATGCGAAGAATGTCTGGTGGTGCTGGTGGTGGCGGAGGTCAAATATTCAATATTGGAAAATCAAGAGCTAAATTATTTGACGAGAAAACAGATGTTAAAACTACTTTTAAAGATGTTGCAGGTTTAGAAGGTGCAAAAGAAGAAGTACAAGAAATTGTAGAATTCCTAAAAAATCCTGAAAAGTACACTGTTTTAGGAGGTAAAATACCTAAAGGTGCCTTATTAGTTGGTCCTCCGGGAACTGGAAAAACCTTATTAGCAAAAGCTGTAGCTGGAGAAGCTAAGGTTCCTTTCTTTTCATTATCAGGTTCTGATTTTGTTGAAATGTTCGTTGGTGTGGGAGCTTCAAGAGTAAGAGATTTATTCAAACAAGCAAAAGAAAAATCACCATCTATTATATTTATTGATGAAATTGATGCTGTTGGTCGTGCTAGAGGAAAAAACAGTATGTCAGGTGGCAATGACGAACGAGAAAACACATTAAACCAACTACTTACTGAAATGGATGGTTTTGGAACAAACACACACGTAATTGTAATTGCTGCAACCAATAGAGCCGATGTATTAGACAAAGCTTTAATGAGAGCAGGACGTTTTGATAGACAAATTTATGTAGACCTTCCAGACATTAGAGAAAGAAAAGAAATCTTTGAAGTGCATTTGGCACCACTTAAAAAAGTAGAAGGACTTGATACCGATTTCCTAGCAAAACAAACTCCAGGATTCTCTGGTGCAGACATAGCTAATGTATGTAATGAGGCCGCATTGATTGCTGCTCGTCATAACAAATCAGCAGTTGACAAACAAGATTTTCTTGATGCAGTTGATAGGATTGTTGGTGGTTTAGAAAAGAAAAATAAAATTGTAACTCCAGCCGAAAAAAGAGCAATTGCAGTTCATGAAGCTGGTCACGCAACTGTTAGCTGGATGCTAGAACACGCAGCACCTCTTATTAAAGTAACTATTGTACCTAGAGGACAAAGTTTAGGAGCAGCATGGTACTTACCTGAAGAAAGATTGATTGTTCGTCCAGATCAAATGTTGGATGAAATGTGTGCTACAATGGGTGGTCGTGCTGCCGAAAAAGTTGTGTTTGATACTATTTCAACTGGTGCTTTATCCGATTTAGAAAAAGTTACCAAACAAGCACGAGCAATGGTGACTATTTATGGATTGAATGAAAAATTAGGGAATGTTACCTATTATGATTCTTCAGGTCAAGGAGATTATAATTTTAACAAGCCTTATTCAGAGGATACTGCAATGACAATTGACAAAGAAATATCTATTTTAATTGAAGGTCAATACCACAGAGCAATTGAAATTTTAAAAGAAAATAAAGATAAATTACTCCAACTTGCAGATATACTTATTGAAAAAGAAGTTATCTTTAAGGATGATTTGGAAACTATTTTCGGAAAAAGACCTTATCAAATTAGTGCTGAAGAAAATTTAGATACTCCGCAGTAAATAAAAAAATATAAAAATTTTAAAAATCTTAATTCAAAAAATGCTTTTGAATTAAGATTTTTTTATCTTTGAAAGTTTTCAAGTGATTAATATAGAATTTTATATAACATTATGAGTCTTTTTAGAAAAATATTTGGTACAAGTAACGAAGATTCCGAAGAGGGAAATTTAAGTGAATACAATACGCCAAAGCCTTCAGACCTTGCCATAGATGACTTATTTACTTTTAATTTCAAAAAGAATGGAGGTAAATTTATATACTGCGAAAATCTTGATGAAGTAAAAGAGCAATTTGAAAACATACTAGAAGAAAATGATTGGTTTGAGAGCGAAGTACTTTGTTACGAAACAAAATTATTCAACCTTTTAGATGATAATAAATTAGAATATGCTAGTCCACTAGCTCCGAAATTCTTTTTTGCAAGTTGCGAAAATCTAATCGCAGATGAAGGATCGGTTTTATTTTCTTCTAATCAAATTAAACAAAAAAAACCGAACGAACTTCCTGACAACATAGTAATATTAGCAACTACAAGTCAAATTTTAGAAACTAAAAGCGATGGCTTAAGAGTTATAAAAAAGAAATACGATAAAGATTACCCTACCAATATAACAGCTATAAAATACTTTGAAAAAGCACAAGAAGAAGACTTCTTAACTTATGGTAGTTCTGCTAAAAATCTTTATTTACTGTTACTAGAAGATTTGTAACATGAATGAAACTTTAAAGCGAGCGATATCTGGAGTAGTTTTTATTTCGCTTCTTATTTCCTCGATTCTCTATTCTAACGAGAGTTTTTTTATTTTATTTGGGATTTTCCTATTAATTGCTGTATACGAATTTTGTGCATTGGTTAATTTTAATAAAATTGCACCAATGCTTTTTGCTTTCTTCTTTTACGGAAGCATTACTTTAGTTTGTTTTTATAAAAAATTCACTCAAGACATATTGTTTTCTGTATTTAATAAAAACTTCACGATTACTCTAGACAACAATTTACTCTATCAAATATTACTAGGAATAAACCTGATAATATCTATTAAATGTATTCATTTTCTATTTAGCGATAGGATTCAAAATATTTCAGTACCATCCAAAATAATATATTTATTAGGATATGCTATTTTACCTTTTTTATTCATTACTAAAATTTCTTTTGGAGTAAAAGAATATAATCCTAAAATTATAATTGGACTTTTTATATTAATTTGGACCAACGACACCTTTGCTTATATTGTAGGAAAATCAATTGGGAAACATAAATTATTAGAGCGAATTTCTCCAAAAAAAACTATAGAAGGCTTTGTTGGTGGAATAATTTTTGCCGTTTTAGCAGGATTTTTAATTTCTAAATATTACATAAAAGCTAGCCCAACCCATCTTGAAAAATCGATACAAATATGGACTACTATTGCTGTAATTGTTGGCGTAATTGGGACTCTTGGAGATTTAATTGAATCTAAATTCAAGCGTGTTGCAGGAGTAAAAGATAGTGGAAAAATAATGCCAGGCCACGGAGGAATATTAGATCGTTTAGATAGTGTAATTTTTGTAGCGCCATTTGTTTTTTTATTCTACCAAATATTGAATTATCTAGCTTAAAAAAAAGATGTTTCACTTAATCAAATAACAAAAAGCAGTACGTTGTTTTTTGGGAAATATAAACAAACAGCCCCAAAAGATGTTACATCTTTTGGGGCTGTTTGTTTATAATTTTAAAGTTCTATTAAACGTGTAAAGCTCTATTATCTGTTGCTGCTAATGCTGCTTCTTTAATAGCTTCAGCAAATGTTGGATGTGCATGCGACATTCTAGATATATCTTCGGCAGAGGCTCTAAATTCCATTGCAGTAACTGCTTCAGCAATTAAATCGGCGCAACGAGCACCAATCATATGAACGCCAAGAACCTCGTCAGTAGTAGCATCTGCAAGAATTTTAACAAACCCATCTAAATCTCCACCAGCACGAGCTCTCCCGAGTGCTTTGAAAGGAAAACTTCCTACTTTATACGCTACACCATCTGCTTTTAGTTGCTCTTCCGTTTTACCAACTGCTGCAACTTCTGGCCAAGTATAAACTACTCCCGGAATTAAATTGTAATCAATATGCGGTTTTTGTCCAGCTAAGATTTCAGCAACCATAGTTCCCTCTTCTTCTGCTTTGTGTGCTAACATGGCACCACGAACTACATCTCCTATTGCATAAATATTAGATATGTTTGTTTGTAAATGATCATTTACTTCAACCATACCTCTTTCGGTTAACTTCACTCCTGCCTTATCTGCATTCAAACCGTCTGTATAGGGACGACGACCTACTGCAACTAAACAATAATCACCTTCTAATGTCACCGTTTCTCCTTTAGCATTGTCAGCTTGTACAGTAACTGTTTTCCCTTTTCTATCCACTGATTTTACTTTGTGGGAAGTGTAGAATTTCATACCTTGTTTCTTCAATACTTTGGTCAATTCTTTGGATAAACCTGCATCCATTCCAGGGATAATTCTATCTAAATATTCCACTACAGAAACTTCAGCTCCTAATCTTAAATAAACTTGTCCAAGTTCGATGCCTATTACTCCACCACCAATAATAACAAGATGTTTAGGGACTTCTGGTAGTTTTAAGGCTTCAGTAGAAGTGATAATTCTTTCTTTATCCAAAGTTATAAATGGCAACGTAGATGGTTTAGAACCTGTTGCTATTATTATGTTTTTACCTTCGATGGTTTCAATAGTCCCGTCTGCTTTGGTGATTGCAACATGTGTAGCATCTACAAATGATCCCATCCCTTGTATAACGGTTACTTTATTTTTATCCATTAAAAACTTCACACCACCAGAAGTCTGGTCTACCACTGCTTGCTTGCGGGCAATCATTTTCTCTAAATTTACTTTTACAGCACCCGAAACTTCAATTCCGTGATCAGCAAAATGTTGAAGTTCTTCATAATGATGGGAAGAGGCCAATAATGCTTTAGATGGAATACATCCAACATTAAGACAAGTACCTCCAAGTGTAGAATATTTTTCGATAATTGCTGTTTTGAAACCTAATTGCGCACAACGAATTGCCGAAACATATCCGCCAGGACCAGAACCTATGATGACTACGTCAAATGAACTCATAACTTAATTGTTTTTGTGTTTTAATAAATAGTGGTGCAAAAATACAAATAATATTGTAATCCTATTCGCAAATAATGATGCCATTTTTTGAAGAATTTGAAGTTTTTGAATAATTATTTCACTATTATCTATTCATAGAGATCGTTAATTTAAATAATTAAGAACAATAAAGATATATTAGCAATATCAGATGATACATAAACAATCAATAAATACAGAAAATTCTTTATGATATTATAACAATATATATTGTAAGTGTTTTGTTAATCAACTATATTTGCAGTCCATAAAATTAAAGGAATGATAAAGATTACTCTACCGGATGGTTCGGTTAAGGAATTTGAGAATGGCTCAACTCCAATGGATATTGCAAAAAGCATTAGTGAAGGATTAGCTCGAAATGTAATTTCAGCTGCTTTTAATGGTACAACTATAGAAACTTCAACGGAATTATTCGTGGATGGATCTTTGGTTTTGTATACCTGGAATGACAAAGAAGGTAAAAAGGCTTTTTGGCATTCTACCTCTCACGTAATGGCTCAAGTACTAGAAGAAAAATTTAATGGAATTAAATTAACGCTTGGACCTGCAATTGAAAATGGGTTTTATTATGATGTTGATTTTGGAGACAACAAAATTTCTGATGCAGATTTCAAAGCTATTGAAGACCGAGTTTTAGAAATTTCTAGAGATAAACATGAATTCAAAATGCGTCCAGTTTCTAAAGCAGAAGCATTGGAGGTATATAAAAATAATGAATATAAAACAGAATTAATATCAAATCTTGAAGATGGTACGATTACTTTTTGTGATCATGCTAACTTTTTTGACTTATGTCGTGGTGGACATATTCCGAATACCGGAATCATTAAAGCCATGAAAGTAATGAGTGTTGCGGGAGCTTATTGGCGTGGTGATGAAAAAAACAAACAGTTAACTCGTGTTTATGGAATTTCTTTTCCGAAGCAAAAAGATTTGACCGAGTATTTAGAATTACTAGAAGAAGCGAAACGCAGAGACCACCGTAAACTTGGTAAAGAGTTAGATTTATTTGCTTTTTCAACAAAAGTTGGTCAAGGTCTACCATTATGGTTACCTAAAGGAGCTGCTTTACGTGATAGATTAGAGCAATTTTTGAAAAAAGCTCAGAAAAAAGCAGGTTATGAGCAAGTGGTTACTCCGCATATTGGACAAAAAGAATTGTACGTAACTTCTGGTCATTATGCTAAATATGGTGCAGATAGTTTTCAGCCGATAACTACTCCAGCTGATGGAGAAGAATTTTTATTGAAACCAATGAATTGCCCACACCACTGTGAAATCTACAATACAAAACCATGGTCATATAAAGATTTACCTAAACGTTATGCTGAATTCGGAACTGTTTATAGATACGAACAAAGTGGTGAACTTCATGGTTTAACTCGTGTTAGAGGATTTACACAAGATGATGCGCATATATTTTGTACTCCTGATCAATTGGATAGTGAGTTTAAAAAAGTAATCGACTTAGTGCTTTATGTATTTAGTTCATTAGGATTTGAAAATTTCACTGCTCAAATTTCATTAAGAGACCAAGAAAATAGAGATAAGTATATTGGTAGTGATGAAAACTGGGAAAAAGCAGAAAATGCAATCATAAATGCTGCACGCGATAAAGGTTTAAATACAGTAGTAGAATATGGTGAAGCTGCATTTTACGGTCCTAAATTAGACTTTATGGTAAAAGATGCACTTGGCAGACAATGGCAACTTGGAACAATCCAAGTAGATTATAATTTGCCTGAGCGTTTTGAATTGAATTATAAAGGAGCTGATGATAAATTACACAGACCGGTAATGATTCATAGAGCACCTTTTGGTTCTATGGAGCGTTTTATAGCAATTTTATTAGAACATACTGCAGGAAATTTCCCACTTTGGCTAATGCCAGAACAAGCTATTATCTTGTCTTTGAGCGAGAAATATGAAAAATATGCCGAAAAAGTTTTAAATCTCCTAGAAAATCACGAAATTCGCGCCCTAATTGACAACCGTAATGAAACAATCGGGAAGAAAATTAGAGATGCCGAAGTGCAAAAAATGCCGTTTATGCTAATTGTAGGTGAGGATGAGGAGAAAAACGGAACCGTTTCTGTAAGACGTCACGGACAAGAAGGAAAAGGAAATATCACAGTCAAAATAGAAGATTTTGTTGCAATTGTCAATGAAGAAGTTGCCAAAACCTTAAAAACATTTGAAGTTTAACTAAAATAATAAAGCCATAGCAATTAGAAACAACAGAGGTTATCAACCTCGAGTAGAAAAAAAAGATGAACACCGAATAAACAATTTTATTCGTGTGCCTGAAGTACGTCTTGTTGGAGACAATGTAGAACCAGGTATTTTTAAAACTGCGGATGCTATGCGTCTTGCGGATCAATTTGAATTGGATTTGGTAGAAATATCTCCCAATGCTGAACCGCCAGTATGTAAGATAATGGACTATAAAAAGTTCGTTTACATGCAGAAGAAACGTGATAAGGAACTAAAAGCTAAGTCAACACAAATTGTTGTAAAAGAAATTCGTTTTGGTCCTCAGACAGATGAACATGATTACGACTTTAAAAGAAAGAATGCTGAGAAATTTTTAAAAGAAGGTTCTAAATTAAAAGCATTTGTATTTTTTAAAGGACGATCTATCATCTATAAAGAACAAGGTCAGATTTTATTATTGCGTTTAGCTCAAGATTTAGAAGACCACGGAAAAGTAGAAGCATTACCCGTTCTTGAAGGAAAGAGAATGATTATGTATATTGCTCCGAAGAAAAAAAAATAAATACGTCCTAAAGTAGTAAGTTCCTAATGTCATAACATTAGACTTTTGACTTTAAGAAATATAGATAAGTAAGTAAGTTGAATTTAAATAAATTAGGGAAATTATGCCTAAAATGAAAACAAAATCTAGTGCTAAGAAACGATTCAAAGTTACTGGTTCTGGAAAGATTAAAAGAAAACACGCTTTCAAAAGTCACATTTTGACCAAGAAATCTAAAAAGCGTAAATTAGCTTTAACACATTCTGCATTGGTTCACAGTACAGATATGAAAAGCATCAAACAACAATTAAGAATTATCTAATAAGTCGAAAGTCTTAAAGTTGTAATGTCTTAACTTCATTTTTTTGACATTTGACATTCGACTTTTAAACATTTGACTAAGAAATTCTTTAGGTTAAAAACAATTTTAAATAACCTTGGAGTATGGCCTTAAGTTCCCTTGATTAAATTCGGGACGCCTGCTACAAAAAAACAAGAAAATTATGCCAAGATCAGTAAATTCAGTTGCTAAAAGAGCAAGAAGAAAAAAGATAATGAAGCAAGCCAAAGGTTTCTTTGGTCGTCGTAAAAACGTTTGGACTGTTGCTAAAAACGCAGTTGAAAAAGCGATGGTTTACGCTTATCGCGATAGAAAACAAAACAAGAGAAACTTCCGTGCTCTATGGATCATGCGTATTAACGCTGGTGCTAGATTAGAAGGATTAAGTTACTCTCAATTCATGGGTAAAGTAAAAGCTAACGGTATCGAATTGAACCGTAAAGTTCTTGCAGATTTAGCAATGAATCACCCAGAAGCTTTTAAAGCTGTTGTGAATAAAGTGAAATAAAAAAACGTTTGTACAACCAGTTTAACTTACTTACATATATAAAATCCCAATCTAACGATTGGGATTTTTTTGTGTCTGCAAATTTTATACTGAAACCGTTCTAATTAAAAACTTCTTCCTTCTCTCCATCAAAACTCGCGAAAACCATACTTGGGTGCGAATCTTGGTGAAATATGTTACCTTCTTTATCTATTGAGATGGCGCCAGCAAAACCATCATAAGGTTTTAATTCGGCAAATGTTTTTTCAAATGCTTTTTCCAAGGTAAACCCATCGGTAACCCGTGTTACAATTTTAGCTGCAGTTGCATTACTCACAATATCCTCACCTACGCCAGTCAAACTTACCCCGCAAAAAGCATTTACATAATTCCCAGCAACAGTAGCACTATCGGATATTCTTCCTGGAATTTCAAACCCCTTTCCTCCTGTTGAAGTTGCCACAGCAAGTTTGCCATCGGCATCCAAAGCTACACACCCAACAGTACCCATTCCTGTAGCTGCTAATTTTGATTCATATTCTGCTCGTCGTTGTGGAATTTCAGTTGAGAATTTTTCAAAGCCGTGTTTTCTAGCAAAATTGGTTGCGCCACTTCCACCAAGAACTCTATCATCTACTTTCATTAATTCTAATGCAACTTGTATTGGATTTTTTACTTCTTCAATATTAATCACTCCACTAAACTTCTCTGTAGAACCATCCATTAAGGAAGCACTCATTCGTATTTTTCCATCGCTTTGAATTTGAGAACCAATTCCAGCATTAAATAATTCATCATCTTCCAATAAAGAAACTGCATAAACAACAGTTTCAACTGCCGAATGTGTTTGCAAATAAGCATACGAATCCTTAACAATTCGAAGCAGAGCATGTTGTTTGGCAACTTTCGTTTCATTATTAGTTGAAGATTCTGAGAAAAAACCACCGTGGATTATTATTTTCATATTTTTTAATGGGTATGAGGTATTGGGTTTTAGGTGTTGGGTGTTGGGTATAAGGTACTGGGTTCTAGGTGCTGGGCTCTAGGTTTTAGGTGTTGGGTTTTAATAGTAGTATTACAACCTTGATCCTAAGACCTTATACCTTATACCTTATACCTTATACCTTATACCTTATACCTTATACCTTAAACCCAACACCCAGAACCCAATACCCAACTAAACGTATTGCGAAGATTTTATCGTCATTTTAAAAGTATCCAAATCAAAGGTGTCGTATTTACTAAGCACATGGGTAACCAAATGGCTGATGGAAATAGGTTGTCCCATTTCAATTTGCGTTAAATTAGTATCTTTAATTTCACGACCATCCACCAAGATAACAAGTCCAGATCCAATAGCTTCCATTTGACGGCCGTTAGTAATCAATAAACCGGTATCTTCTCCAAGACCAATTCCTAGTACCTTAGGATTTCCAACAACTGCCTGAAATAAACGACCAATTCTGCCTCGTTGCACAAAATGTGTGTCAATTATTACATCGTCAATCAAACCAAGACCGGAGGTAATCTTCACTTCGCCTTTCAACAAAGCTTCGCTACTACTCCCTTGATATATCATATTATTAGAGGCTGCAGCAGCACCTGCCGAAGTCCCTGCATAAATAAAATTCTCATTTCTATACTTATCCAATAGAATATCATGAAAGGGGGTTCCTCCAAGAATAGAAGTCAATCTCAATTGATCTCCACCAGTAAACATTACAACATCGGCAGAACGTAATCGATCTAAAATCTCTGGATCCGATGCTTGCTCTCGCCGCTCAATATTTATTACATCCGTATTATGAGCATTTAAGTAACCTAATGCTTTTACATATTCAGGACCAATTTCTAATGGAATTTTAGATGCAGTGGTAATGATTTCAATTCGCGATAATTCCTTATGCTTAGACTCATTTATCACTCTCTTTAAAATCCCTTCCTCAAAGAAATTCAAATTCTTAGCCGCATTCTTATCTAAGTCAGTTTCGGTAAAACTGCCTTTATCAACAGCACCACCTATAATAATTAATTTTCCTTGTAATTTCATAACACAAAAATAACTAATTCAAAATATTGACCAAACGAATTTTAGCTTTAGTACCGAAACTTATCGACTACTTGTTAACCATTTTCCCGCTTTTCATTGCAATCTTTTCCTACCTGTCAGGTTTTAAAAACCTGACAGGTAGGAAAAGGATTTTCACAGCAATCGGGGCTAGGCGGTAATGGTATTGTTAATCATTTAGGGGTTCTACACAAACTATATATTAACTACCTACTATTTTTCTTACATAAACAAAATTAATCTAACCCAAATACACATAATTCAAAATAATTATTTGAAAAGATAGCAAAGTATATCAATTATTTTTTTTATTTTTAACAAATACATCACAACAAATAATCTCTATAAGAAATCCCTATGAAAATCGATAAAATTCAAGCCCTACGAGGACCAAATATCTGGAGTGTTCAAAGAAAAAAACTAATCCAAATGCGTTTGGATTTAGAAGATATGGAAGAACGTCCAACCAACAAAATCGAAGGTTTTAGAGAACGAATTGAGGCCACATTTCCAACAATGATAGAACACCGATGCTCCGAAGGTTGCCGCGGAGGATTCTTTTCTAGAGTTGATAAAGGAACATGGATGGGACATGTTATTGAGCATATTGCACTCGAAATACAATCTTTGGCAGGAATGGAAACTGGTTTTGGAAGAACTCGTGAAACCAAAACCCCTGGTGTATATAATGTAGTATTCAGTTATACTGAAGAAAACGTTGGAATGTTTGCCGCGGAATCAGCGGTAAGAATTGCTGAAGCATTAATAGCAGGAACTGAATATGATGTAGAAAGTGACATCCAACAAATGCGAGAAATTCGCGAACGTGTGCGACTAGGGCCTTCTACTGGAAGTATTGTAGAAGAAGCTGTTGCAAGAGATATTCCATGGATTCGTCTTGGTACGAATTCCCTTGTTCAATTGGGATACGGAATCAACCAAATGCGTTTTCAAGCAACTATAACTTGTAAAACAAGTAGTATTGCTGTAGATATAGCATGTAATAAAGAACAGACTAAAAAAATGCTAGACGCAGCTTCCATTCCAGTAGCAAGTGGAGGGATTTGTGTAGATGAAGAGGATTTAGAAGCAGTTGTAAATAAAATTGGGTATCCTATAGTATTAAAACCATTAGACGGTAACCATGGAAAAGGTGCTTCTATAAATGTTAAAAAATGGGAAGATGCTGTTGAAGGTTTGGCGTATGCAAAAAAATACAGCAATCGAGTAATTGTCGAAAAATTCATTACGGGTTATGACTTTAGAGTTTTAATTATCGATAATAAATTAGTGGCTGCTGCTAAAAGAGAACCTGCACATGTTAAAGGAGATGGCAAACATACCATACAACAATTAATTGACGAAACAAATCTAGATCCAAAACGTGGTTATGGGCATGAAAATGTTCTTACACAAATTGATGTTGATAGAGATACCACCGATTTATTAGAAAAGTTAGGCTATACATTAGAAACTGTTCCGAAAAAAGACGAAGTTGTTTATTTAAAATCTACTGCTAATTTAAGTACTGGTGGTACATCGGTAGATGTAACCGATAGAATGCACCCAGAAAATATTTTCCTTTGCGAACGTATTTCTCGTGTTATCGGACTAGACATTTGCGGAGTTGATATTATGGCCGAAAACTTAACACAACCTTTAAAAGAAAATGGTGGATGCATACTAGAAGTTAATGCTGCACCAGGATTTCGTATGCACCTAGCGCCATCTGAAGGGTTACCTAGAAATGTTGCAGCGCCGGTTATTGATATGCTTTATCCTCCGGGAAAACCAAGTAGAATTCCTATTATTGCAGTTACTGGAACAAACGGAAAAACAACCACTACCCGATTGATAGCTCACATAGTGAAAAATAACGGCCTAAAAGTCGGATTTACAACCTCTGATGGAATTTATGTACAAAACCATATGATGGAAAAAGGAGATACAACGGGGCCTGTTTCTGCCGAATATATCTTGAAAGACCCAACAGTTGAATTTGCTGTATTAGAAACTGCTCGAGGTGGAATTCTTCGTTCAGGATTAGGGTTTAGTAGATGTGATATTGGAATCATAACTAACATTCAAGAAGACCATTTAGGATTATCCGACATTCATACATTAGACGATTTAGCTCGAGTTAAAGCAACAGTTGTTAGAAGCATTAAAAAAGACGGCTGGGCAATTTTGAATGCAGAAGATGACCAATGTTTAAAAATTGCTAACGAATTAAATTGCAATATTGCCTATTTTGCTATGGATGAAAATCATCCTAGAATAGTACAATTTGCTAAAGAAGGAAAAATTGTAGCAGTTTATGAAAACGGTTACATTACCATAAAAAAAGGGGAATGGAAAATTCGAGTAGAACGCGCTACTCATGTTCCTTTAACAATGGGTGGAAAAGCAAAATTCATGATTGCAAATGTTTTGGCTGCAACTCTTGCTGCTTATTTACAAGGATTTAAAACCGAAGATATTAGTCTTTCATTACAAACATTTATTCCTAGTGCAGCTCAAACACCAGGAAGAATGAACTTATTTGAATTCAATAAATTCAAAGTATTAATCGATTTTGCTCATAATCCAGCTGGATATAAAGGAGTAGAAGAATATTTAAGCAGCATAAATGCCACAAAAAAAATCGGAATAATAGCTGGTGTAGGAGACCGTCGTGATGAAGATATTAAAGAATGTGCTACCATAGCGGCAAGAATGTTTGATCATATTATCATCCGACAAGAAAAATACTTGCGAGGAAGAACGGAAGATGAAATCATCAGTCTTATCCTTGAAGGCATAGCTGCATCTGGAAGAAATGTAACCCATGAAATTATCACAAAAGAGGTAGAAGCAATAAAACACGCTATTGACAATGCAGAGGATGGTAGTTTCATAACAGCTTTAAGTGATGTAGTTACTAACGCCATAAATATTGTGCAAGAATATTTAGATAAAGAAAATGAAGCCGAAAATGGATAGAATCTAAATTATTACTCTTAAGTAAATTAAATAAACCAATACCTAATTTATATCATGTTAGGTGTTGGTTTATTTTATTAAATTGCATTACAAAACAAAAAATCATGACAATAGATAAACTTATTCATTTACATTTCCTTTCCTTATATGTAACCGTATTAATTATTTTTTTGGTTGTTCTTTATATAAAACTGAAAAATAAAAAAGCTCCAAAATTACTTTCGAAAGAAAAATTTTATTCAACACTGACTGAAAAAATGATAGAAAGTTCAACTATTGATAAAAGTATGTTTAACATATGGCCATTTGTAAACGAATTAAAAAAAGCAAAAATTGTATCTAAAAAAATTAATGAAAAAGATTTAGTATATAAGGTATATCGAAATTTTGAAGAAAATTTTGAACATATACTACTTACGACTGAAAAGAATAATCATTACTTGGTAGTACTAGTAAACTTAAATAAAAACAAAATAAAAGGGTATTTTCCACTAGAGATGACAAATGAATACAACAAATAGCTCAACATTAATTGTTATCTTAAAAAAAGTTAATTAAGTTAAAAATTTGTAAAAACTATTTTCCTGAAAAAAATCTCTTCTTAATTTTGTTTGGAGTTTAAAAAAGTATAAAAAACTAAATTTTATTTTTATGTTACCAAATAAAAAATCTTGGAAGTATTCATTTCTAATGGCATTTTTTCTGCCTCTTTTTTCATTTGCGCAAAGCGATAAATTTGAATTAACAGACAACAATATTCATAAAGATGATATTGTAATGACTTGGAAGAAAAACACGCCAGAACAGGAAATGAAAGACGATTGTAAAGCATTAGCTGAAAAAGGAATAACCATTAAATATTCTAATATTAAACGAAACAGCAAAGAAGAAATTACAGGAATCCGTGTTGAATATTCGGATAGAAAAGGAAATAAAGGAAATTTGGAATACGACAACCAAAAGCCAATTGGAACAATTAATTTTTATAAAAATGGTGACGAAATTGGTTTTGGAGAATCAAATAATTTAAACGGAATTGTAAGCACTGATTTCATGGATAGTTTTTCAAATCCTCAAGATATTATTAAACAATTTAGGTTAGGAAATGATAACGACAATTCGCATTCGTTTAGTTTTAGTTTTCCTAAAGACGGAGAAAGTTTTGGAAAATCAAAATCAAGAATTCAAATTCAAAAAGACGGAAAAAAAGCATTGATTATTGAGGATGGAAAAATAATTGAAGGTGGCGATGATTACTCTACTGAAGAATTAGACAAAATTAAGGGTGAAAACAAAATAGAGCTATTTGACTTTTCTAATGAAGATGGAAAATCTACTGAATTTGACTTTAGAAATCAGGAGGGACTTGATAATTTCAAAAAAGAAATGGACAAATTAATTCCAAATTCCAAAGACAATTCAAAATCAGAAATGGATACTACCAAAGAAGAAATGATAAAAGCCAAGGAAGAAATGATTAAGGCCAAAGAAGAATTGGAAAAAGCTAGAAAAGAGCTAGAAAAATCTAAGGTTAAGGTAAAAACTCAAAAGGCATAAATAAAAATTCAAACTGAAAATTCGCAAATTAAAACACCTTCTGAGTGAATTAATTTGCGAATTTTCGGTTTATTATTTGAAGATACATCAAATTAATTTCCGTCTTTGTCTACTACAATTCTTGCATCGCGATTTGCCAATTCCCAAGCGATAGAAAAACCTAATTGAGCTCTTTTTGTTAAAGCATCAAACTCAATTTTATCCACTTCATCACTAGCTTGGTGGTAATCATCATGTACACCGTTAAATAAAAATACGACTGGAATTCCGTGCTTTGCAAAATTATAATGATCCGAACGGTAATAAAAACGATTTGGATCTTTTCGATCGTTAAATTTATAATCTAAATTAAGATGTATATATTTAGAATTAACCGATTCACAAATTTTATATAAATCGGTAGATAAATAATCCGATCCTATTAAATAGACATAATTATTGCTCTTTTTATGAAAGTCATCTCTTCTTCCTATCATATCAATATTTACATCAGCAACGGTATTTGCAATTGGAAACAAGGGATTTTCTGAATAATAACTAGACCCATATAGTCCATGCTCCTCACCTGTCATGTGCAAAATTAAAATCGAACGCTTTGGTCCGTGTCCTTCTTTTTTAGCTTTTTGAAATGCTTGTGCAATTTCTAATAATGAAACTGTACCTGAACCATCATCATCGGCACCATTATAAACTTCGCCATTTTTTATTCCCACATGATCATAATGTGCCGAAACAACAACAATTTCATTTGGCTTTTCCGAGCCTTCAATAAAGGCCCAAATGTTGGCTGAATCGGGAAGATTCTCTCCTGAATCTCGGTTCATAAAAGCTGCAGGAACCTTTTGATAATAACTATCAGCACCTTTAGGAAAAGGAATACCTTCTTTTTTATATTGTTCCACTAAATATCTACCTGCCTTTTTTTGTCCTTCGCTTCCAGTATCTCTACCTTCCATAGAATCGGAAGCAACAATACTCAAATGGGCTTTCAATTCAGATGCCGTGATAGTATTAATATAACTAACTTCGTTATTTGAACTAATTTGTGTTTCCGTTTTAGTTTGTGCTACCAAAAAGGAAGTAAATAAAAGGGATATTAACCCAAAGGATTTAATTTTTTTCATAAGTAAATTGATTCGTAAAGAATAATAATTTGTAAATCTATTAAAAAAAAATATCACTACTTTTGTTTATTAACTTTAGTTTTCAAATTTAATTTTAATAAAATGCAATCCAAAGCTAGCACGCCTGAACAATATATAGAGGAACTTCCCGAAGAAAGAAAAATTGTAATACAAAAACTACGTGAAGTAGTATTACAAAATTTACCAAAAGGATTTAAAGAAGTAATTTCGTATGGAATGCTGGGATATGTTGTTCCTCATGAGATTTATCCTGATGGGTACCATTGCACACCTAAATTACCGTTACCTTTTTTTAATATCGCTTCCCAAAAAAACTCTATAAACATCTACCATATGCTAATTTATGGAAATAAAGATATAAACGATTGGTTTGTATCTGAATATCCAAAACATAGCAAATACAAACTAGATATGGGAAAAGGTTGTATTAGATTTAAAAAATTAGATGCGATTCCGTATGAATTAATTGGAGAATTAATCGCTAAAGTCTCCGTAGAGCAATGGATTGAAATGTATGAGAGTCTTATCAAAAAACCAAAGTAATTAAATTACTTTGGGAATACGAAAGTAACATTTGTAACAAAGAGCAATAGAATTAATTGTACTTTTACTAGATTAAATTTATTTTAAAAACCTATATGAACCCTTTGGAATTAAATTCTGTTTTTGGATACCTATTAGCAGTAATTGTAGGAATTACATTAGGTTTAGTTGGTAGTGGTGGATCGATTTTATCAGTTCCTATATTAGTTTATATAATGGGGATAGAACCAATATTGGCTACCGCCTATTCTCTTTTTATTGTAGGAACAACAGCTTTATTTGGAGGAATTCAAAAAGCAAAACAAAAATTAGTTGATTTTAGAAAAGTAGTTTTATTTGGAATTCCAACTATATTATCGGTGTTTATAACCCGAAAGATTATTGTTCCTAGAATTCCTGAAATACTATTTACTACTTCGCATTTCACATTACACAAACCAGTTTTCATCATGATTGTTTTTGCAATAGTTATGATTTTTGCGTCGATAAGAATGATAAAACCTTTAGCTGTTGAAAAGGAAGAAAATATAGAAAAACTAAATTATATTAATATCTTTATTCAAGGATTATTTATTGGTTTAATTGCAGGATTTGTAGGTGCTGGCGGTGGTTTTTTAATAATTCCCGCACTACTTTTTCTTGCTAAAACACCAATGAAAATGGCTGTAGGAACATCTCTTTTTATTGTGGCTTCACAATCTTTAATTGGCTTTCTTGGAGATTTAAGACCAGAACAAAATCTAAATTGGAACGTACTAATAACCTTCACAATATGCTCTATTATTGGAGTACTAATTGGAAGTTTTCTTTCTAAAAAAATTGAAGGAGAAAAGCTAAAAACCGGATTCGGATGGTTTGTATTATCGATGGGAATATATATTATTTTCAAAGAATTACTATTCCAATAAAACAAAAAAGTCTATGTTTATTTTAGGAAATTCCTTTTAAAAGTTCCTTTTATTATTTCATAACTTTGTAACAACTGTTACCTATTAAAACTAGAAACACAATTACTTTTACATTTTAATTTCGTTAAATATGAAAATTGAACAAATTTATACTGGCTGTTTAGCACAAGGTGCTTATTATATTGAGAGCAATGGAGAAGTTGCAATTATAGATCCATTGCGTGAAGTGCAACCTTATATAGATAGAGCTATTGATGATAATGCTTCGATAAAATATATTTTTGAAACTCATTTTCATGCCGATTTTGTAAGCGGACACGTTACTTTATCTGAAAAAACAAAGGCACCAATAGTTTTTGGTCCTAATGCTAATACGAGTTACGATGCTATAGTAGCTACTGACGGCCAAGTTTTTCAAGTAGGCGAAATTACTATTACCTGTTTGCACACTCCTGGTCATACTATGGAAAGTGCTTGTTATTTATTGAAAGATAAAGACGGAAAAGATTATGCATTGTTTAGTGGAGACACTGTATTTTTAGGGGACGTTGGAAGACCTGATTTAGCCCAAAAAGCAGCACATATGACTCAAGAACAATTAGCAGGATTGTTATTTGACAGTATTCGAAGTAAAATAATGCCATTGGCAGATGATGTGATTATCTTCCCAGCTCATGGCGCAGGCAGTGCTTGTGGAAAAAATTTAAGCAAAGAAACTGTTGGGAGTATTGGCGATCAAAAAGCCACTAATTATGCACTTCGTGCCAATATGACTCGTGAAGAATTTATTGCAGAAGTAACTGACGGATTATTACCTCCTCCTGCATATTTCCCTTTGAATGTGAAATTAAACAAAGAAGGATACGGCAATGTAGAAGATATTATTAGCAATGCAAAAGCATTAAACGCAAAAGATTTTGAACTTTTAGCAAATGAAACTAGTGCATTAATATTAGATGTTCGAAATGAAAATGAATTTGCTTCAGGACATATTCCTAACTCCATTTTTATTGGAATTAATGGTGCTTTTGCTCCATGGGTAGGTGCTTTAATTTTAGATATTAAGCAGCCTATTCTATTAGTAACTCCTCTTGGAAAAGAAGCGGAAACAATTAAAAGATTAGCACGTGTAGGTTATGATGCTACCATAGGATATTTGGATGGCGGATTGGAAACATGGAAAAATGCAGGATTCGAATTAGAAACTGTAAATTGTATTTCAGCTGAAACTTTTGAAGAAAAAATAAAAGAGAATATAGCTGTTTTTGATGTTAGAAAACCAGGAGAATTTACTGCCGAACATCTTAATGAAGCACCTTCTACTCCATTAGATTTTTTAAATGATCATTTATCAGAATTTCCAAAAGAAAAAGAATTTTATCTTTTTTGTGCTGGTGGATACCGCTCTATGATTGCCGCATCCATACTTAAAGCAAGAGGATACAATAATGTAATTAATGTAAATGGAGGCTTTGCTGCCATCAAAAAAACTGGAATTAAAACAACAAATTTTGTATGTCCAACATCTATGAAATAAAAAATATATTATGATAATTTT
>CAILWV010000006.1 GCA_903838055.1 uncultured Bacteroidota bacterium | reverse complement strand
TATAATTCAAGTATTTTAAATTTACTGAATTTCGAAAGTTTTTTTTACATTTAACCTTTAAATATTTAGAGAAAAAAATAGTTTTTAAATTTCTAAAATCTAAGCTTTCTAGGAGTTTTTGATATTTATTGTTCTTGAAAAGCATTGGCAGGTTTCCCTTTTTATATTTCTTGAATCTAAGTTTCAAATTCAACTTTATAATTGATTTAGTTTATATATAATAATATAATTAAGCTACAGGAAGTTTAAGTTTTCTATTAACTATTCATTGTATTCTAAAATCTATATTTAAGAAAATTAACAATGCATAAAAAAAATATTAGAGTTATTTATGACATTTCCTCAATAAAATATTCAAGAAAATCCAACATTTGATTTGAAGATAAATCAATATCGCCCACAAAAAGGACAAATTCAATTTTTTTGAATTTGTCCTTTTTTTTGTCCTCTGCGAAAGGCTGTTAATGCTGGATATTTTTAAGAATATCAAACTTTCTATTCTTAATTTATCCTTTACTTATGTATTGATGCTAGGGAAAAAGCAGCGTTTTATACCCCAAAATGTATTAAAGATCTAAGAAAAAGAGGTTATATTTCATGATGTTATTGTAATATTGTTAATCATTATTAATAAAATTTAATAATTTACACAATAAACTTTATATTTATTAAGTTATTAGTAGTATAATTCTTAAATTATTTACATAATGAAAAAGATCACTTCTATATTATTGCTTTTATTTTTTAACCTAATAATAGCGCAAAGCACATATACTTTAACTGTTGTAGATAATCATTCCAATCCGGTAAGTAATTTACCTGTTACAATCATAGAAAGTATTTCGAAAGATAAAATAACAAAAAACACAAATGGTGCTGGAAAAGTAGTTTTCCAAATATCCTATGGCGTAGAATGGTCAATTAATGTTAGTGAGATGAAGAATTGCCGAAATATAGAAATCCCAAAAAACGGAAAATTTACAGGTTCTGGAACAATAACTTATGACTTAGAAGATTACAAACGAAGACACAGAGGTTTAGTTGATAGAAAACAAATTACTTTTATTTTAGAAGACCAAACTAAAATATTTCGTCCAAGTTATGATCCCACTCAAGCAGCATTGCAGGTAAAAATTGTTGGGGAAGATGGAAAAGGGTTGTCTCTTTTTCCGGTGAATTTAACTTGTATTAAGTTAGCGAAAACTTTTTTAGGTAAAACAGATGTAAATGGTTTTGCGTATTTTTTAGTGCCAGCTAAAAATGAATATGAAGTTGATATTGATGGGATTGAAAGTTATGAATATTTAGACGCTAAAAAATCTGGGCAATATAATCTTAAAACTATTTACCAGCCTACCAATATTAAAGAAACTGAGGTGCGTGATACTATTATTCAAAATATTACTAAAGACACAAAAGGATCCACTAATAGGGTTTACTTGAAATTGAAAGTGAATCAAATGAATACAAATAAACTTGGTAATGAAGATGTTTATCTGCAGATGCTTAAATCAAATAAAGTATATAGAGCAAAAACTAATTCTAAAGGAGAGGCCTATTTTTTATTGCCAAATAAAAGAAAATACATGATTCATTTTAGATACCAAAAAGATGTTGATGTATTGAACTATATGGATATGCAAGGAATTGGATCAGCGGAAGGGAATTTTACTTATTTGCCTAATCCAAAGCTTCAATTTCCTGAGAAATACATCCCTACAACTAAAGATTTATTCGTAAAAAACTTTTTAGAATTTATTACAAAGCAATTTCCTGATCCTATTAATGATGATGCAATAGCAATGAAATTAGACTGGGGGAATGATGCAGTAAATGAAAATTCAAAGGAGTCAGTTTTGCAAATTGGTTTCAAGGCTAAAAATGATAAAGAAGGTTTGTTTGGTCCGCCAATAAATATTTCACTAGTCATAGATCAAAGTGGATCAATGGAAGGTCATGATCGAATAGACGCTTTGAAAGTTGCCTTAGCAAAGTATGTAAGTAAACTTCGTCCTACAGACATTGTTTCTTTAGTAGCTTTTAGCGATAACTCAACTATTATGATACCAGCCCGAAAAGTTGGAGATGGAAGTTATTTTAAAGAACGTATAGAAGATATTGTTGCAGGAGGAGGAACAGATATTTATAAAGGAATGGTAGATGGTTATGAACAAGTATTAAAAAATTATATTCCTAATGGAACAAACCGTGTGATATTATTAACCGATGGTTATGGAATTACACCAGTTGATGTGATGGTTAATAAATCTACTGAATACAATAAAAAAGGGATTGAATTATCTGCAATTGGTGTTGGTGAGGATTATAATCAATCCTTACTTTCTCTGTTAGCAACAGTAGGAGGTGGGCTGTTGAATTTTGTTGGCGATTCAAAAGATATTAATGGAGTTTTTGAAAAAGAACTATCCAGTGTGTTAAGCCCTTGTGCCAAAGATTTATCGGTTGAAATTATTCACAATGATAAAATTATTTACAAGCAATTATATGGTTATCCATCCCATAAAAATGCAAATAATTCAATTACTATGGATATTAAAAATGTATATAGCGGACTTAATACATTGGCATTAGTGAAATTTGATTTGAACAAACCGGATAAATCTATTGAAGATGCTCCAGTAATTATCAAGATGAATTATTATGATTTTAAAAAACAACAAACTGTTACTAAAGTAGAGAAAGCTTATTTAAAATGGACTCCCTCAACTGGTAAATTAGAACTTATTCTAGAAGCACAACATAAAAAATTATATGCAATAGCAATTCTGAATCAATCATTAAAAGTTATGGCTGAAGCTTTTGAAAAGAAGGATTACAAAAAGGCAATAAATGAAATTCAAAATACAATTAATCAAGTGAAAGTGTTATATCCAGATTCAAAAGACTCTGATGTTGAAGAGCTTATCAATTCGGCTTCTAATTATAGTTTGAGTTTGTCTAGAGTAATAAAAAATTGCAAAATAAAAGCTTAAATTATTCGGAATGAGTTAAAGCTAATTCATAATTAGATTTACTTTTGAGTTGAATAAAAAGTATAGTCAAAATGTTTGCAAGATTAAAAATAAGCGTTATATTTGCACCCTGATTAATGAGAAATAAAACATCTCAATAACATCGGGCGATTAGCTCAGCTGGTTCAGAGCACCTCGTTTACACCGAGGGGGTCGGGGGTTCGAACCCCTCATCGCCCACCATCCCGGACAAATTCAATTTTTTTGAATTTGTCCTTTTTTTTGTCCTCTGCGAAAGGCTGTTAATGCTGGATATTTTTAAGAATAATGGGTTCAAATCTGCGGTTCGAACTTTTTTATTTTCGAATTGAAATTTTTTCGGAAATATCGAACCAATTATTTTTCGTTTATCCTCAATATTT
The DNA here is from genome assembly GCA_903838055.1 of uncultured Bacteroidota bacterium. Taxonomy (GTDB): domain Bacteria; phylum Bacteroidota; class Bacteroidia; order Flavobacteriales; family Flavobacteriaceae; genus Flavobacterium. The sequence continues at coordinate 77,732 of CAILWV010000006.1, read as the reverse complement.
GATGCATTATATTGGTATTCAATAGATTCGAGTTTACTTAACACACTTTCATAGATTTCAACAATCCTCTTTGTATCTTTTAGTTCAACTTCGTTTGATATTAATTCTTGATGAATTGTATCGTACCTTTCTTTTGCAATTTTATACTCTGATTTTTCAATATTTCCTTCAATATATAAATCCTGTAATCGAACTAGTTTGTCTTCTATATTTTTTACTTTTTCATAATGTTTAGGGCCGAGTTCTGCTTTTCCAGATTGTATTAATATTTGGTCTTTTATCATTTCAACTAGTATTTTTTGAATGGGCTTTTCTAAACTAATTGATTGGAGGAAATCTGCAAACCAAAGATCCACCTCCTCAAGACGGTATCTCTCATTACAAGGGCTTATACAGTGGTAATACGTATAATGTTTTGACCTGCCTTTTGAGGAACTTGCGGTTAATGGTGTTGAACATACAGGGCAAGTTAAAAATCCTTTAAGTGGAAATTTTTCGTTTATTTTTTTATGGGCAGTATGGTATTTTTTACATCTGTTATTCAATACATCCTGCACTTTTAGATATAGCTGTTTAGTAATTATTGGTTCATGTATTCCATCAACAACAGTTTCTTCTTCCTCTTTATAACCTTTGAGAAATACGCCACCGTAGTATAAATGGTTTCTAAAAATAGATGCAATTGCGGTCATACTACTTTTAAAACCTTTTGCTTTTAATTTATTGAAAACTTCTTTTTGATTGTAAATTCCAGTTGCCATTAACTCAAATCCTTCTTGAATATATTTTGCATCACCATTAGGAACTAACAATGGCTTCTTAATTGAATCCATACCATTAGAATATCCTTTTGGGGCATTTCCAACATACCTCCCTTCTTTAAATGCTCGACGCATTCCAGAGATAACGTTTAAAGAACGGCGATGGTTTTCAACTTCGGGCATCGAGAGATACATTGCAAGTAATAATCCTTGTTCGGGCACACTTAAATCAAGGGGTTGTTCAATTGCATTTACTCGAATAGCAAGAGTGCTAAATGTTGTAATCATTTGATAAGATTCTGCAGTATTACGAGAGAACCTGTCCCATTTAATAAATAACATTTGATTGACCTCTTTTTTGTGTTTCTTACAATATTCTAATAACTTCTTAAACTCTGGACGACAAAATGTTTTAGCTGAATAATCTTCTCGAAAAATATGCAAAACATTAAAACTATTATTTTGACAATAGGTCAATAATTTTTGTTCTTGATCCCGCATCGAATACCCCCTGTCTGATTGTTCATCAGTTGAAACCCTAACATAAAGAATTACATTTTTCATTTTTTTTTCGACTTTAAAAGATTATTCACCCATACATCCGCAAACACTTCTAGCATTTGCATTATTTCTGTTATTTCTTGGTCTGTGAACTTTTTCTCTGATTCTGTGTTTAAAATTTGTTTTGCTTTTTCAAATTCCATTTTTACCTCTGGGAGCTAAAAGAAGTAGGCTTTACTTGTTTTAAACTTTTAGGTAGTTTTGTGCTAAGGGATACTTAGGACATTATTCTTTTTTTATAATTTTTTTGTTTGTATTCTTAATTACTAAATGACTTTCATTTCTATAAATCACTTCTACTCTGTCGTACATTTTTAGACCTAATGTTTTCCTGAGTTTTTTTGCTTCTTCACCAGATATCTCTTTAGCATCAGAGAAATTAAGAGTATAATCTCCGCTTGAATGTTTAACAATTTTAATTTCTTCATATTCTTTATTTCTGACCGCTTCTAAAAGTTGTTTTTCCTGATTATTGAAAAACCCATATTCATAACAGTGGTTAATTAGCTTTTCATTTTCAAATAATTTTTCCAAAATGGTAACTATAGGTAAATTGATAAAAGTAGATTCAGAACATGTCTTAGTGTAAAATTGATACAAATCTTCTTTTAATTTAGCTTCTGTACTATTGTTTAATGCAATTATAAATTCAAATTCATCCGCTTCTTTATTAATTTTAATTATAATTGACGGAGAAGAATTTGTAATTAGCGCTCCATAAAGCACCACCCCTAAATTTGATAAAAATGTGTCTTGGTACAAATTCGTAGTTAATGACTTGATTACTTTTTCTCTTGAAGTAGAACCGCCAATACTATCAAGCATTTCTTTAGACAACAAACTAACCACTTTGTTTTGAAAATCTTCTTCAGATATTTTCTCAAGTACCAATTTTAGATCAGGTTGTTCTTTTATAAATTCCTTTAGTTTTTTTATGGTTTTTAAATCAAGGTTAAATTTTCTAAGTTCAACTATTATTAATAGCCAAAATGCTTCAAATACATCTAGATAAACCCATTTTCTTTTTGCTTCTTTTTCACCTAAAGTGCTAACTTCTTCATAAAATGTTATACCTTCTTCTTTCCAAGCGATATGAGTTCTTGGATGTATTCCAATTTCAGATAATAGTATTTTTTTTTCCAACAAATAAGGGAAGTAGTTTTTTAATTCCATGTTAAAATAATTATATTCGTCAAATGTAATAAAATTATTTTTATATATTTGCATAATGTTATTTGATATAAATATATTTTTTATGAAAAAACCGATAAAGTATTGCAAAAACCCAGATTGCGAAAATGAAATACTGGATTACAAATCCTCAAAAAAAATATATTGTTCTGACAAGTGCCGAAACTATCACGGGCATAAAAGACGGTCTGAAGAAAACTTAGAATTTAATCTTATTAGAAAAGGCATGTTAGAGAACTATAAACTTTTGAAATTATACCGAGATAGGAACATTCTTGCTGAAGACTTAGATAAATTTGAAAAATTGGGTTTTAACACAAAATATCTTCCGGAAACAAAATTCTATAATGTAGGTGGTGTAAAAACAAAATGCTATGAATTTAAAGACATCGTATTTGGATTAGACCCAAAAGGTGAAACTAAAATAATTATTTATAAAAAAACAGAAAAAAAATGAAAGAAATCATCATTACCTCCAGACAACGAATGTTATCGCCTGATATTTTAGCCTATGAATTAGGTCAAATTCCTACACCAGAAAAAATAGAAAACACCAAAATAGCAACCTATGTTTTAATTGGCGTATTTGCAACAATTACAATAGGAATAATATCTTATGGTGTTTATCAAATTCACCAAGAAAACAAAAGCAAAAAACTAAATTAGTCTAAGTAAAAAATCAGTGAAAATAGCTGATAATCGCTAATCACTGATTTAATCTAGTTGTAAGTAGTAATAAGTGCTTTTTATCGGCAATTACTGATGATTACTTATTTTAAGCGTTATTATGTAAATCAAAATTGTTTAGTAGTACTTCCATTTTTTTTCTATTTAATATTCAAAATCTTATTATGCAGTCTAAGTTAGTGTCAAAAAATTTAAAAATCAATTGCTCACCGTTTTAGTATATAATTCCATACCAAAACGTTAATGTTAGATGCATACTTTAGTTAATAAAAAATTATTGAATTTATATTTTATAAACTGTGTAAATCTAACAAAGGCAAAATGTTTTGCGTCAGATTTAAAATTAATTTCAATTTTATTCGAATTATTTAGTACAGAATAAAAATCAATAATTGCCAACTTATAAATTGTAATATACATTTCGGCAAATGTCATTTTTTCTAAAATTTTAAACGCTATTGTTTGATTTTGTATGATATTTCCAGAATCAATTTTTGGAGCTAATTCATGTAGAGACCAACCTAAGAATGAATGTTCATCACGCATTATTGCCTCTGGGGTGTATGTCTTCAAACTAAAGTGGACTTTTCCTAAGAGAGTATTTAGTTAATAATTCAAAGATAAATGTTTTTTTTGATTTGTTGTTAATTTTAATTTTTGGTACTCATTTCTGCGATTAATAATTGCAATTTTCTTTAATTTTTGTCTTTCTTTTAATATCATTTCTCCTCTTCCAAAATAAATATCTGCAGGTGTTAAGTTGTTTAATGATTCATGATAACGCTCATTATTGTATCGGTTAACAAACTTTTGTAAAGCAGCTTCTAATTCCTCTGGAGCAAAGTAATTATCAAGTTTCACAACATTTTTCATGGTTCTGTGATAGCGTTCAATCTTTCCTTGTGTTTGTGGATGATTTGGTCTGCCATGCACTTGCTGCATTTGATAATTGTCTTTTAAATACGATTTTAGTTCACTTGCAATATAACACGAGCCATTATCAGATAGCAACTTTGGTTTTTGTTTGGTAATTAATTTAGCTTTTTGAATCGCAGTATCCACGGTTCTTTTCACATCATCGGCTTTCATATTTGAACAAAGTTCCCAGTGCACAATTGAATACCTTTTCCATGGTACCTTTCTCTATCCCATTCTCCTTCGTAAACTATTCTATGATTTAAAACTTTTTTACCTACTTGAAATTCACCACACAAAAACCTTCCTTCAAAGTAATCACCATCATTGTTTATATATTTTATGCCTTTGCCAGAGAACCTACTATTGTAAAACTCACCTTTGTATTTAATTTTGTGTGGATAGTCTGATTGATAATATTCACCTTTACCATGATATACGCCATGGTGAAATTCACCTTCATATCTAATTAAACCTTCTACATAATATTCTTTTCCATAACCCTCTTTTAACTCATATTCCAAACAACCATCAAAAACCAAAACATCATCATTAAATAATTTTACTGATCCTTCATATTTTCCATTAGAAAGATATCCTTCAATTCGATTATAAAATTGCTCATTAGTACCCCATCTTTTAATCCATAAACCTCTATACTTCACATATCTATTATAAATAAATTTACCAAAACCATTTGCTAATCCATCTTTTAGTTCTCCTTCATAGATTGTACCATCAGGCATTAATACTCTATTGGTTGTTGTTTCAACTTTAGTTTCAGCAATAGGATTATCGTCTTCTTTATCGTTTGATAAATTAACGAATTCCTCTGTATTTATATTTAATTTATTGCCACATCCAGGGCAAAACTTGTTTTTTAATTCATTTTTAAAGCCGCACTCGGGGCAAAATAGGTGTTCCATTTTATATATTATTTAAAATTTGTATTTGGTTGCTAAAATCTAATCTTTTTTCTTATTATTTCACTTTTTCAGCAATAGTTTTAATTGCATTTCCGCACACCATAACTCCAAAAATAGGGACTTGTGATTTTGGATTGTAAATAAAACAAACTACAGAATATTTGGGTTTATCGGCTGGAAAATAGCCAGCAAAAGAAGCTAGGTATTTTTTATCTTTTGTTGATGGATCTGCATATTCTAGTGGAACCGCAGTAGCATTGCCTGCTATGGTAATGTTGTTAGAAGTAAGAATTGTACTGCCAGCTCCATTTGCTTTTTTAGTTAATAGATAGCCTAAAGATGAAACAGTTTTTGCACTTGCAATTTTAGAATTTAGTACTTCTGTTGCGTATGTTTTAAGGTTACCCTTTTTATCTTTTATTTCGGATAAAAATAATGGTTTTACCATAATTCCATTATTGGCGATAGCATTATAAAATGTTAGAATTTGTATAGGTGTTACGGTAAACCCATAACCAATAGACAGCCATGGTAAGGTGATTGCTGACCATTGTTTACTTTTTGGATCTGGAAAATTCGGAGTAGCTTCATTCGTAAATGGAAGATTTAACGGCTTATCAAGTCCAAGTTTTTTATATCTACTACAAAATAAATTTGGGTTAGATGCATAAGAATTATTAATTGCTTGAGCAAAAACAGAATTAGATGAAATAGAAAATGCGGTTGCTAAAGAAACTTTGCCATTCATTGCATGAGAATCGCGTATTTTTTGTCCGAAAAAAGATATTTCTCCTCCATGCGTATCAAAAACGGAGGAGGTATCTGCTTTTTTATCTTCCAATAAAGCCATTAAATCATATGTTCTTATTAATCCTCCCGGCTCATTAGCTTGACATACAGCTGTTGTGGCATTGTATTTATAGTTACCATCTAAATCTTTGTTTAGATTAGCCATTGCTTTAACCTTTCCGCTTTTGGTTTCCATAATTACTACACAGCCATAGTCTGCATTATTTGTAATAAGTGCATCTTTCAATGCATCATTTGCTGTTTTTTGAATATTAGAATCAATAAATGTTTTTACTTTATAGTCAGTGCTATTTTCATTTGTTGAATTATAGGCAGATTCGCCTAGTTTTTTTTCTAAGGATGGGGAGATGGATAATTCCGATTTATTACAACTATATAACGATACTATAATAAAGGGTATTAAGTTTTTTATTTTCATGGATTTGGGTGTAAAAATTAACACTAATTGAAGTAGGATTTGAAAAAAAATAGTTTAGATTTTTTTTGAATATTTTCTAGGATTAAGAGACAATATCTATTTTCATATTTTCAAACTCTTCTTTAAGAAATTTATCAAAATTTGAATACCAATCTAAATGTGGTGACCATCTTTTACAGTCTAGACATTGGGTATCTTCCCATCTCTTTTTGCATTTTGGACATATTCCACCAGTGTCAAATGTATTCCATACATGCAAACAAGAACATTGCCATTTATCATTAGACTTAGGCTCCCATTCGCATTTCGGACATTTTATTTCTTCTTTCATTTGTTAAATAGTTTTTTCAATTGAATATTTTTTTTTCATTTGACCAATAATAATTAAGGTCCAATTCTAGTTAAATGTACAGTAACTAATTGATTTTCACCAATGCTTCCATATGGCCATAAACCGGTAGTTCTTAACGTTAAACTTTCTAGTCCATCCGATAAAATTTTAAATATCCGTACGCTTCCGTTTACTTGAAATTTAATATAACCTAAATCATATATAGAATTATGATTTATTACTTCATAAAAATATTGACGTTGCCAATGTGTTGTTCCAGAGCCGTTAGGGATTGGGAAAAAAGAAATTACACTATAATCAAGGTGCCATCTAGTAAAACCAACATTAATTTTATCCATTGGAAATGTATCATATGGATTTACATAAGTGTCTCCAGGGTTGTAAATAAGATCAGTTGGATTTACAGAATTTTCGGTAGATTGCCATGTTACTTTATCAATAACATATTCTCCACTTAAGCTAAGTAGGGTAGGCTCTTGGTATACTTCGCAGGAATAAAACAAAGAACAGATAATAAGGATAAGGATTGTTTTTTTCATAATTTAAATTCTATTCATCCATAAATAATATTCGGTAGTATTTGAAGAACCTACAGATATATCTACAAATTTTGTTCCATATATTTTACCATTTGCTATGTTGTTTGAAAGTATAGAGCCGCTTAAATTTCCCCAAGGCGTTTCATAAAGGTTTAAATTGAATCCAGAACCTGTACTGTATAAATGGTAAGTGTATTCAGTGCCATTATACTTATATTTAGTAGCAGTTATGAACTCTAAAGTATCATTAGCCGACATTACTTGTCCCATCTGTCCAAAACGATAGTAGAATAGGTTCCAAGTTTGTCCAATTAAATTTTGAGGTGAAGCTGTTCCAGCATTAACAGGATTAGTTTCAATTATTGGTACAGTATTATCTATAGGGCCTTCATGAAGTTCAGGAATATAGCAAGACACAAATAAAAGAAGGATAATATATATTAAATGTTTCATACTGTGTAAATAAGTTTTTAATAATAACGAAATTAATTAATAATTAGTATTTTTTTATATTTTTGTTAAAAAAATCATCAATTTATAGTTAATGAAAAAACTTAAGCAAATCCTACTAATCTTTATTGCTTTTAAAATAACGGTTTTATTAGCTTATTTGGTATATGAACATTGCGCATTACAATTATTACATTTTGAACACCAAGCTACCGAAGATGTTCAATTTAATGATATTTATTATGCTACAAATAAGAAACATAATGCTTTGTTGAACGACAAAGCAGTTGTATTAATTAATACTGGGAGTATCCCTAATGATAGTTCATTTAGAAAAAAATTAGCAATATTAATTTATAAAGTTGCTGAAAACAAACCTAAAGCTATAGGTTTAGACTTCTATTTTCCAATACCTAAAAACCCTATTAATGATAGTCTTTTAAAAAATGCAATTATTAAGAATAATGTTGTAACAGTTGTAGATTATAAACAAAAACATGTAAGTATTTTTCATTCTGATAAAAAAGGGCTGATGAATTTTCCTGGCAAAGAAGATGAAACAATACGTGAGTATTACAATTACAAAATAATAAATAACGATACTATTCCATCTTTTGCAGCTGCTTTATGCAATAATAAATCAAAAGACTCAACGGACTATTTAAAATACAATACTGAAAATAATGGGTTTTATAATATTCTAGATGAAGATGTAAAAATTAATCCTACTAATTTCCCTGCTGTTGAAGCTTCTGAATTTATTAAGGAAAGTAATTCAAATAATATTAAAGAAATTATTTATAACAAAATTGTAATTATCGGACATTTAGGAACTGGAGAAATGGGTAATCAATATGATGTTGAGGATAAATTTAGGGTACCAACAGACAAATCGTTATTTAATAGAAACCTAACAATGCCCGGTGCCATAATACATGCAAATGCAGTTCAAATGATGCTTGATAAAGATGAAATGATTGCAATTGAAGGATGGAAATATGAATTAATTACATCAATACTATTATTTGGCTTTTTATTTTTATTCTATACGATACATCACAAATACTATTTGAGTAAATTAATCAATATCTTAATAATTTTAGGATCTACTATTCCTATAATCTTGATATGCTGTGTATATTTAATGGATTTAGGTATATATTATAAAATAGGCAGCTTGTTTATGCAATTAGCCTTTTTAGATGAATTTATAGATATAGCAGAAGGATTTAAAAGAAAATTTAATAAAACTAAAAACCATGAATAAAATTAAATTCACATTAGTAGCTTTTTTAATACTGTTAAGCAGCACTGTTATAGGACAAGAAAAAATTTCAATTGTAGTATTAAAAGGAATGGCAATTCTTCAAAAAAACACTAATGAAAATATTAAAATAGGGAGGTCTAAAAAAATAATGATACCTGATTACTCTAGTATTATATTATCTCCTAATTCTTCTGCAATTGTTTTTAATTCAAAGGTAAAATTAGAAGTTGGTAGTAGCATTGAACAAAAACTTAGTTATACTCAAATTAATGTTTCTTTAAAAAAAATAAAACCTAGTTCGCTTACCACAAATTTTATCAACTACTTAGATAAAATGTATGCGGATGTAGAAGAAAAAAATAGTTCTTATGGATCAGCAATTGGAGCTGCATCTAGAGGAATTGAAGATGATAACCCGACTTATTCTCCTGATGATGAAACCATTATTTTATCGGATACTTTAGTGCTTTTGTTTGGCAGCGAAGTAACAAAATTGACATCCAATATTGTGGTAACAAACACAACAACAAACGAAGTAGTTTATGATGTAGAACCAGAAATAAATGAAGTGAAATTAAATGGTTTAAAACCAGGAAACTATTCTTGGGAGTATAAAATTAACTCCAATGGAAAAAATATTTCGTTTAAAAACACTTTTATTATTCCTACAAGCACTGAAAAAATATCAAAACTCAAAGTAATCGAAGATTTTAATGCTAACCTAAATGATTGTAGTAAATCTCAAACTTGTTTAAGTGATGGTGCAAAAGAACTCTTATTGAATGATTTTTTAGAAAAAAATAAATATTACATAAACAAATAATATATGAAGCTTCTTAAACTGCTACTTGCTCTATTTTTCACTACTACTATCTTTTCACAAACTAAGTTTGAAGAGATGAAAAAGCAATATTGTAAATCGTTAGTTTATGGGAAGTTCCAGATAAAGAAAGTATGGAATTAATGACTCTTTTTTATGATGACCTTGCTAAAACACAAAACGCAATTGTTTCTTTTGAAAAAGCTCAAAAAACTATGAAAAACAACTATCCTACTAGACCAGATTTATGGGGTGGGTTTGTATTGGTTAGATAAATTTATATATTATGAAGAAAATACTATTTTATTTGTTTTTTACTTTTTTTGTTTGCTCTAGTAATTTACTAATCGCACAACAAAATTCACTTGATAGCTTAAGACTAGTTTTGCCAGAAGGGCATAGTAAAGCTATTTACTCAGCAACTTTTAGTCCAAATGGTAAAATAATTGCCACTTGTGGGGATGATAATAAAATTTTAATATGGGATGCTAAAACAGGAAAGTTGTTAAAAACATTACAAGGTCACAACAGAGCTATATCCTCCGTGAAATTCAGTCCAAATGGCCTAACAATGTTGTCATTTTCTGAGGATAAAAGTGCTATAATTTGGGATTTATTTTCAGGTAAAATATTGTTTATACTAAAAGATCATTTAATCGGAATCGGGTGTTCTAATTTTAGTCCGGATGGTAAATTAATTATTACTGGTGGGGGTTATGATGGTAATATTGGGGAGGATACTACTGCAAAAATTTGGGATGCTAAATCAGGGGTATTAATACGCACACTTGAAGGGCATAATAATTCTTTAAATGATGTTGTTTTTAGTCCAGACGGGAAAGTAGCTTTAACATCATCTAGAGACCATTCGTCTAGAATATGGGATGTGAATTCAGGTAAACTATTGCATATACTTGAAGGTCATACTGAATGGGTTAATTTTGCAAATTTTAGTCCTGATGGAAAAAAAATTATCACAACATCAGATGATTATTCGGCAAGAATTTGGGATGCTAAATCGGGAAAATGTCTAAATGTTTTAAAAAGTGAAGACGCTATAAAATTCGCGACTTATAGTCCTGATGGTAAATTAATTGTAACTTCATCATGGAAAAACAATTCTGCCCAAATTTGGGAGACTTCCTCAGGTAAACTTATTAGAACAATTAATGGGCGAATGTTAATTTACAAACCCAATGAAAAAATAAATGGAATAAATCCTTTTTCTTTATGGGATTGCTTAACAGGCAACCTTATTGATGTTCAAACGGGTAAGATTTTAAATAATATTAAAATAAAAAATAATGGTATCGATATTAATAGTGAAGTTTCAATTAGTCCAGATGGAAAAAAAATACTAGTAACAGGCAGCAAATATTTTCAAAGGGATAATGAAGGTAATTATTTGAATTTTGTAAATGTATGGAGCTTTGAAACTGGACGCTTTTTATATAAACTCAATAGCAATTCAAATATTATTAATACGAGCTATTTTAGTGTAGACGAAAAAAAAATTATAACAATAGCCACTGATAAAATTTATAATTGTATTGAGTGTGGCTCGGAAATAGGAATTTGGGAATTAAAAACTGGGAAAATGTTGAAAACTTTCAATACTCACAAAGATATTCATACTGCTAATTTCAACTCTGATGGAAAAAAAATAGTTGTCACATTCGGGGATTCAACTGCTCAAATTTATGATATTGAGTATGGAAAATTAATCTATTCAATAGTATGTAAAGACTCAAAATATGGAGCACCAAGTATTACAAATGCACAGTTCAGTCCAGATGGTAAAAATATACTTACCATTCACCAAGACCATACAGCTAGATTATGGGATGCTTCTACCGGTATTTTTTTACATTATTTTGAAGGTCATACTACAAATTATTTAAACGGAATTTTTAGTCCTGACAGTAAAAATATAATAACATTTTCAAACGAATCCGCTCGTATATGGGATGTACCATCAGGTAAATTATTACACATATTAACCGAAGCTAATTATATTAACAATGTTTGTTATAGTCCTGATGGAAAAACAATTATTATAACTACTGATCTTATTAATGATGGTGTTGTCATGATTTGGGATGCTTCAGAAGGTAAACTTTTAAAAACATTAAAACCTGGTTCAGATTTATTAGTTACTTCTGCCGAATTCAGCCCAAATGGGAAAAATATTATAGCATCAACCTATGATGATAAGTCTCATATTTGGGATGTTGAAACAGGTGAATTAGTTTATACAGTTGATGGGGGAAGATATTCAAAATATAGTCCAAATGGTAATTTATTATTAACTTTATCAAGTAAAATTAGAATTTATAATACAAAAACTGGTGACCTTTTAAAAGTTTTAGATTATAATAAATCATTTCCGTCAAATTTCTTTGACAAAGCAAATTTTAGCTCAAACAGTAAAATGATATCATTATTTAGTTCAATTGATCCTACATGTCCAGCTCAAGTTTTTGATATCGAAAAAGGAATTCAAATATGTTTATTAAAACCTTCAACATGCCATTTTTTATATAATAAGAATATTAACTTTAGTACAGATGGAAAATGTATAATAACAACTGCAAGCGATGGAACGATTGTAAGGAATGCCAATACAGGTAAAGCTATATATGTAATTAATCAACTAAAAGATAATAACTGGGTCGTTCAGCTTCCCAACACACCTTATTATATGTGTTCCAAGGAAGCAAGTAAAATGTTGCATTATGTAACACCAAATCTAAAAGTAATTGGATTTGAGCAACTTGACCCTATATATAATCGTCCTGATATAGTTCTTGACAGTATAGGAAATTATTTAGGTAAAAAAGATGTTGGAATGATTTATGAATATAAAAAAGCATGGGAAAAGCGAATTGATCGCTTGGGTTTAGATAAAGAAAAACTCGGTAAAGGGGAGTTTGATATGCCAGATGCAGAGATTGAAAATGCGGATGCAATTCCATATGAAAATAGTGATGGAGAAATCACATTTCATGTTCAAGCAAATGATACTAATCATCCTTTAAATCGTTATAATATTTTAGTTAATGAAGTACCTATTTATGGTTCGCAAGGAATTTCTTTAAGTAATTTAAATACACGAAAATGGGACACAGCAGTTACTGTGCCCTTAAGTATAGGTGAAAATAAAATACAGGTTTCTGTAATGAACGAATTAGGATTGGAGAATTTTAAATACCCTACTTATGTTAACTATGTTCCAAAATCAAACGAAATTGTTGGTAAAACATATTATATTGGAATAGGAGTAGATGATTTTAAACAAGAGAGAATTAATAATAAAGAGACAAAATTAAACTTTTGTGTAAAAGATGTAAATGACCTTGCTAAGGTATTTTCTGAAGATTCCAATACAATTGTAAAACTTTATACCAACGAACACGTAAACAAAGAAAATATATTATCCATTAAAAATTTTCTTTTAAAAAACACAACCGTTAATGATAGAGTAATAATATCTTGTAGTAGTCATGGTTTATTAGATAAGAAAAACAATTTTTATTTAGCAATGCATGATATAGATTTTGCTAACCCTTCTGATAGAGGTTTGGCTTATGAGGAATTAGAAAATTTACTTGATGGTATACCGGCAAGAAAAAAACTGCTATTGCTTGATGCTTGTAACAGTGGTGAGAATGAATTAGTTAAAAATAACAATCAGCCAGCTGAAAACTCTAATAAAAATAATGTTTCTCCAATAGTAGCAGCTAGAACAATCACTTCTGAGGAACCCAGTGAGAATAATTCATTCCATAAAATGAATGAATTATTTATTAATACGCGAAACAAAACAGGATCAATTATTATTAGTGCTGCCGGAGGACGACAAAGTGCTTTAGAGGGAACTGCTGTAAAAATTAATGATAAACCAATTGAAAATGGAGCATTTACATATGTTGTAATGGAATATTTAAAAAACAATAAAAACAATATTGAAAAATTAACTGTCAATCAATTAAAAAAGTATGTTGAAGAACGAGTTGTTGAAATTACTAAAGGCAAACAAGAACCAACCTCCAGGCAAGAAACCATGGAAATAGATTGGGGACTTAAGTAAACTTTTATATAAAATTTTCAATTTATGGGCTGGTTTGTAAAAGTGTAATTAAATTAAATAAATACTATTATGATTTTAAAAATTATTCCTTATTTGTTGATAATATTTGGTGTGGTTGGTTTTTTTGTAACCCCTGATAATTTAGGCTCTACTCCTCAAAATGCAAATGTTATTCAAGTTTTAGCTTTGGATATAGTTTCTCTGCCGTGGTGGGGAAAACTTTTGGCCATAATTATTGGTTTAGTTTGGGTTATAGGAAATAAAAAAGAGTCAAATTAAACTTAAAGTTATGAGCACCATTAAAAAAAGATTTATTCTAATTGTTTTACTATTTAATAGCATCTTTAGTTTTGGACAAAAACCAGAACTTAAAATTCCTAGTGGTTACAATGATACATATTATATCAAATCAATTAAATATAGTAAAGATGGTAAGTATTTAATTGTTGCTTCTGAAGAAGGTGTAAAAATTTTCGATAATGAAACAGCTAGGGAATTGAGAAATATTAATTGTTTCGCTGAAATTCAAGCAGAAATTAGTTTTGATAACAAATATTTAATAAATTCATATTTTTCTGGACGAGACAATCCTATTTCTTATGTTTATGATGTTTCAACAGGTAGTAAGATTTTTCCACTGGATGGGGATATATCTAAATTTAGTCCTGATAATAAGTATGTTGCCACTGCTAATTTTGATTATGGGATTAATATTTATGAATTATCTACTGGAAATTTAGTAAATAGATTTTCTTTTAATTTACCCACACCTCAAGCTGCTTATATTTCTGATATTGAATTTAGTCCCGATAATAAACAAATTGCAATTTTTGGCGAAACTGGAGGTATGAAAACAACCCAAACTTATATTTATGATATACTTTCAGGAATTAAATTAAATACAATAAAGGGTCATTCACCAAAATACAGTAATGACGGAAAACATATTTTCACAATAAATAATGAATATACACCTCGTTTACACCGAGGGGGTCGGGGGTTCGAACCCCTCATCGCCCACATAAGACTTCAACAGAAATGTTGGAGTTTTTTTTATGACATTTCCTCAATAAAAAATTCTAGAAAATCTAACATTTGGTTTGAAGATAAATCAATATCGCCCACAAAAAGGACAAATTCAATTTTTTTGAATTTGTCCTTTTTTTTGTCCTCTGCGAAAGACTGTTAATGCTGGATATTTTTAAGAATAATGGGTTCATACTAAACCCGTTGTGTCGTCTGGTGCGTGGTATCTATTTGGAATTCTTCATTTTGATCCTCGGGCTGTTGGGTATAATAAAAATTGTTCGCAGTTGGATAAATTTTGGATGTATTAAATTTAACTTTACGAAATTTTGAATATTAATCAAAAAAAACAGCAGAAACCTAATGGTAACTGCTGCTTTTAAGGATTAATTATTTTTTTTAAAATATTAAAGCTTGAATGCTTCTTTTACTTTGTCAACATAATCTAATTTTTCCCAAGTAAACAATTCTACAGTTATAGTTTTTTCATTTCCTCCAGGTGCAGAAAAAGTTTTTGTTACTGTTTCTGGTGTTCTTCCCATATGACCATAAGCAGCCGTTTCACTATAAATAGGATTTCTTAGTTTTAATCGTTGCTCAATGAAATAAGGGCGCATGTCAAAAATACCTTCTACAATTTTACTTATTTCACCATCTGTCAATTCTACTTTTGCTGTTCCATAAGTATCTACAAAAATAGAAGTTGGTTTAGCAACACCAATAGCATACGAAACTTGAACTAGAACTTGTTCACACAATCCTGCTGCAACTAAGTTTTTAGCAATATGACGAGTAGCATATGCAGCACTTCGGTCTACTTTGCTTGGATCTTTTCCTGAAAATGCACCACCACCGTGAGCACCTTTTCCGCCATAAGTATCCACAATAATTTTTCTACCGGTTAATCCAGTGTCACCATGAGGACCACCAATTACAAATTTACCTGTAGGGTTAATGTGATACGTAATATTGTCATTAAAGAAATGAGCATATTGAGGATATTTAGCTTTAATTCTAGGAATTAAAATAGAAACTAAATCACTTTTTATTTTAGCTAACATTTTCTCTTCTTCATCAAAATCATCATGTTGAGTAGAAATTACGATAGCATCAATTCGTTGCGGTTTATTATCGTCTGAATATTCTAAAGTCACTTGTGATTTAGCATCAGGACGTAGGTAAGTAATTTCGGAATTTTCTCTTCTTAAATTTGCTAATTCAATTAACAATGCATGAGATAAATCTAATGCCAAAGGCATGTAGTTTTTTGTTTCATTAGTTGCATAACCAAACATCATTCCTTGGTCACCAGCGCCTTGATCTGCTTTATTTGCTCTTTCAACGCCTTGATTAATATCTGAAGATTGTTCGTGAATTGCTGATAGCACTCCACAGGAATTAGCTTCAAACATGTATTCGCTTTTGGTATAACCAATTTTTTTAATTACATCTCTTGCAATAGTTTGAACATCAAGATAGGTATTGGATTTTACTTCACCAGCAAGAATTACTTGCCCTGTAGTAACTAATGTTTCGCAAGCCACTTTCGATTCAGGATCAAATGCTAAAAAGTTGTCAATTAATGCATCACTAATTTGATCTGCTACTTTGTCTGGATGTCCTTCACTTACAGACTCTGACGTAAATAAATATGCCATAATAATTTGTTTTGTATACCGAAAATTTCAGTATTAATTAATTGATTTGTTGTGAAGAAAAATGAAAATTGCACAAAATACTAAAGGAGAGGTTCTGCTTTAGCATTTTTTAACGAGGTTGCAATCAGTTCAAATTTTTCCTCTTTATTCTGTATGCAAATTTAGAAAATTTTTAGTTTAAAAAAATAATATAATCAATTTTTTTTTATCTTTGTCTAATATATTAACTTTAATCTAAAATTATGATGAAAAAACTACTTTTTTTATTCCTTTTATTTCCATTAATTGGAATTTCGCAAAATCAATATTCTTTTGGCTTTGAAGGGACAACTGCTGCAATGATCAGTTCAGGATGGCAAGTTACCAACCAAAGTTCTCCTGTATATACTGGAGCTCCTACATGGAGTATTCCGGCATCTGCTCCAACAACTACCTTCGCAGGTGGAGCTCAAGCTGGTACAACTACTTCATTTTCGTTAATTAATTATACTTCAACCGGAACTTCTTCAACTGCGGGATCTGGTACTATTAGTAATTGGTTGATTTCACCAATTGTTAATGTTCAAAATGGGGATGTTGTAACTTTTTATACTCGCTTAGGAAGAAATGTAGCGGCAGGAGGATCAGCTGCTTATGCAGATAATTTAGAGTTAAGAATGAGTACTAATGGTGCATTTACAGCGAATCCATCAGGTGGTGCTGCTGGACTTGGCGATTTCACTAATTTATTAGTAGAAGTTAATCCTAGTTTAGATTTAACTTCTTATCCAATCACTTGGACTCAATACACATATACAGTTGCTGGTTTATCAGGTCCAACAGATTGTATGTTTGCTTTTAGATATTATGTTACTGATGGAGGTCCAGCAGGTGCTAATTCAGATATTATTGGTATAGATACTTTTTCTGTAGATAGACCATCAGCAAGCACTAATTCTTTCTTCGCTAGCAATTTCTCTATCCAACCAAATCCAGTTTCTGATGTTTTTAGTGTAACCACTAAAAATAATATTGCAATTGAAAACATTAAAGTAATGGATGTCAATGGTAGAATTGTAAGCGAAACTAACAATGCTAACAGTTCAGATGCTATACAAGTAAACATTGGCGAATTAAATGCCGGAGTATACTTTGTAAAAGTTCAGTCTGAATTAGGAGTTGGAACTTCTAAAATAATAAAAAAATAATTAATTCTTTAATTGTTTTACAAGGAGCTTAATTTATTAAGCTCCTTTTTTATTATAACGATGTAGCAAAAAAACTTAAATATATTTACATTTTTTATTGTAAATCTAAATTCTATGTCCTTACTTTGCAGTGTTCTTAAACATACTGTTTGTTATCACGAAAGCCCGAGGGAATAGACCCGATGAAAGCTTAGCAACCCTACCCCGTAGAAGGTGCTACATTCTAGTTTGAAATATCAAACAAAGATAACCACGAGAAATTTCCTTCTCTCTTTCCACGATAACACATATTATAAAGTACAAAATTTCCATATTTCATTTGAATATTGGAAATTAAGTAGCCAATGGCTTGCGCGTTTTAGCAAACCATTTTCCCGCTTTTCGTTGTAATCTCGCCATGAAAAATGTCGAGGATTTCCACTTCAATCGGGGCTAATAAACAAACTTTTTGTATAAAATTAAGTTTTCAAAAGAAACATTTCTGTAGGAACTTAATTTTCTATAATGCTGTAAAAACAAATTTTAAAGGTTCATCGTGAAAACTATTTGAATCTACTTGAAATAGAAAAATATGACTAAAATAGAACAAGCAATAAAAGAAAGAATTCTTGTGCTAGATGGCGCTATGGGAACAATGTTGCAACGAAATAACTTCTCTGAAGAAGATTTTAGAGGCGAAAGATTCAAAGATTTTCCGCATACCCTAAAAGGCAACAATGACTTACTTTCCATCACCCAACCAGAAGCAGTTAAGCAAGTCCACCGTTTGTATTTTAAAGCAGGAGCGGATATTGTAGAAACTAACACTTTCTCTGGAACCACTATCGGAATGGCAGATTACCACTTAGAAGATATTGTATATGAATTAAACTACCAATCTGCTAAAATAGCCCGAGAAGTAGCAAATGAATTTACTGATAGACCTCGTTTTGTTGCAGGTTCTATAGGGCCAACAAATAGAACTGCCTCTATGAGTCCAGATGTAAACGATCCAGGTTATCGGGCAGTGACATTTGATGATTTGCGAATTGCCTATAAACAACAAGTTGAAGCTCTAATAGATGGAGGTTGCGATGTTTTATTGGTTGAAACAATATTTGATACGCTGAATGCTAAAGCAGCACTTTTTGCAATAGAAGAAGTTAAAGAAGATCGAAATATTAATATTCCAGTAATGGTTTCTGGCACAATAACAGATGCCTCTGGCAGAACACTTTCTGGTCAAACCGTGGAGGCATTTCTAATATCTATTTCGCATATCCCGTTATTAAGTATTGGTTTTAATTGTGCATTGGGTGCCGACCAATTGAAACCTTACCTAAAACGTTTAGCAATGAATACCCAATTAAATATATCGGCACACCCTAACGCAGGGTTGCCTAATGCATTTGGACAATACGACCAAACACCAACTGAAATGCAAACATTAATTAGAGAATATCTAAAGGACAATTTAATTAATATTATTGGCGGCTGTTGTGGTACAACTCCCGAGCATATTCAAGCAATAGCTCAAGTAGCAGCAGAATTTAAACCTAGAACAGTTTAATAAATGAAAATAAATATAATATTGCTTTGTAGCATTGTTTTTGGTACTCTTTTTAGTTGTTCATCTACTGATAATTGTACTAAAACTATTGTTATTCCAAGCAGATCTATAATTACTCCAACAGGGTCTTCTTATATTCCTGAATACCAATCGGTGGTTCCATGTGATTATGTTGTAACTCCAATTCAAGAGCAAACTCCATTACAAAATTTTACCTATGAGGTATTAAATTTTAATTTCACTCCTGACACTGGAAATAACACAAATAGATTGAAATTTGATATAAAACTTAATAATCCAAATAATTTTGTTATTAAAGGTTTTCCTTATATAACTGTCAATACGGATGGTGTAGTTTCTTCTTCCGGTTTCACTAATGGAGCAATTTCTACATGCAATGAAATAAATCCAAACTCAAGTTGTATTTTTTCTTTTGATAATCAAGCATCACTTAATTTAGGAATCATACAATCAATTCAATTGGTTAATGTAAAATATTATTTAACAAATTAGAATATTCATTTTAATATAATAAATTAGTTTATAAGCGTCTTATTGACAAATAAATATGACAAGATCACATAAAATAAATTTACAACTTTCAGGTTTAGAACCACTTTTCGTTGATGAAAATTCCATTTTTGTTAACGTTGGCGAACGAACTAATGTAACTGGTTCTCGTAAATTCCTTCGATTAATAAAAGAAGAAAAATATGAAGAAGCCCTTTCTATAGCAAGAGAACAAGTAGAAGGAGGTGCACAAATTATCGATGTAAACATGGATGAAGGAATGTTAGATGGTGTTTATGCCATGACTAAATTCCTGAATTTAATAGCTGCCGAACCAGATATTGCTCGAGTTCCTGTAATGATTGATAGTTCCAAATGGGAAATTATTGAAGCAGGTTTAAAAGTGATTCAAGGAAAAGGAGTAGTAAATTCTATTTCCTTAAAAGAAGGAGAAGCACAATTTATTCACCATGCTAAACTAATAAAACGTTATGGAGCTGCTGTAATTGTGATGGCTTTTGACGAAAATGGACAAGCTGATACTTACGAAAGACGCATAGAAATTTGTAAAAGAAGTTACGATATTTTAGTTAATGAAGTCCATTTTCCGGCCCAAGACATCATTTTTGATCCCAATATTTTTCCGGTTGCAACCGGAATGGACGAACATAAATTAAACGCTTTAGATTTTTTTAAAGCCACTAAATGGATTCGAGAAAACCTTCCATATGCAGGAGTTTCTGGAGGTGTGAGTAATGTTTCTTTTTCGTTTCGAGGCAATGACAAAGTTCGTGAAGCTATGCATTCGGCATTTTTATTCCATGCCATTCAAAACGGAATGACTATGGGAATTGTAAACCCAGAAATGCTCGAAATATATGATCAAATTGACAAAATACTATTAGAGCATGTAGAAGATGTTCTCCTAAACAGAAGAGAAGATGCTACCGAAAGACTATTAGATTTAGCAGAAACTTTTAAAGGTATCCTTTCCCACTCTTCGGGGGGGATTAAGGGCGGGATGGAATGGAGAAGCACTTCAATTCAAGATCGATTAACCCATTCCTTGGTAAAAGGAATAGATGAATTCATTGAATTAGATGTTGAAGAGGCTCGATTAGCTTCCAATAAAGCCATTGAAGTTATTGAAATAAATCTGATGGCAGGGATGAATGTTGTTGGAGATTTATTTGGAAGTGGAAAAATGTTTTTGCCACAAGTAGTAAAATCGGCGAGGGTAATGAAAAAAGCAGTGGCGCATCTTTTGCCATACATTGAACTTGAAAAAGATCGTTCAGCTTCCTCAAGCAACGGAAAAATACTTATGGCGACCGTAAAAGGCGATGTGCATGATATTGGAAAAAATATTGTTGCCGTAGTGTTAGGTTGTAATAATTTTGAGATAATTGATTTAGGTGTTATGGTTCCACCAGAAAAAATTATTCAAGCAGCAATTGATAATAATGTAGATATTATTGGGCTTAGCGGATTAATAACTCCTTCACTTGATGAAATGGTTTACCTTGCAAAGGAAATGGAAAAATTAAATATTTCCATACCAATTATGATTGGTGGAGCAACTACTTCTCGTGCACATACTGCCGTGAAAATTGCGCCTGAATACTCTGCAACTGTAGTGCACGTTAATGACGCTTCAAGAGCTGTAACAGTAGCTAGTAATTTACTTCAATCAGAAATTAAAGAGGAATATGTTAAAGGCATTCGCGAAGAATATGATGCTCTTAGAGAAGGATATTTAAATAGAAGTAGGGATAAAAATTTCCTTTCAATTGAAGATGCCCGAAAAAATAAATTGAAAATAAAATGGGATAACTTCAATCCCGTAAAACCAAATTTTATTGGAACAAAAACTATCGAAGTAGAATTATCCGAATTAGTAGAGTTTATAGATTGGACTCCTTTTTTCAATTCGTGGGAATTGTATGGTAAATATCCTGCGATATTAACGGATGAAGTAGTTGGTGATCAGGCCTCTAATTTATTTGTGGATGCTCAAGAAATGTTACATAAAATTGTTTCTGAAAAATGGCTAACCGCCAAAGGTATTTTAGGAATTTTTCCAGCGAATACAATCAACGATGACGATATTGAATTAATACATGCAACTTCTAGTTTTCAATTTTTGACTTTAAGACAACAATCACAAAAAACAATTGGCGCTCCTAATATTGCTTTAGCCGATTTTATTGCTCCAAAAGACTCAGGAAAACAAGATTATATTGGTTGTTTTTGCGTCACTACAGGTTTTGGAGTTGAAGAAAAGGCAATTGAATTTGAAAAACAATTAGACGACTATAATTCTATTTTAGTTAAAGCATTGGGAGATAGATTAGCAGAAGCTTTTGCAGAATATTTACATTTAAAAGTTCGTAAAGAAATTTGGGGCTATGCATCCGATGAAAATTTATCTAACCAAGATTTAATATCCGAGGAATATAACGGAATCCGTCCTGCACCAGGTTATCCAGCTTGTCCTGATCATTTGGAAAAACCAACCATTTGGAAATTGCTAAATGTAGAACAAGAAATAGGTGTTATACTAACCGAGAGTATGGCAATGTGGCCAGCATCATCGGTATCAGGTTACTATTTTGCAAATCCAGAAAGTAAGTATTTCGGACTCGGAAAAATAAAACAAGATCAAGTAATAGATTACGCTAAACGACGAGGGATTTCCACTGAAATGGCACAAAAATGGCTAAGTCCAAATATAGCAGATTAATAAAAAGGTATATGGTTTAGGGTGTAAGGTTTTAGTCCAACAGCCCAAAACCAAAGATCCAAAACACAAAACAAAATAAAATGAAAGTAACACAACACATAGAAAATGCACAAGGAAAACCATTATTTTCTTTCGAAATTTTACCTCCTTTAAAAGGACAAAATATTCAATCTATTTTTGATAGTATTGATCCGTTAATGGAATTTAATCCTCCGTTCATAGATGTTACCTACCATCGCGAAGAATATGAATTTAAGGAACTTCCAAGCGGATTATTGCAAAAGAAAATTGTAAAAAAACGACCAGGAACAGTTGGTATATGTGCTGCAATTCAAAATAAATATAATGTAGATGCTATTCCTCATATTTTATGTGGTGGTTTTACAAAAGAAGATACCGAAAATTTATTAATAGATTTAGATTTTCTAGGTATTGATAATGTGGTTGCCCTTCGTGGAGATGCATTAAAAAACGAAACCTATTTCAGACCTGAAAAAGAAGGAAATGAATTTGCATCCGATTTAGTTTTGCAAATTAATAATTTGAATAAAGGAATTTATCTAGATGAAGATTTGAAAAATTCTGCAAAAACTAATTTCAGTATTGGTGTAGCAGGGTATCCAGAGAAGCATATGGAGGCTCCAAGTTTAGATAGTGATATTCATTTTTTAAAAGAGAAAATAAAAAATGGAGCTGATTATATTATCACTCAAATGTTTTTTGACAATAAAAAATTCTTTGATTTCGTAGCTAAATGCCGAACTGCTGGAATAACGGTTCCTATTATTCCAGGATTAAAACCAATATCAACCAAGAAACAATTGAATTTGATTCCGCATAGATTTAGTATTGAATTACCCGATGATTTAATTATGGCTGTAGTAAAATCTAAAGATAATGATGCTGTAAAACAAATTGGAATTGAGTGGTGTATTGAGCAAAGTAAAGAATTAGTGGCTGCTGGAATTCCAGTTTTACATTATTATTCAATGGGAAAAGCTGAGAATATTAAAGCAATAGCAACTGCTATTTTTTAGTACTTAATTGTAAATTATATGGCCTTGATATAATTGTTGAACATCTACAATTGGAGGATTATTTTTAAGAATAATATTTCCAGTACTTACCATTTTTCCGGTAATACTTTGAACAGGGTTAACGATCATATCGTTAGATCCTCGGTGGTATACTTTTATTGTTTGAGCTATTAAATTAGAAGCATCAATTCGGCCATCACCTGCGTAATAATTCAAATTTGCTTCATTGGTAGATCCAGAAATATAATAACGCGATACGTTGTTGTTTTCAATAACTAATTGGTTGTTGTTTATAGCAATATTAAAATCGCCTGTTCCAGCAGCATTTTCACCATCACCATCTTTATCTAAAGCAAATATTCGTAGAATAGGAAACGTTAATACTCCATTAGAACAAATATTACGTTCTGTTTTAGAATAAATTTCTTCTAAATTTGGTGTAGTAATATAAATCGTTGTTTCGCCATATTGTCTTAACCAATTGCATGTAGTATTGTCTTTAAATATTAATTGATTATCAATTTGGTCAACAGAGATATTGTCAATTAAATTACTGCCAGATTTAATTTCTACTTTATATTCAGGCCCCTGCGTAATAATAACAGCAATGCCACGATACACTTTTATTCGAGTAAAAGGATTAACAGGAACGGTTCTTGTTACTATATCGCCTGTGCTTTCATAGCATTGACTTGGCTTTTCACATGAAATGAAAACCAAAAAAAAACTCAGTAAAATAAGTGTCTTTTTCATATTTTTATAATCTTACACCTACACCAAACTCTAAAGCCTCTGCCAAAAACATATGAGTTTTGACAGAAAAACTCGAAAAGAATTTAGGAGTGAAATGGTATTTTAATCCGACTCTATCATAAAACGCAATATCTTCTTTAAAAGGTCTGTAAACATAATAACCTACCTGTGCTTCAAGAGAAATTTTATTAACGAATAATTCATATCCAGTAAATATTCCAACTCTTTTGTAATCGGTATTTGGGTCAATATTCAACTCAGGAAATGCAACGCTTTTATATTTAATGTAATCCTTAAACGAATTAGTTAAGAAAAGTTCGGTTCCCAATTGCAATGCGCTTTTTCGGTTAAATCGTTTGTCAACAAAAAAAGAAGCATGATAAAATGGATATTGCCCACTGCCAATTACCATACTTTCATTGTATCCACTTCGTAAAACGAAATTATATTTTAGTGGTTCGTTAAAATTTTTCTTAACCGTAGTTGTGTCTATTATTCTAGTTGTATTCTTTGAAAAATCATAATTTAATCCAACATTCACAAAAAAAGAATTGACGCCACTATTAGGAGATTTAGTTCTGCCGTTAGAAAAATGTGTGAAAAGAAAACCAGCTTGAACCCCTAATTTATCCATAAGATTTTCTTTTTTGTAAAATAATCCGAAAATTGTATTACCCATCAAAGTCGACCCAAATGCTTTGTTTTTACTGTTTTCTATTTTGTCATATGGATTCGTTGCATAACCAACACCCTGAGCAATTTTTAATTCTAAACTTCTATTTAAAAAATAAAAATTATATAAGACTCCAGCAGCATAAACCTTTCCAAGAAAATCATTATTAAAATTTTGATACTCCAAGTACATTCCGTAATCAGGAAAGTTATAGGCAGAATGCCATTCGTCTTTGCCGTGAGTTTGCTTGATAAAACTAACCATCAGCCCATCTGGATGTCCTTGTAAATGGTATAAATCTTTTGTGTGTGGAATAACATTTCCATGTAAAAATGAGACTTCTAAAGCTTTCGTATCATTATTTTCTTGTCCGAAAATGGCCAATGAAAACAAAAAAAATGTATAAAAAAATTTTCCCATTCTACAATTTTAGCACCTTTATTTTGCTGTTTTTTCTCTAAAAATCTCTTCTAAATTTTTATTTTTTAAGTTTAATTGCAACGTTTTTAATCTGTTTTCTTGAGCAAAATCAAATACAGAAGAACGACAATCATTCTCTGTTTCAAAAGTCAATTCCCAAACCCTATCGTGAGTATTTTTGTAGGATTTCAATTCTAATAATTTAGAAAGTAGAGTTTCGTCAATCACTTTATCAAACTCTACTTCAATCACTTGTTCCTTAATTTCAGAAACCAATTTGTCAAGTTTTTTATCCGTAACAATTTTTCCATTGTTAATGATAATTACTCTATCGCAAATCGCTTCTACTTCTTGCATGATATGCGTAGAAAGAAAAACGGTCTTGTTTTTACCAACATTTTTAATAACATTTCTAATTTCTACCAATTGATTTGGATCTAGTCCTGTAGTTGGTTCGTCCAAAATTAATACATCTGGATTATGTAAAAGTGCAGTTGCTAGTCCAACTCTTTGGCGATATCCTTTAGATAATTCCCCAATTTTTTTATGACTTTCTGAAGTTAATCCAGTTAATTGAATTACTTCTTCAATTCGAGATTTAGCAACCTTATATACATCGGCATTAAATTCTAAATATTCCCGAACATATAAATCCAAATACAAAGGATTATGTTCCGCTAAATATCCAACAGAAAGTTGAACTGCTTTTTGATTTTCATTTACATCATTGCCATTTACTGAGGCAGTTCCTTCATCAGCATTGATATATGTTGTCAAAATTTTCATTAAAGTAGATTTTCCTGCGCCATTAGGGCCAAGAAAACCAACAATTTCCCCTTTTTTTACCGAAAACGATACATTGTCTAGCGCTTTTTGGGCGCCATAACTTTTGGAAATATTTTTAACTTCTATAGACATAACTTGATATTTGGAGCAAATGTAATAATTAATAAAAGAAATCTAAAAAGATTAAAACTTATAACGGATAAAAACTAATTTTATGATTTTTCAAAAATTAATAATCAAAATAAAAATAAACTTTGATTATTTAACGCAGTTTTGGTAAATGTTTCTGTGTTAGTTAGTATTGGTTTACTAATTTTGCCTTAGAAAAATTAAAAGTAATAGCATAACTGTTTGACTACTTACTCACTATTTGTTAAAAAATGCAATTGCAACATTAATTATGGAAAATAATAAAGAAATGCGAACCTGGTTAAATGACTTTCATTTGGCACATCCAATTGTAATTGCAGGTCCTTGCAGTGCTGAAACGGAAGAGCAAGTATTGAAAATTGCCCAAGAATTGAAAGATTCTAAAGTGTCTATTTTTCGAGCAGGAATTTGGAAACCAAGAACGCGCCCAGGTGGTTTTGAAGGTGTTGGAGAAATCGGACTTAAATGGTTGCAAAAAGCAAAAGCCGAAACTGGTTTGCTTATGGCTGTAGAAGTTGCAAACGCTGCTCATGTGAAGCTTGCAATAGAGCATGATATTGATGTTCTATGGATTGGCGCTCGAACAACTGTAAATCCATTTGCAGTGCAAGAAATTGCGGATGCTTTGAAAAATACCGACAAAATTGTATTAGTAAAAAATCCAGTAAACCCTGATTTAGCATTGTGGATTGGTGGTGTGGAACGTTTGTATAATGCTGGAATTAAGAAATTAGGAATCATTCACAGAGGATTTTCTACCTATGAAAAAACAAAATATAGAAACAATCCCGAATGGCAAATTGCAATTGATTTTAAACATAAATTTCCAGATTTGCCCTTAATTATTGATCCTTCACATATAACGGGAAATCGCGATATGATTTTTCAAGTTGCACAAGAAGCTCTTGATTTAAATTATGACGGATTGATTATTGAAACCCATATAGATCCAGATAATGCATGGAGTGATGCCCAACAACAAGTAACACCAAATCAATTAAAGAAAATAATATCTGAATTAACGATACGAAATGAAACAGATGATGCCGATGATTATCAGCAACAACTGAATAAACTAAGAGGTAAAATTGATGAATTTGATACTAAATTATTAGATGTAATTGGTAAACGAATGAAAGTTGCCGCTAGCATTGGGGCTTTGAAAAAAGAAAAAAATGTTGCCGTGTTACAAAACAAACGTTGGAATGAAGTTTTAGATAAAATGATCGCTGATGGAAGTCAAAAAGGATTAAGTGAAGAATTTATTGTTCAATTTTTTAAAGCTATCCACCAAGAAAGTATTTCCCACCAAGAGAAAATATTTAATTCTTAATGGGTTCTGGGTTTTAGGTTTAAGAATAAAATATAAAATTAGTTTTATCTATATTTGCAATATGAGACGCCTAAAACCAATAACCTATATACCTAATACCCCTAAAATATGACCGGACTTGTTTATAAATCTACCGGAAGTTGGTATACTGTAAAATCGGAACAAGGTGATTTTATGGAATGCCGAATAAAAGGGAAATTCCGAATAAAAGGTATCAAAAGTACTAACCCTATTGCGGTTGGCGATATAGTAGATTATGAATTAGACGAAACATCTGATATTACAACAGGTACAATTCATAATATTCACGATAGGAAAAATTATATCGTTCGTAAATCGGTAAACTTATCGCATCAAATGCATATTATTGCATCCAATTTAGATTATGTTTTTTTATTAATTACCATAGATAATCCTCCTACAACCTTTAATTTTATAGATCGTTTTTTGGTAACTGCAGAGGCTTATGGTATTACTACAATTTTAGTTTTTAATAAAATAGATACTCTTGAAGATGCTGTTCTTGATGAACAGTTGTATATGCAGCACGTTTATCAAGAAATTGGTTACCAATGCTTAAGAGTTTCATCTACTGAAAATAAAGGAGTAGAAGAATTAAAAGAGATAATGAAGGATAAAGTCACAATGTTTTCTGGACATTCTGGCGTTGGAAAATCTACTTTAGTAAATGCCTTAGAACCTTCTTTACATTTGAAAACAAAAAACATATCGGAGCAAAGCAAACAAGGACAACATACAACTACTTTTGCTGAAATGTATGATTTGTCCTTTGGGGCCAAAATCATAGATACTCCTGGTATTAAAGGTTTTGGAATTGTAGACATGGAAAAAGAAGAAATAAGTGGTTATTTCCCGGAGTTTTTCTTATTAAAAGACCAATGTAAATTTAATAATTGTTTGCATAAAGAAGAACCACATTGTGCAATCAAAAAAGCATTAGAAGAAGATAAAATCTCATGGACTAGATATAATAGTTATTTAAAAATCTTAGAAGGTGATGATGAACATTATCGAACAGATATTTATAATGATGATAGAATTGCAAGTGACGAAACTAGGAATAAGTAATAGTTATTTATAAATGGTAATTTATGAATTATGACCCAATTTAAGTCATTAATTTCGGATATATTAGAGGTTAATAAAATCTTAGCTTCTATAATTATTTCAACAAACAATAATTTAAAGGGATAATTATGAATAAACATACTAATTCACAATTCATAAATCAAAATTCACAATTATATTGAAAGCTGTAATACAAAGAGTTTCTCAGGCATCTGTAACTATAGATTCTAATATAGTTGCAGAAATCCGAAAAGGTTTATTGGTTCTTGTAGGAATTGAAGATGCCGATGTGCAAGAAGATATAGTTTGGCTTACTTCTAAAATTGCAAACTTGAGGATTTTTGAAGATGAAAATGGAATTATGAATCTTTCGGTAAAAGAATGTGATGGAGATATTATAGTCGTGAGTCAATTTACTCTTCATGCTTCTACTAAAAAAGGCAATCGACCTTCTTATATAAAAGCCGCAAAGCCTGATATTGCAATTCCGCTTTACGAAAATTTTGTTTTCCAACTCGAACAAGAATTAGGAAAAAAAATACAAACAGGTAAATTTGGTGCTGATATGAAAGTACTGTTATTAAACGATGGTCCTGTAACAATAATTATAGATACAAAAAATAGACTTTAGTAGTCTAGTTTTCTTTAGACATTATAGGATAAATTAATAAGAAAAGCTGTTTTACAATTTCCTATATTTGTTATAATGAATGGATGCAAATTAACAAAAAAAATAGTCCTTACGAAAAATTATAAAAAGTCTATTTTACATGAATAGGTTTTTTTAAATGTAAAAATAATGAATGAAAATTTAAAACAATTTTTATTATATACTGCGCCAGGTGGAGAGGTTAGATTAGACGTTTTATTACAAAATGAAATGTTATGGCTTTCCCAAAAAGCGATGGCTTTATTGTTTGATTGTAGTATAGATAATGTTTCTTTGCATTTAAAAAATATTTTTGAAAGTAATGAGTTGGAAGAAAATTCAGTTACCGAGATTTTCTCGACAACTGCATCGGATGGTAAAACTTATAAAGTAAAACACTATACTTTAGATGCCATAATATCTGTTGGATATAGAGTTAATTCCACTAAAGCTACTCAGTTTAGGATTTGGGCAACCAAAGCTTTAAAAGAATATATTATAAAAGGATTTATTCTAGACGATAAGAGATTAAAACAAGGTCAGGCACTTTTTGGAAAAGATTATTTTAAAGAATTACTACAAAGAGTTCGTTCTATTCGAGCTAGCGAACGTAAAATTTACCAACAAATAACTGATATATTTGCAGAATGTTGTATTGATTATGATAAAAATTCTGAAATCACAAAAACGTTCTACGCCACTATTCAAAACAAATTTCATTTTGCGATAACAGGACAAACAGCTGCCGAAATTATTTTTATTAAAGCAGATAAAAAAGAGGAAAATATGGGTTTAACCAATTGGAAAAACAGTCCAGACGGCAGAATATTAAAGCAAGATGTAATCATAGCGAAAAATTATCTTGAAGAAAAAGATATCCTACGATTAGAAAGAACAGTTTCTTCCTACTTTGATTATATTGAAGGACTAATTGAAAGAGAAAGCACTTTTACAATGAATCAATTAGAAGCAAGTGTTAACAAATTTTTGAACTTTAATGATTACAAAATTTTGGATGGCAAAGGGAAAAAATCAAAATTTCAAGCAGATAAAAAAGCAATTCAGGAATATGAAATATTTAATAAAACCCAAAAAGTAATTTCCGATTTTGATAAAGAAATAAAAAAACTTAAAGAATGAACCTAAAAAACTCCCAACTCGAAGTAGATAATTGGATAAAAAACCATGGTGTTCGCTATTTTAATGAACTTACCAATATGGCTCAACTTACTGAAGAAGTAGGCGAAGTAGCTCGAATTATTGCCCGTCGCTATGGTGAACAATCCGAAAAAGAATCGGATAAAAACAAAGACCTTGGTGAAGAACTTGCCGATGTGGTTTTTGTGGTTTTGTGTTTAGCTAATCAAACAGGTATCGATTTGCAAGAAGCGTTCGATAAAAAACTAGATTTGAAAACTAATCGCGACCATGACCGCCATAAAAATAATGAGAAACTTAAATAATTATAAATTGTGAATTATAATTGAAATCAGTAAAATCTTGGAATCAATTGCAATAATAACTAAACCAAAAAATAGGGAAAAATGAACCTACTTTTAAATTCACAATTCACAATTCACAATTCACAATTAAATATCACTGGTTCTAAATCGGAAACCAATAGATTGTTATTGTTACAAGCCTTATATCCAAATATCACTATAGAAAATGGTTCCAATTCTGATGATTCCGAGGTAATGGCGCAGGCATTGAACCAAAACCCTACTCCCAAAACCCAACACCAAATAAATATTTCCCACGCAGGAACAGCGATGCGTTTTCTGACCGCCTATTTTGCACTAAAAGAAGGTTCAGAAGTAATATTGACAGGTTCCTCTCGAATGAAGGAGCGTCCAATTAAAATTTTAGTTGATGCATTAATACAAATTGGTGCCGATATTTCGTATATCGAAAATGATGGTTTTCCACCCCTGAAAATTAAAGGGAAGAATCTCAACCAATGTAAGGTATCTATTGAGGCAAACGTGAGTAGCCAATACATTTCTGCATTATTGTTAATCGCACCAAAACTCGAAAACGGATTAGAATTAACTCTTGTAGGTGAAATAACGTCGAAAACTTATATCCAAATGACATTGGCTTTGCTGAATGAAATTGGAGTGACAACTTCTTTTGAAGATAACACTATCAAGGTAAGTCATTTAGCATCCATTCCTGCCGCAGGGGTTAGGGGGCTAATCGAATCAGATTGGTCTTCAGCATCTTATTATTATTCTATAATTGCTCTTTCCGAAATTGGGACACAATTAACACTATCTAGTTATAAACAAAATAGTTTACAGGGGGATTCTGTCTTAGTGGAAATCTATAATTACTTTGGAGTAGAAACAATTTTTAATGAAGATAATTCCATTACAATTTCTAAAACAATAAACAGTAAACCTGAAACTGTAAATCTACAATTAAACAACTCTCCCGATATAGCTCAAACCATTGCTGTAACGTGTTTTGGCCTAGGAGTTGGTTGTCATTTAACAGGATTACACACCTTGAAAATTAAAGAAACCGATCGTCTTGAAGCTCTAAAAATAGAACTCACTAAACTCGGAGCTTCTATTTCTGTAACAAACGATTCCCTTATTTTACATGCAGTAGCTCTCCATTCCCATCCTTTGGAGGGGTTCCCGAAGGGCGGGGTGGTTTTTTCTTCAAAAGATGTTCCTTCCGCAGTTCCTTCAATTGCTACCTACCAAGACCATCGAATGGCAATGGCTTTTGCTCCGTTAGCACTAAAATTTCCACTTATTGTTCAAGATGCCGAAGTAGTTTCAAAATCGTATCCTACCTTTTGGAACGATTTAAAAAACATTGGTTTCCAAATTTCAGAAATCTAAAATAACCTAAGCAACTCAGTGTCTTAGCAACTTAAATAAAAATAAACAGCAAAACACTTGACAACGCCTATCTCACAATCGTATATTTGCCAACTGATTTTTAAAGTCAACGGTAAACAGCCATGAACTTTAAACTTTTAAACTTTAAACTCTTTTTAAATGAAATTATCTCATTTTCAATTCAATCTTCCAACAGAATTACTTGCTGAATTTCCAGCAGAAAACCGTGACGAATCTCGTTTAATGGTAATCGATAGAAAAAAAGGAACTATAGAACACAAAATGTTCAAAGACGTTATCGATTATTTTGGCGATGGTGATGTTATGGTTTTGAACAATACTAAAGTTTTTCCAGCTCGTATGTTTGGAAACAAAGAAAAAACAGGTGCTCGTATCGAAGTTTTCTTATTAAGAGAATTAAATGCTGAACAACGCCTTTGGGATGTATTGGTAGATCCAGCTCGAAAAATAAGAATCGGAAATAAATTATATTTTGGGGATGATGATTCTTTAGTTGCTGAGGTAATTGATAACACTACTTCTCGCGGTAGAACCTTACGTTTTCTTTATGACGGGTCTTATGAAGAGTTTCGTAATAAATTAACCGAACTTGGAGAAACACCAATTCCAAAATATATAAATCGTGAAGTAACACCAGAAGATGCTGAGCGTTATCAAACAATTTATGCAAAAGAAGAAGGAGCTGTAGCCGCACCAACCGCAGGTTTACACTTCTCTAAACATCTTTTAAAACGATTGGAAATAAAAGGAGTTGAATTTGCCGAAGTTACTCTTCACGTAGGTTTAGGGACTTTTAATCCGGTTGAGGTGGAAGATTTATCTAAACATAAAATGGATTCCGAAGAATTAAAAATCACTCAAAAAGCATGTGATATTGTGAATAGTGCCAAAGCAAACAAAAAGAAAATTTGTGTTGTAGGAACTACTTCTATGCGTGCCATTGAAAGTTCGGTTTCATCGCAACGTACCCTAAATCCGTTTGATGGTTGGACAAATAAATTCATTTTTCCTCCTCACGATTTCAGTATTGCCGATGCTATGATTACGAATTTTCATACTCCAAAATCAACTTTATTAATGATGATTTCAGCATTCTGCGGTCACGATTTAATGAAAAAAGCATATGAAGAAGCAATCAAGGAAGAATATAAATTTTATTCTTATGGCGACGCTATGTTGATTCTATAATTTCTTCAGAAATATAAACACAAAAAAATCTCATCAGCAATGGTGAGATTTTTTTCTTTTCCATCCTATCTAGGGGCAAGGAAGTGGTGAAAATTACATTTAATTTATTTTACTAGTAGAAGCGAATGTCTCGTGCATTTTAACAAATCCAATTCCCGCTTTCACCTTTAGTCTTGTTCCGTGCCTCCACAAGAGCTATCGGTTCAATCGGGGCTATAAACAATCTAGGTGTATGAAAGTAAAATTTCCCTAGATAAGCCAAAACCGAAACCCTTTGTACCTATATTTTTTTTCAATATATTTACACCTCGATAGGGAATAAATAAGTTCTTCTCCGTCAAAAAAAAAATAAACATACAAAATGACTTTTCAAAATACTCGCGAATACGCACAAAATCTAGATGCTCAAGATGAATTAAAATCTTATAGAAATGAATTCATCTTCCCACAACACAATGGGAAAAATGTTATTTACTTCACGGGAAATTCCTTAGGATTGCAGCCTAAACGAACTAAATCTTATGTAGATGAAGTAATGAACGATTGGGCAAATCTAGCAGTTGAAGGTCATTTTTATGCAGATAAACCTTGGTGGGATTACCAAGAACGTTTCGCAAATCCGTTAAGCAAAATAGTTGGCGCAAAGCCTTCGGAAGTAGCAGTAATGAATACCTTGACCGTTAATTTACACTTATTAATGGTTTCTTTTTATCGTCCAAATGCAACGCGATATAAAATCATTTGCGAAGAAAAAGCATTCCCTTCAGATCAATATATGTTCCAATCACAGGTCAACCACCACGGTTTTAATCCTAGTGATGCAATAATTGAAATTAAAAGACGAGAAGGAGAACACAATATTCGATTAGAAGATATTCTTTCTAAAATTGAAGAAGTAGGAGATGAATTGGCTTTAGTAATGTTTGGAGGTGTCAACTATTACACCGGACAAGTTTTTGATATGAAAACTATTACAGAAGCCGGGCATAAAGTAGGTGCAAACGTAGGATTTGATTTAGCACATGCTGCTGGAAATATTAAATTAGATCTCCACGATTGGAATGTTGATTTTGCTGCTTGGTGTTCCTACAAATACATGAATTCTGGACCTGGAAATGCTTCTGGTTGTTTCGTTCATGAAAAACACCATCAAACAAACCTACCTCGCTTTGCAGGTTGGTGGGGACATAATAAAGAACGTCGTTTCAAGATGGAACCAAATTTTGATCCAGTTCACGGTGCCGACGGTTGGCAAATTAGTAATCTTCCTATTCTTTCATTAGCACCTTACCTAGCATCTGTAGATATGTTTGCTGAAATAGGAATGGAGAAACTAATCAATAAAAGAAATCAAATCACATCCTATTTAGAATTCATTCTTCATGAAATTGATAAAGAAGTAGCGAGTACTTTCGAAATAATAACCCCTTCCAATCAAGAAGAAAGAGCATGTCAATTATCTGTTTTCTTGCATGGTGAAGGCCGAAGTCTATTTGATTATTTGATGAAAAATGGTGTTATCACCGATTGGCGAGAACCTAATGTTATTCGATTAGCACCTGTACCATTATACACTTCCTATGAAGATATGTATGATTTTGGTCAAATGTTGAAGCAGGGTATTAAAGCCTGCAGTAAATAAATTTTTATAATTCAACAAAATTGGTTTTATTTGTAACTGATTGATAATTAAAAAATAACAAAAAATATGAAATTAAAATTACAAGCATTAGTATTGTTTTTTATTACAATAGGAAATACTGCAATTGCACAAGTTTCTGATAAAGAAACCGCAGCAAGAAGTTGGATAAGTGAACACTCAAAAGAACTAAATATTCAACCTTATCATACTTTTAAACTAACTTTTGTTAGAAAAGGATTAGCAGGTGAAACCTTACGTTTTCAACAAATGCTTAATGAGGTTCCGGTTTATGATTCGGAAATAGTAGTGAATTTTGCAAACGGAAATGAAGTTACTTATTCTTCAAATAATTACGATTCAACTATTGCAAATATTGATACAAATCCTTCTATTACAGAAGCAACTGCAGTATCAATTTCAAATTCTGCTTTAAATTTTAAAGGAGCAATAACACACCAAGAATCAAAACTTTGTGTATTGAAAAAAGAACAAAATACCATTTTGGTTTATAGAGTTGTTACCAACGCATTTGACATGTCAGGAAGTTGGGAAGTGATGATTGATGCTAAAACAGGTTCGGTATTAAGCAAAACGGATGTTGCAGTTTACCATCATAAAAAAGAGAAAAAAAGCAAAAAAGTTGCTTCTAAAAAAACAGTATTAAACAATAAAGTTGCCTCTCCTAATTCTTTTGTTTCTGGAACTGCAATGGTTTACAACCCTGATCCACTTTCTCAGGCACATGTTGCATATGCAGGTAATTATGTAGATAATAATGATGCTACGAATACCGATTTAGATGCTACTAGAACTTTGGTTACACTTCCTGAAATTGATTTAACTGCAGGAATATATAAATTAAAGAGCTCCTTTGTGGAAATTCAAGATTTAGAGGCTCCAAGTAAAGGATTGTTTACTCAAACTTCTCCGAATTTTTTGTATGACAGAGAAAATGATGCTTTTGAGGCTGCGAATGCATTTTATAATTTAGATAAAAGTTTACGATATATTAATACCACTTTAGGAATTCCATGTGTTCCATTGACAAATTCAGGTGTGTTGTATTTTGATCCTTCAGGAGATAATGGAGCCGATAATTCCTATTACACAGGAGGAACTTTAGTTTTTGGTGAAGGTGGTGTAGATGATGCTGAAGATGCTGATGTTATTTTGCATGAAATGGGTCACGGAATTCATGATTGGATTACTGGTGGTCATGCTTCAAGTTCTACCGGTTTAGGAGAAGGGAATGGTGATTATTGGGCAGTTTCTCATAGCAGAAGTTTAAACCAATGGACTTCAACGGAACCAGCATACAATTGGGTTTTTAGTTGGGATGGACATAATGAATGGTGGGGTGGCAGAGTAACTAATTATACTAGAACCTATCCGCAAACGGGTTCAACCTATACCGAAATTCATACTTACGGCCAAATATGGGCAACTGCATTAATGAAAATTTATGATGTCATTGGTAAGACAAAAATGGATAAAGCTTTTATTGAAGGTTTGGCTTTAACCAATAGTACATCTAACCAAAAAACAGCTGCAGTTGCAGTAAGACAAGCAGCAATAAACATGAATTATCCTTGTGCAGATATTCAAACAATGACTGATAAGTTCAATGCTGCAGGATATGCAATGGCAGCGGTAGCATTGAAAATTAATTGTCCAGCTGATCAAACGGTTTCAGCAGATTCAAATAACGTTTATACAGTTCCAAATTTTTCTAACTTATCTAATGCAATAAGTGCTAATTGTGCTGCTGTAGTAACACAGTCACCTGCAGTAGGTTCAGTACTTTCTCCTGGAACATATCCTGTAACGATGACTGCTACTTTAGGAACATCAGTAAATTGCGGATTTAATTTAGTAGTAACACCAAATTTAGCTGTAGCTCAAAATGTAAAAGAAAGTGTAGTTATTTATCCTAATCCAGCGAAAAATCAAATTACAATTAAAGGAGAATTTGATTCAACTGAAAGCATTATAATTTATTCTATTTTAGGGCAAAAAATAATGGAAAAACCAATTAATTCTAATGAGGAAAAAATTGATGTTTCTAAACTTTCTAATGGAGTTTATACTATTTATTTCAATTCCTCTAAATCAAGTTACAAGTTTATTAAAGAATAATTTCAAAATAAATACATAAAAAATGGCTTGTAATTTTCAAGCCATTTTTTTTATGCTGAAAATGAAATTAGATAATAAAAAAATAGTTTCAAAAATTTACATTAAACACTAACTTTGCCAAAAAAATAAATAAAATGACAAACGTACAAATAGGATTGGTACAAATGTCTTGTTCCAAAGACGTAAAATCCAATATTGAAAAAGCAAAAAAAGAAATACGAAATGCTGCTGCAAAAGGAGCACAGATTATTTGTTTGCAAGAACTTTTCACTTCTTTGTATTTTTGTGATGTTGAAGATTACGATAATTTTCAATTAGCCGAAACAATTCCGGGGCCGACAACTGATATTATGAGTTTGTTAGCCAAAGAACTGGGTGTTGTTATCATTGCTTCTTTATTTGAAAAAAGAGCCGAAGGATTATACCACAATACTACTGCAGTTATTGATGCCGATGGATCCTATTTAGGAAAATACCGTAAAATGCACATTCCTGACGATCCGTCTTTTTATGAAAAATTCTATTTTACCCCAGGTGATTTAGGCTATAAAGTGTTTCAAACTAAGTTTGCTAAAATTGGAGTGTTAATTTGTTGGGACCAATGGTATCCTGAGGCGGCAAGAATAACTTCTTTAATGGGAGCCGAAATATTATTTTATCCAACTGCAATTGGCTGGGCAACCGATCAAGATGAGGAAACTAATAAAGACCAATATAATGCTTGGCAAACTATCCAACGTTCTCATGCTGTTGCAAATGGCGTTCCGGTAGTAAGTGTAAACCGAGTAGGATTTGAACAAGATGGAGCAATGAAGTTTTGGGGAGGAAGTTTCGTTACTAATGCACAAGGAAAATTACTTTATTTGGCTTCTCACGAAAATGAAGAAACTACCGTAACCAATATAAATCTTAAAGAATCCAACTATTTTAGAATGCATTGGCCTTTCCTTCGAGATAGAAGAATAGATAGTTATTTGCCAATTACAAAACGATTTATTGACGAAGAATAATAGTTACCCATGCAAACACCTAAAGAATTAGGATTTTATTTTCCAGCAGAATTTGCCTCACAAAGGGCTCTATGGCTTTCATGGCCTCATAAAGAAGAATCATGGCCTGGAAAAATACAAACTATTTACAATCCATATTGTGAATTTATTTTGCAAGTTGCAGAAAATCAAAAAGTTTGTGTCAATGTGATTGATGAATCAATGAAATTATTTGCATTAACGCAATTACGAACTTGTGTTTATGCAAATAAAAGTTCCAATTTAGATTTTTTAATAAGTCAAATTACTTTTTATATCCATCCAACAAATGATGCTTGGTGTCGTGATCATGGACCTTCATTTTTATTGAATCATAATTCTAATGAAAAAGCAATCGTAGATTGGGGTTATAATGCATGGGGAAATAAATATCCTCCTTTTGATTTGGATGATGTAATTCCTACATTAATTGGAAAAGAATTAGGTTTGCCAGTTTTTCATCCTCAAATAGTGATGGAAGGAGGTAGTGTAGAATTTAACGGAAAAGGAACTTTACTAACATCAAAGGCATGTTTGTTAAATCCTAATCGGAATCCGCAATTGAATCAAGACCAAATAGAAAAATACTTGTCAGATTACTATGGAGTGAATCATATATTATGGGTAAATGACGGAATAATTGGAGATGATACCGACGGCCATATTGACGATATCACCCGATTTGTAAATGAAGATACTGTGATTACTGTTGTTGAAGAAAATAAAAATGACGAAAATCATTCTATTTTGCAAGAAAATCTTCATCTGCTAAATAATATGCGTTTAGAAAATGGTAAACAATTGAATGTAATTGAACTGCCAATGCCAAAACCTGTTATTTTTGAAGATCAAATTTTACCAGCTTCCTATGCTAATTTCTACATTGCAAATGAAAAAGTAATTGTACCAACTTTCAGAGATGACAAAAATGATGTGAAAGCTTTGGATATATTACAGAATTGTTTTCATTCTCGTAAAGTGATAGGTATTGATTCAACTGATATTATCTGGGGGTTAGGAAGTTTTCATTGCTTAAGCCAACAAGAGCCTGAAGTGGTTTTCAAATCTTAAAAATATTTTTTTCATCAAAAGTTGATTTAATACTATTTTCCATATTATTTTTTTGTGTTTTAGGCAGATGAATTTTTTGTAAATTGTGTAATTGATGTATGATATAACTTCCGATTTTACATCAACATTCCTTATTATTTTATAAATTTGAAAATCAATTCCTTTTCAATGAAAAAAATTAAAA
Source organism: uncultured Bacteroidota bacterium (assembly GCA_903838055.1). Classification (GTDB taxonomy): domain Bacteria; phylum Bacteroidota; class Bacteroidia; order Flavobacteriales; family Flavobacteriaceae; genus Flavobacterium. The sequence goes on along the minus strand of CAILWV010000006.1, from coordinate 38,257 downwards.
GAATCTTCCTGATTTTCCTATCCATAATTGCACTTCTATTTGTATTACTCTATGTTTATTTGCAAACAACTAAGCCTAACTATGAAGGTGAAATTATATTAAAAAATATTTCTAAAGAAACTACTGTTTATTTTGATGATTTTGGAGTGCCTCATATTTATGCAGATACCCAAAAAGATGCTATGGTTGCTTTAGGATATGTACATGCGCAAGATAGATTATGGCAAATGGAACTTCTAAGGCGAATTGCACCAGGACGATTATCCGAATTATTCGGAACTAAAGCTCTTAAAAACGACCAGTTTTTTGCAGGATTAGGGATTGATGAAAATTCTGAAAAAGCAATTGCTCAACTTGATAAAAACTCCGAAACATATATTTTGGCAATGGCATATGTCGATGGAATTAATCAATATTTGCAAGAAGGAAAAACTCCAATTGAATTTCAATTGTTAGGAGTGCAAAAAGAAAAATTCACATTGAAGGATGTCTATAATATTTTTGGATATATGTCTTTCAGTTTTGCCATGGCACAAAAAACAGATCCTTTACTTACAGATATACGTGATAAATTTGGAATGGAATATCTAAAAGATTTCGGTATAGATGGCTCGTTTGGAACTACACAATTAAAAAGTTATGACGGAAAGAGTAATGACTATTCTGAAATATCAAAATCTATTGCAAGTTTGTTAGATAATTCTCCAATTCCTTCATTTATTGGAAGTAACAGCTGGGTTATAGGTGCTAAAAAGACCAAAAATGGGAAAGTAATTTTTGCAAATGATCCGCACATAATGTTTTCGCAACCTTGTACTTGGTATGAAGCACACATCACTACCCCAAATTATGAAATGTACGGCTACTATCTTGCAGGAGCTCCATTTCCACTATTAGGACATAACCATAACTATGCTTATGGCTTGACCATGTTTGAAAATGATGATTTAGATTTATTTCAAGAAGAAGAAAATCCATTAAATAGCAAACAATATAAAACGGTTGATGGGTATAAAAACTACAACTTCCGAAAGAAAATTATTAAGGTAAAAGACAGTACTTCGGTAACACTAAATATCAAAGAATCTATTCACGGGCCTATTATGAATGGATTGTTAAATACATTGACTACTAAAAAACCAGTAGCAATGTCTTGGATTTACACTCAACAAAAAAATCAAATTTTAGAAGCAGTTTACGCTCTTTCTCATTCAGAAAAATTAGACAATTTTCATAAAGCAATTTCGCTTATTGCCGCGCCAGGACTTAATATAATGTATGGAGATGCTAAGAATAATATCGCTTGGATAACCTCTGGAAAATTATATAAATTGGATAAATCGGTAAATGGAAATTTCATTATGAATGGAGCAAATGGAATTGATGACAAAAGAGAATTTCTTGATTTCTCTAAAAACCCATCTGCAATTAATCCAATTTGGAATTATGTTTATTCTGCTAATAACCAACCTGAGTCTATTGGAGGTTATTTGTATCCGGGCTATTATTTGCCAAAAGATAGAGCTAAAAGAATTGATGGATTGTTAAATCCTAAAAATAATTGGACAAGTACTGACGTTCAAAATATGATTAATGACAATACATCAGCAACAGCAGTTTCTCTAGTTGCCAATTGGACAAAATCTATTGCAAGCAATAATTGGAATGCCAATGAAAAAGGAGCGTTAGAAATTCTGAAAAAATGGAGTGGATCTAACAATATTCAAGATGTTGCGCCAACAATCTACAATAAATGGATCTCTTGTTATTTAAAAAATACCTTTCAAGACGAGTTGGGAAAAGATGATTTTAAAGCATTTTTGGCAACCCATATTATGAAGCAAGTTATTGAAGGTCAAAGTAAAAATGAGAATTCCTTGTGGTGGGATAATATTGGAACGAAAAATAAAAGAGAATCCAAAACAGATATTCTTATCCTATCCTTTAAAGAATCCATTGTAGCACTTGAGAACCAATTAGGTACTAATGAATGCAATTGGACTTGGGGTAAAGTGCATACTTTGGAGCACCAACATCCTATTGGGAAAATTGCTGCACTTAGAAGTTTCTTCGATGTAGGACCTTTTGAAGAAAGCGGTACCAATGAAGTAATAAATAACATGTTGTTTTTTTATAATGAAGATGGGAAGTATGAGGTTAAAGGAGGCCCATCCACAAGAAGGGTTATTGATTTTTCGGATATAGAAAATAGTGTGAGCATCCTTCCAACAGGGCAATCTGGAAATCCAATGAGTTTGCATTACAACGATCAAGCTAGGATGTATAATAATGGGAAATTCAGAAAAATGAAAATTAATAAAAAAGAGATTATTTCAACTTCTACAAAATTAGTTTTCAAACCTAAAAAATAAGGACTCATAAAATTAAATTACAGTTCCTTTTTTAGTTAAAGTTGGTTTAAATAAAGCTAAACTATTTCATTATTTATTCAAGATTGATTTTGCTTCTAAATTTGGTCTTGCATACTCCAAACGATCAATTATTTTTGGTAAGGCATAACCATCCAAGCCGTTAATTGAAATTACATTTGCTTTATCCAGTTGCAACCAATTGTCTTTGTGTAGTAATTCTTCCTCAAAAAATAGGTTCTCAATTGAGGCAATAATATGTATGGTGTCGTTTTCTAATATATGATATTCGTTCAGATATTTGCAATACAATTGAACAGGACTTCCCTTAACAAACGGAATAGTAATTGATTCTTTGTACTCTTCAAATAGATTTGTTTTGTCAAATTCAGAAATTGTTTCGTCATAACTAGCAGATGTATGGTGTGCATCTTTAATCATGCTATCAACAACATGATTTACAGTGAAATATCCAATGTCTTTAATATTAGTATAGGTGTCCCGTTTTACCGTTAGTGGTCTAGTGATAAAACTAATCATAGGCGGATTACTACCAATGTGAGTAACGCTGCTAAATAGTGCCACGTTTGAAATACCATCTTTAGATTTTGTAGCAATTAAATTAGCCGATTTGTAACCCGTACAAGAATTAATAAGATTCAATCTTGGTATGGAATGCATTTCGTTTATATCTTCTTTTGAAAAGTTTATCATCTTTATTTTTCTTCAAAGATAGTATTTGTTTAATAAATAACTAAAAAGAATAAACAATTAGATGAATTAGGATTAATTATTTTGATTAATTTTCTGAAGATTAATATAATAATTCTGTAATTTTGCTCAACCATTTACAATATACATGCAAACTCCCCAAAAAATTGCGGTTGTAGGTTCCGGATTAGTTGGAACATTATTAGCAATATATCTTAAAAGATTAGGCCATACGGTTCATGTTTACGACCGAAGTCCAGATATTAGAACTTTTACTTTTTCTGGTCGTTCTATTAATCTTGTAATGTCTAATCGCGGTTGGAAAGCCATGCAAGACGTAGGTTTAGAAGATGAAATTCGAAAAATAGGAATTCCAGTAGATAAAAGAGCTATTCATACCCAAGACAACACCTTGCAATACCAATATTATGGAAAAGAAGGGGAGGCTATTTTTTCACTTTCTCGAGGTGTATTGAATAGAAGAATGATTGATTTGGCAGAAGATGCTGGAGTTGAGTTCTTTTTTGATCATAAAATTTGGGATGTCACTTTAGCTACCGCTACATTACATATAGGAGAAACGGAAAGAGGGGAGTGGCAAGATTTAAAATACGATAAAGTTTTTGGTGCTGATGGTGCGTTTTCTAGAATTAGACATAGAATGCAACGTCAATCGATGTTCGATTATTCACAGGAATTCATGAAAATTGGATATAAAGAGTTGCATATTCCTGCAAATGAAGACGGTACTCATAAAATAGATAAAAACTCTCTGCACATTTGGCCAAGAGGTAACTTTATGTTGATGGCATTGTCTAATTTAGATGGAACGTTTACGTGTACTTTATTCATGCCATTTGAAGGAGAAAATTCCTTTGAAAAATTAAAAGATAAGTCCACTTTGATTGCATTCTTTGCTAAATATTTTCCAGATACTAAAGCCGTAATTCCTGATTTAGTAAAAGATTTCTTTAAAAATCCAACTAGTTACTTAGCAATAATGAAATGCTATCCTTGGACTTATGAAGATAAAGTAGCTCTAATTGGAGATTCAGCTCATGCTATAGTGCCTTTTTATGGACATGGAATGAATGCAGGTTTTGAAGATATCTCTATTCTTAGTGAAATGATTACTAAATATGGCGATGATTGGAAAATGATTTTCTCTGAATATGAAAAATCCCGTAAACCAAATGCTGATGCAATTGCAGAACTTTCTAGAAGAAATTTCATAGAAATGAGTTCTAAAACAGCCGATGAAAAATTCTTGTTGCAGAAGAAAATAGAAAAATTGTTTTCCGATAAACATCCCGATAAATGGATGCCATTATATAGTAGAGTTACTTTTAGCTTGCAGCCCTATTCGGAAGCACTTGCTATTGGAGATCTCCAAAATGCAATTATGGAAGAAGTAATGCAATTAGAAAATATTGAAGAAAAATGGAATACGGAAGAAGTTGAAAATTTGATATTAAGCAAACTAAAATCTGCAGTCTAGTTTTCCTCTCTATGTACTTTATTGAAATCAAATGCAGGTTTGCAAATTGCAATATATTCGCATGGTTCTTCAAATGGATTAGAATATTGTACTCTAGTATTTTTTTCAATTTTTATAGATTGTCCCGTCTCTAATATTATAGTCTCTCCCTCAATAATGAATTGCTTTTTCCCCGAAATTATATAGGTGTATTCCTCAAATTCTGGTGTTTGAAATGGTTCGCTCCAATTTGGAGGTGCAATCATGTGAGCTATAGATATTTCTTGATTTCCAGTTGTTGGAATTCCGTGATGCTCTTCAATTAGTTTGCCATCATTAGTTGGAACTACAAAGGGTGATTTTTGTATTAAGTATTTTTTCATTTTACATTTTTTTTGTTTAGTATAACTAAACTTAGTTACAAAAATATCTATAAAATTGATAATGTCACCTCTATTGAGAATTATATTAATAATTGTATTCTATTTAATATAGTAACTTGTCTAGGATAAAATTATTTTTAAAACACAAAACACGATTTATTATTAACATATTGTTATCAATTCAGGATGCAATAATTTGAATTTTTTACGTTTTAAGAATAAAATAAGATGCTTTTAGGGCTTGCTAATGTTAAGTTTGTGTTACCGAAAACGTTTTCGTAAAAAGACCTTTAATTAAAAGTTGAAAAAAGTTTTTTTATTACAACTAAAAAATTAAATTTGCTCCTAAACAAGTTAATTACAACTAAACTATTAATTTATTAAAAAACTATTAAATTTAAAAAAAAATGGCAAACGCAAAAAAAGAAAATGGGTCTAATGGTGGTGGAATGATGACAGGAATAATCATCGCATCATGTATCGTTGTTGGAATTTTAGTATGGAAATTTATAATGGGAGCTGCAAGTAATTTCGAAAACGAAAGAGCAATGCTAGATGCTGGAGCAGAAGCAGGTCATCCAAAAGCAGGTAATTATTTAGCAATGGTTTATAAAGGAGGAGCAATCGTTCCTGTATTATTAGGATGTTTGTTGATGGTTATTGTATTTTCTTTCGAGAGATTTTTTGTTATTTCTAAAGCATCTGGAACAGGTAATTTAGATAAATTTATGGCTTCTATTCAAGGTAACATTTCAGACGGAAATATTGAAGATGCAATTGCAGCTTGTGACAAACAACAAGGATCTGTTGCAAATGCAATTAAATCTGCATTAGTAAAATATCAAGAAGTTAAAAAAGAAGGATTTAATAGTGAAGAAGCATCTGAAATGATTCATAAAGAAATCGAAGAAGCTACTTCTCTTGAAATGCCAATGTTAGAAAAGCACATGACTATCCTTTCTACTTTAGTATCTTTAGGTACTCTTGCAGGATTATTAGGAACAGTAACGGGTATGATTAAAGCGTTTGGTGCGTTAGCATCTTCAGGTACTCCAGATCAATCCATGCTTGCAAATGGTATTTCTGAAGCACTTATCAATACTGCAACTGGAATTTCTACTTCTGCATTAGCAATTATTATGTACAATCTTTTTACTTCAAAAATTGATACTTTAACTTATTCAATTGACGAAGCTGGTACAGCAATTGTGAATTCTTACAGAAGAATGAGAGGAAGTATAAAATAATAATTAATTTTTTTGAAATTAATTATTTTAAAGAAATAATAAAAATATAAAAATGGCTAAAATAAAAATGTCCAAAAAGGCAGCATCTATTGACATGACCGCTATGTGTGATGTGGCCTTCCTTTTGCTTACGTTCTTCATTTTGACCGCTACAGCAAAACAACCAGAGCCATTACCAGTACAAACCCCTGCATCTACGGTGTTAACTAAACTTCCAGAAACTGGATTAGTTACCATAACTGTTGGTAGAAATAATGTAGGTGAAAGTGTGTTTTTTGGCATGAAGGATAGAGACGTTCGCGCTCAAGCCCTTGAATTAATGGGTGAAAAGTATGGCGTAAAATTTACTCCTGATGAAGTTGCTCAGTTTTCTTTAATTGAAGATTTTGGTGTCCCTGTTTCTGGTTTGAAACAATTGATAGCAATGAAAAATGATCAAAGAAACAAAAGTGGTGTTCAACCTGGTATTCCAATTGATTCAACTCATAATGAATTAAAAGATTGGATTATGTACTGCAGAAAAGCTAATAATGTAGATTTAGCTAAAGAGAAAGAACTGGACTTCGCAATAAAAGGCGATGCTAAACAACAATATCCACAAATTAGAAAAATTATGGATATGTTACAAGAACAAGACATAAATAATTTTGCTTTAGTAACAGGCTTAAGAGCTAAACCTAAAACAAATTAATTTAATAATATTAAAAAAGATATACAATGGCTGAATTAAATACTGGCGATGGTGGCGGTGGTAAAGGTGGCAAAGTAAGAAGTAAAAAACAAAACTCTAAAGTAGATTTAACCGCAATGGTGGATTTGGCTTTCTTGTTAATTACTTTTTTTATGCTAACTACCACGTTATCAAAACCACAATCTATGCCTTTGGGTCTTCCAGCAAAACCCAAACCAACGGATCCTAAACCACCGGTTGTTAAGACAGATCAAAGAAGAACTGTTACCATAATTATGGGGGCTAATGACCAAATAAAATGGTATCATGGTTTACTTGCTACACCAGAAGTTGGAGGAGCTCCAACTAATGCAGATTATAGCAAAGATGGAATTCGTAAAGAATTATTGAAAAGAGTAAAGTCTATCCCGGAAGTTATGGGGGATAAAAATAAAGGTTTGATTGTTATCATTAAACCAACTAAAAAATCAACTTATAAAAATTTGGTTGATATTTTAGATGAAATGGCAATTTGCAAAGTGCCTACTTATGCTATAGTTAATGAGTTTACCCCAGAGGAAAATAAATTAGCTGAAGATATTAATAAATAATGCTCAGGCATTTATAAAATAACAAAAAGATGAAAATAGACCTATTAGGAAAAAAATGGTTAGACATCGTTTTTGAAGGACGTAACAAAAGTTATGGTGCTTATGATTTGCGAAAGCAAAATAGTAGTACTAATCTAAAAGCATTAGGGATTGGTGCTGTTGTTTTTGCTTTAGCAGTAGCAACTCCTAAAATCGCTGAATTCATTAGTAGTGTTACTGCTGCAAATGATGAAGGGCTACACGATAGAATAGTAGCTATTAAATTACCTCCAAAAGATGATAAACCAAAAGAGGATTTAAAACCACCACCACCACCAAAACCAAAAGAGGATGTGGTAAAGTTTGTTAAACCAGAAGTTGCTAGAAAAGAAGATGTGACTGAAGAGCCGCCAAAAGTGGAAGATCTTAAAGATAAAAATCTTGGAAAAGAAAATATCGAAGGAGATAAAGATGCACCATTAACTGTTGAACCTCCAGGTAATGGACCTCCAACAAATGATGTTGTAGAGGATAATTCAATTCACGAAGCTGCAGGTTTAGAAGTGCAACCTGGATTTCCAGGCGGTATGCCAAAGTGGTATAGTTATTTGAGATCTAATTTTACTCCACCTGATGAACCAGGACTTAAAGGTAAAGTTGTTGTGTCTTTTGTAATTGAAAAAGATGGTTCTTTAACAGATGTTAAAGTCATTAAGGATATCGGTTATGGTTCTGGAAAAGAAGCTGAAAGAGTTTTGCGTAAAGGACCTAAATGGACTCCGGCTGAACAAAACGGTAGAAAAGTTCGTTGTGCATTTCAACAAACTTTTACTATTGAAAATCCAGAAGAATAATAGTATGAAACATGTAGTTGCAAACTATAAGAAGAAATCGCTTAAAGAGCGATTTCTTCTATTTATAGGAGTTTTGTTTCTTATGATTTATTTAACACTTGGAGTAATTCTTATTTTTTGGACTGGATTTCCTATTCGAATGGAAACTAAATACCGAATTGCTTTAGGAACTTTATTAATAGTTTATGGCTTTTTTAGATTTTGGAGATTATTAAAAACCGATTCTGATGATTAAAAGAAATAACAAAATTGTTGTCATTTTATTAGTAGTAGCATTTGTCCTTGTCGGAATATATTCATGCAAAGGAGATAAAGAAAATAAGGAAACAATTCTAACAGGAACTACATCCATCCTTGTAGATGAGTCGGTATTGCCAATAATTGAAGATCAGGTTGCTGTTTTTGAAAGTCAATATAATGCAACTATAAAACTAATTCCACAATCCGAAAAAGAGAGTGTTCAATCTTTTGTAAATAATAAAGCGCAAACTATTATTTTAACAAGAAAATTAAATGAAGTTGAAAAAGCAATTTTTAAAAACAGAAAAATTGTCCCTTTAGAAACCCCTTTTGCTATTGATGCCATTGCATTAATAAAAAATAACAAGTCAAAAGATTCTATTCAAGATATATCTCAAATAGTAGATTTTTTAAATGGAAAGTCATCTAAAATAAAAGGTTTAGTTTTTGACAATGCAAATTCGAGTACCACACGTTACTTTTTAGAATTAGCGGGATTGAAAAGTATGCCAGACAACGGAGTTTTTTCATTTAAAACAAACGATGAAGTTATTCAATATGTTGCACAAAATGATGGAATGATAGGGGTAGTTGGCGTAAATTGGATTTTTCAACCAAGCGCAGCTACTAAGAAAATTTTGGAAAAAATTACTGTATTGAGTGTTAAGGATATGACAAGTAAAGATTATGTTTATCCTAGTCAAGAAAACATAGCTGCAAGGAAATATCCTTTGGCACGTGTTTTGTACAGTATCAATTGTCAAGGATATGATGGCTTAGGTATTGGATTTGCTTCATTTATATCAGGAGAAATTGGTCAAAGAATAATATTAAAATCAGGCCTAGCACCTTTGCGAGAGCCAAGTAGAAATATAAGTATTAGAAATAAAATTGAAAGTAATTAGAAATATTAATAAGATGAAAAATAATAAGATACTAAGCCTAGTTTTTTTAACAGCTTCTATTGTTGGATATTCACAAGATATAGATCAAGCTAAAAAAGCTATTGATGCAGAGCAATTTGAGAAGGCGAAAACTATGCTGAAAAATAGTATTAAAGTTAAAGAAGATAATGGGAAAGCTGATTTTTTAATTGGCTCAATCTATCTTAAACAGAATATAGAAGACTCTGCTAAAATATATTTTCAAAAAGGAATTACTGCTTCTGAAGGGTCTAGATTTAATTCTATTGGATTAGGTCAAATCGACTTAGAAAACGGAAATTCTGCTGCAGCTCAAGCTAAATTTGATCAAGTAATAGCGCAGTTAAAAAAGAAAGATGTGGAAGAGTATTTATATATCGCTCAAGCTTATATGAATAATCCAAAACCAGATTATAAAGCTGCAATCAATTTATTGACCAAGGTTCAAAATACAAATCCTAATGATGCTAATGTGAAACTTGTTTTAGGAGATGCTTATTATGGTGATAAAAGCCAAAATGATGCTTATGCTTCCTATAGAGATGCATATGCAATTGATAATACATTAATTAGAGCCAAAATGCAATTAGGCGTTCTGTTAAAAGGAGCTAAAGCATATACAGAGGCTGTTAAAGCATATGATGAAGTATTGGCTTTGAACCCAAATTATGGTCCTGTTTTTCGAGAATTAGCAGAAACATATTATTTATGGGCTAGTAATAAACCAGCAACTTATGCTGAAAATATTGCAAAAGCTTTAAGTAATTATGAAAAATACATGAGTTTGACTGATTACTCTTTGCCATCTCGTATGCGTCATGCCGATTTTTTAATCTTAGCAAAAGATTACAAAGCATTGGAGACAGAAGCTAATGCTATGCAAAAATTAGATAAAGTAAATCCACGTATTTTACGTTATTTAGGTTACTCTGCCTATCAAAATGGAAATTATGATGCTGCTATTTCTGCTTTAACAGAGTATATTTCTAAAGGTACTAACAAGGTTATCGCTGGAGATTATTACTTTTCAGGTTTAGCAAAAGTATCTAAATCAGTTGCTGCAGATGGAAAAACAGTTGATGCAGCTACTCTAGCATTAGGAGTAAATGATTTGAAAAAGGCCCTTGAAATGGATATAGTGATGGCAAACGGATTGAATGAAATTGGTAAAAAATATTTCACTCAAAAGTTATATTCTGTAGCTAGCTCTTTATTTGAATTGGCAATTACTAACCCAGATTCAAGAAATTACTTAGAAGATAATATCTATTATGGTTTGTCTGTATTGACTGAAAACAGAGGAAAAGAATTAAAAGATGTTAATGCAGTTGCATTACAAAATGCAGATAAAGCAATGGATACAGTTATTGCTGCAACTCCAACATATCAAGAGGCTTATTTGTATAAAGCTAGAATAAATAGCACATTAGAGAAAGACGATATTATGGCGGTTACTTATGAAAAATATTTGGATTTAGTTGTCGCTAAAGGGGATGCTGAAATAACAAAAAACAAATCGAAAGTTACAGAGGCTTATAATAGTATTGCTGCTTTTTATGCAAACACAGATAAGGTTAAAGCAAAAGAATATTTTGCAAAAACAATAGCTATAGATCCAGCAAATGTTTATGCAACGGAATCATTAAAAAAATTAAAATAATATAGTTTAGACTATATTAAAAAACTCGTTTAGAATTTTCTAAACGAGTTTTTTTATGCTTTGTAACTATTTAAATTGACATTATTCAAATTCAGATGTGAAAAATAATTTCACACTTGGGTACTTACTTTGTGTCATTTGAATGGTAAAATCCGAATCGGCTAAAAATACCAATTGGTTGTATTTGTCGTGAGCTAGAAATTTTTGCTTCACTCGCTTAAATTCTCTGAACTCTTCATTTTTTGCATCCTCTGGTTTTACCCAACATGCTTTGTGAACTGGGAAATTTTCATAGGTGCATTTAGCCCCATATTCGTGTTCTAAACGGTATTGTATTACTTCATATTGTAATGCTCCAACTGTTCCAATGATTTTTCGGTTGTTCATTTCCAAAGTAAATAGCTGCGCCACTCCTTCATCCATTAATTGATCTACCCCTTTTTCCAATTGCTTGGCTTTCATTGGATCGGCATTATTAATGTATCTAAAGTGTTCTGGAGAGAAACTTGGAATTCCTCTAAAATTCATGATTTCTCCTTCTGTTAATGTGTCTCCAATTTTGAAATTTCCGGTGTCGTGCAATCCAACAATATCACCAGGATACGAGATGTCTACAATTTCTTTCTTTTCTGCAAAAAAGGCATTCGGACTAGAAAATTTCAAACTCTTATTCAATCGAACATGCATATAAGGTTTGTTACGTTCAAAAGTTCCAGATACTATTTTTATAAAAGCCAAACGATCACGATGTTTTGGATCCATATTAGCATGAATTTTAAAAACAAATCCTGAGAGTTTCTCTTCTTCTGGAAGCACCAATCGGGTGTCCGATTCTTTGGCTCTTGGCGTTGGTGCAATTTCTACAAAACAGTCTAATAATTCACGAACACCAAAATTATTTAGTGCAGATCCAAAAAATACGGGTTGCAAATTACCTTCTAAATATTCTTCTTTATTAAATGGAGGGTAAACCTCTTCAATTAATTCAAGTTCTTCACGAAGTTTGGTCGCTGGTTTTTCACCAATTAATTTTTCTAATTCTGGGCTCAATAAATCAGAAATAGCTATAGTGTCTTCAATATTTTTTCGACTATCACCACTGAAAAGATTGATATTCTTTTCCCAAATATTATAAATTCCTTGAAAATCATATCCCATTCCGATAGGAAAACTTAACGGCGTTACATGAAGACCAAGTTTCTTCTCAACTTCATCCATTAAATCAAAAGCATCTTTTCCTTCTCTGTCTAATTTATTGATAAAAACAATAATAGGAATTTTACGCATTCTACAAACAGATACCAATTTCTCCGTTTGTTCCTCAACACCTTTGGCAACATCAATTACAACAATTACACTATCAACGGCAGTTAAGGTTCTAAAAGTATCTTCTGCAAAATCCTTATGTCCTGGTGTGTCTAGGATGTTTATTTTTTTATTTTGATAATTAAAAGCTAATACAGAAGTAGCAACAGAAATTCCTCTTTGGCGTTCAATTTCCATAAAGTCACTAGTTGCTCCCTTCTTAATTTTATTGTTTTTAACTGCACCGGCCTCTTGAATAGCACCTCCAAAAAGCAATAATTTCTCTGTTAAAGTGGTTTTTCCAGCATCGGGATGCGATATAATTCCGAAAGTTCTGCGACGTAATATTTCTTTTAAAAAACTCATAATTCTTGTAATGGAATGCAAAAATACTATTTATTAAATAAATAACTAATGCAACTTTACTTTTCAAAGGATATATGCAATTTCTGTTAATAAATTTTTGTTAATAGTACAAGCTATTCTTGTTTAATACAGTCGATTTGTTACTTTTGTTGATTGTAACTTATGTTTTGCCGATAAGGTAATTCTGTGTAATTTTTAAATGTCTTAATTAATATAATACATAATGAAGTTAAAGCATGTTTTTTTAGGATTGATATTGGGTTTTGTTTTGGTTGCAAAAGCACAAACTAACACCAAAGAAGTTTTATTTACTATCGATGATAAATCATTTTATACCGATGAGTTTATTCGAGTTTACAATAAAAATTTAGATTTAGTAAAAGATGAATCTCAAAAAGATTTAAATCAATATTTAGAATTATTTATAGGATATAAATTGAAAGTATCTAAAGCTAATAAGTTAGGATTGCAAAATAATACGCAATACCAAACGGAGCTTAAAAGTTACAGAACGCAGTTGTCTAAAAATTACACAACCGATTCAAAAGTTACAAAAGAGCTTGTTGATGAAGGGTATAAAAGATTATTAAAAGAAATTAATGCTTCTCATATTTTGATATTGTTAGATGAAAATGCTGCTCCTGCTGATACTTTAGTGGCTTACAATAAAACTTTGGGAATTCGCGATAGAATTATTAAAGGCGAAGATTTTGGAAAATTAGCACAAGAAGTATCTCAAGATCCATCTGCTAAAGAAAATAAAGGAAACTTAGGGTATTTCACAAGTTTTAAAATGGTTTACGCATTCGAAAATGGTGCTTATAACACTTCAGTAGGTTCTATTTCTATGCCTGTTCGAACTCGTTTTGGTTACCATTTAATTAAAGTAAATGACATAAGAGATAATAGAGGAGAGGTTGCTGTTGCTCATATTATGATTTTGAAAAATAAAGATGGCGCAGCTAATCCAGATGCAAAAGCTACTATTGACGATATTTATAAAAAGCTACAACAAGGAGAAAAATTTGAAGAATTAGCAAAACAATTCTCCGAGGATAAATCTTCTGCTTCAAAAGGTGGTGTTTTAAATCGTTTTGCTTCAGGGCAATTAAGTTCTGAAGAATTTGAAACCCAAGCGTTTTCTTTATCTAAAGAAAATCCAATTTCAAAACCTTTCGAAACCCAATTTGGATGGCATATTGTGAAATTCATCGATAAATTTCCAGTGAAATCCTATGAAGATTCTAAAGTTGAATTAGAAAATAAAATTAGTAAAGATGATCGTTCTAGATTGATTACTAACTCATTGACTGAAAAGCTTAGGGTTAAATATCCAATTAAAAAAGATGCTAAATTATTTAGTGCAGTATCAAAATTAGTGACTAATGATTTTTACGAAAATAAATGGGCGCTTCCAACAGAAACAAAAAAATATTCTAAAACTTTATTTGTAATTGGTACAAAAAATTACACAGGAACCGACTTTTTAGATTACGTTTATTCCAAACAAAAAGCAGGATCTTCAATTAAGCCAATAGAAAAATTAACAGATATTTTATTTGATAATTATGTAGATGAACAAAGGAACCAATATAATAATGATAATTTAGAGAATGAATTTCCTGAATTTTCAGCGGTAATGGATGAATATCGAGATGGATTGTTATTATTTGATTTAATGGATAAAGAAATCTGGCAACGTTCTAAAACAGATACTATAGGTTTAAAAGCTTATTATGAAACACAAAAAGACAAACATCTTTGGAAAACGAGAGTAGATGCCGAAGTGTATTCTTCTACTGATTTAGAAAAGATGAAAAAAGTCTTAAGCATGTTAAAGAAAAATCAAACCTCTAAAGAAATTAAGGATAAATTTAACACGAAAGACAGTGTGAATATTATGTATTACCAAGCGGTTTATGAAGAAGGAGCAGAAGCTTTGCCTAAAGGTACTAAAATGGAGTTAGGCCTTTCGGAAATTAGTCCTAAAGGAGATTATTATTATATTACGAATGTAGTAAAAGTAATTCCCGCAGCACCAAAAACTCTTGAAGAATGTAAAGGAAAACTAGTAAACGATTACCAACAATATTTAGAGCAAAATTGGGTAAACGAGCTTAAAAAAGAATTCACGGTAAAGGTGAATCAAGACACTTTTGAAAAAGTTAAAAATCAAATTAAAAAATAAAAAAAAGTAATAATGAATATATTGAATTGTAAACGAGTACTAGGGATTTTCCTTTTTTTAATTTGTTTTTATGCAAATGCACAAGAAATAATTAAAGAGAAAGAACCAGAAAAGAAATCGGTTTCTACACAAAAAAGGCAAAAAATAGATGGTATCGTTGCTACTGTTGGTGATTATATTGTTTTAGATTCAGATATTGATAAAGCATTGCTAGAGATTTCTAGTCAAGGTGGTTCTACTAAAGACATTACAAGATGCCAAATGTTGGGAAAACTATTAGAAGATAAATTATATGCTCACCAAGCGATTCAAGATTCTATTGTTGTTAAAGATGAAGAGGTTAAAGAAAAAATGAACCAACAACTTGACTACATGGTTGAACAACTAAAGTCAATGGATAATGTGGTAAAGTATTTCAAGAAAAATAGTGAAGATGAATTCAAAACAGAACTTTTTGAAATTTTGAAGCAACAAAAATTAGCTGCTGAAATGCAAAAAAAGATTATTGATCCAATTCAAATTACACCAGAAGAAACTAGAAATTTCTTTAAAAAAATACCGGAATCCGAAAGACCACTGTTAGGAGCGCAATTAGAAATGGCTCAAATTGTTATTACACCTAAAGTGTCTGCAGCCGAAAAACAAGCGGTAATTGATAGACTTAAAGAGATTAAAAAAGAAGTATTAGCAGGAGCAAGTTTTACAACTAAAGCAGTTTTATATACCGAAGATCCTGGTTCAAGATCAAGTGGTGGTTTCTATAAAATAAATAGGAAAACTCCTTTTGTAAAAGAATTTAAAGATGTTGCTTATTCTCTGCAAGAAGGTGAAATCTCTGAACCGTTTGAAACGGAATTCGGTTTTCACATTATTTATCTAGAAAAAATTAAAGGTCAGGATTTAGAATTACGTCACATATTAATGGCTGCGAAAATTACACCTGATGCTTTAAAAGAAGCAAAAAGTAAAATTGAATTGATTAAAAAACGTATTCAAGATAAAGAAATAACTTTTGCTGAAGCTGCAAGAACCTTGTCAGATGAAAAAGAAACTCGTGCCAATGGAGGTACATTAATAAATCCTAAAACTCAAGATTCACATTTTGAATTAACTAATATGGATCCTGAATTTTATGGTCAAGTTTCAAATATGAATAGTGGCGAAATTTCTCCTGTTATTTTAGATGAAGATCCAAAAGCCGGGAAACGTTTTAAAATTATTATGGTTACTAATAAAATTGAACAACACATTGCTGATTTCAGTAAAGATTATACTAAAATCAAAGATCTTGCTCTTAAAGAAAAGCAAATTGATGCCATTGCAAAATGGTCTGAAAAGAAAATTAAAGAAACCTATATAAAGATAAACGGAGAATATAGCGATTGTAAATTCACCAACAATTGGTTGAAGAAATAATTCATAATTCTAATATAGAAAATAATAAATAAGATGTCCGACGTAGCAGCAATACAAAATCTAGTTCAAAAAAGATTAGAACTTAAAAAAGAAATTTCTAAAATAATAATTGGTCAAGACCTAGTGGTAGATCAAGTTTTGCTAAGTATTTTTTCTGGAGGGCACGCACTTTTAGTTGGTGTTCCTGGTTTGGCCAAAACCTTGATGGTAAATACTATTTCACAAGCCTTAGGTTTAGGTTTTAAACGAATTCAGTTTACTCCCGATTTGATGCCGTCTGATATTTTAGGAAGTGAAATTCTAGATGAAAATCGTCAGTTTAAATTTATCAAAGGCCCTATTTTTTCTAATATTATTCTTGCAGATGAGATTAATAGAACGCCACCTAAAACACAAGCAGCTTTGTTAGAGGCTATGCAAGAGCGTTCTGTTACTATTGCAGGGCAAAATTATAAATTAGATTTACCTTATTTTGTATTAGCAACCCAAAACCCTATTGAGCAAGAAGGTACTTATCCTTTGCCAGAAGCGCAGCTTGACCGATTTATGTTTGCTATTAAGCTAGATTATCCTTCTTTTGCTGAAGAAGTTGAAGTAGTAAAAAGTACAACTTCCGATGCGAAACAAACAATAAATCCGTTATTTACAGCTGAAGAAATAATTGAGTTTCAACATTTAATTCGCCGAATTCCAGTGGCTGATAATGTAATTGAATATGCTGTGTCTATAGTTAGTAAAACAAGACCAGATAACTCACTTTCAAATGACTATGTTAAAAATTATTTAGACTGGGGTGCAGGTCCGAGAGCTTCCCAAAATTTAATTTTGGCTGCCAAAGCAAATGCTGCTTTTAACGGTAAATTCTCTCCAGATATTGAAGATGTAAAAGCTGTTGCAGTTGGAATACTTCGCCATAGAATAATTAAAAACTATAAAGCTGATGCAGAAGGAATCACTGAAGAAATGATTATTGACAAATTACTTTAAATAGTTACTATCCAATATTTAATTCCTAATAGATTTTAATGTCTGTTAGGAATTTTTTATTTGAAATATAAAGGAAATAAATGGGAATAAAATTATTTATCCCGATAAAAAAGTATAAATTTGTATTGTAATATTTTAAAAATTATACTATGTCAAAAATCATTAAAAAATATGAAACTAAAAATAAGATTCAAGATGTAGTTAATGAACCTATTTCTTCAATTTATTTTTCTAATCCCGCTTATGATTTTTGGAATTCAATAGTTTCAGGAATTTCTACACCAATAAATAAAATGACTTCTTTTGAAAAAATGTCATTACTTGATAAAGGGATAAATAAAAATGATTTAGAACAATTCAAGTTAAAAGCGCATTTAGACTACGATAAATTGGCACAAGCTTTGGCTGTAACTAGAGCCACACTTATTAATAAGAAAAAAAATGAGGTTTATAGTGATAGTATTTCAGAGAAAATACTTGCATTAACTGATTTGTACTCTTATGGATATGAAGTATTTGAAGATGTTGATGATTTTAATTCTTGGATGTTTGTTTCTAATAAAGCATTAGCAGGTAAAACACCTTTTGATATTATTGATAATCAATTTGGAAGAGAAGAAGTAAAAAACCTTTTAGGCCGTATTGAATATGGTATTTATTCCTAGCTTATGTTAGTTTATAGAATTGGCAAAGCACAATATTGTAATGATTTATCTGGTTTAGGAGCTAAATTATATGGTGGAAGGTGGAATAGAATAGGTATTCCTTGTGTATATACATCTCAGAGTAGATCTTTGGCTTTGTTGGAATATTCCGTCAATATTGGATTTGAATTTATTAAACATAAATTGTGTTTTACAATTATTGAAATTCAAGATTATTTAATTGAAGAAATTTCAAACGAAAGTTTACCAAATAATTGGAAGGCAATTCCTGCAAGTTCATCAACCAAAACATTTGGATCTGATAAATTAATTCAAGCTTCTTCTACTATAATAAAAGTTCCTTCGGTAATAATTCCGAATGAATTTAATTTCATAATAAACCCAACTAATTTAGATTCTAATGCTGTTAAAATTGTTGCAGTAGAAGAATATATATACGATTATAGAATTAAGAGTTGAGTTTTTTTTCTATTTTTGGTTAATCATTTTTTCTAATTCTATTCAATTTTTTCTTTTATGTCAAATTTCCCCTCCGATATTGAAATTGCACAAAGTGCAACCTTGCAACCTATTCGTGTTATTGCTGAAAAAATAAATATTACAGAAGACGATCTAGAATATTACGGAAAGTATAAGGCTAAATTGCCTCTTGAACTGCAGGTTGAAAGTCCAAAAGGGAAATTGATTTTGGTTTCGGCAATGTCACCAACCAAATATGGAGAGGGTAAAACTACGATGTCTATTGGCTTAACAGATGGTTTGAATTTTATTGGAAAGAAAGCAATTGCGGCTTTGCGCGAACCTTCTCTTGGTCCTGTTTTTGGATTGAAAGGTGGTGCAGCTGGAGGTGGATATGCTCAAGTTGTTCCAATGGAGGATATTAATTTGCATTTTACTGGAGATTTTTCTGCCATTGAAAAAGCAAATAATTTATTGTCTGCAGTTATTGATAACAATTTACAAAATCCCCAATATTCTTTGAATTTAGATCCAAAATCTATTGCATGGAAACGTGTGATGGATATGAACGATCGTTCACTTCGACAAATAATAATCGGAGTCGGAAATAAAGGAAATGGAACGATGCGGGAAGATGGTTTTAATATTACTCCGGCTTCAGAAGTGATGGCGATATTATGTCTTTCTAAAGATTTACAAGATTTGAAAATTCGTTTAGGTGCAATTTTTGTTGGCAAAACGTTAGATGGAAAAGCAGTTTTCGCAAGAGATTTAAAAGTGGTAGGAGCAATGGCAGTTTTGCTTAAAGATGCCTTGAAACCTAATTTAGTACAAACCCTTGAAGGTAATCCAGCAATTTTACATGGCGGCCCATTTGCTAGTATTGCTCAGGGTACAAATACAGCTATTGCCACTAAAATGGGACTTTCGCTTGGAGATTATGTAGTAACCGAAGCAGGCTTTGGTGCCGATTTAGGTGCCGAAAAGTTTCTTCATATCAAATGTGGACAATCTGGGTTGAAGCCAGACGCAGTTGTTTTAGTGGCGACTATTAGAGCTATAAAACACCATTCAGGTTGCAGTGCCGAAGAATTTAAAACAGAGAATGTTGCAGCAATCGAAAAAGGGTTTTGTAACTTAGAAAAACATATCGAAAATATCCAGAAGTTTGGATTAAATCCTGTTGTTTGTATTAATGCTTTTCCAGACGATACCCAGGCGGAATATAATGTATTAAAAGCATTGTGTTTAACTAAAGGAGTAACTGCAATTGTAAGTACAGCATTTGTTGAAGGTGGAAAAGGTTCGGCAGCATTGGCAGAAAAAGTAATTGCCGAAATAGAAAGTGGTAATGCTAACTATAAACCTTTATATGAAAAAGAAGATTCTATAGAACAGAAAATAATAACTATTGCAACTGAGATTTATGGTGCAAAAGCAGTAGAATTTTCGCCTAAATCCAAAACCCAATTAAAGATGATTAATGATTTAGGGTTTAATGAATTTTCGGTTTGTATGGCTAAAACTCCTGCTAGTTTTTCAGATAATGAAAAGCTAATAGGAAGACCTACTGATTTTATTATTACGGTTCGTGAATTTGAAATTGCGAGTGGTGCAGGATTTATTGTACCTTTACTTGGCGATGTAATGCGAATGCCTGGTTTACCTGCTGTTCCAAATGCAGAACGTATTGATATTGATGACAACGGAAAGATAATTGGGTTGTCTTAAGTTTTAAATAGTCAACTTAGGTTCTTGTAATTTTGCTTTCCGATAATTAATAATTGTTAAAACGGATACTATAATAAACGGAATAGTTGAAATGATTATTTTGAATTTCAAACTTATCAATCCTATCAAGCACATGAAACCTAAAAGTAATCCTAATCCTAATCCTCCAATGCTAATAAACGTAAGAATTTTACTTGGATACTTTTGAAATAATGTAATTAGTAAAAGTAACTGGCCTATAATTGGTAGTATTGTAAATGGGTGTACTACCGAAATTGGATTCGTGAATAATTTAGAAATTATATCTGCCTCTGCTTTAAATAGAAAAATATGGTTATTTCCACTCCATTCTAAATACCCACAAAGGGATGTAATGATTAATAGAAAATTTAAAATTTTAGTTTTCATTTGGTAGGTCTAATTATTATTTTTATTTTTTCTATTTAAGTAGATTAAATCCTTTTCATATTTTTCTGTTGCTGATTTATATCCATTTTCTTTAGCATAATTATTCCACCATCTATTGTCATCGTTGTTTAATTTTGAAAGACGAATTGCTTCTTTTATATCAGCAATACTTCCTTCAAAATCGTAAATAGAATCTTTAATAAAGCTTCTCATACAATAGTTACTTGCAATACCTTTTTGCGGATTTAAATTTATTGCTTTATTAAAATCTTCAAGCGCATCATAATAGAGTCCTAAATAATTTGAGCAATGGCCACGAAAAGAGAAAATATCTGAATATTTATAACCATTTTCTATTGCTTTGTCAAAATAATTTAAAGCTAATTCATATTGTTCTTTTCTATATAAATTTTTACCAGTCTCAAATGATTCAAGTCCTACAAAATTCTCTCGAGTACTATCGTCTTCTAAATCTTGCTTTTTGGTAGATTTAATATTCAATATTTTTTTAAACCAATTCATATTGTAAGTAACATAATTTGTAGTTTTGACAAGTTGAAATTAATTGAAATATCCTGTAAAAAAAACAAACTTAAATATATTAACCTTCTTAGGCAAATGTTTCGAAAATATTAATGATTGAATGTATAAGATTAAGTTATTTAATATAGAGATGTTTTATTATTTAATTCTTGTGTTTTTCTAAAACTCTAATTTCACAAAAGACATAACCTAGCTAGCCCCGATAGTAATGAAAACAAAAAATGCTTCCCGTGTTTTGGGAAGCATTTTTTGTTGCAATGAATAGCGGGAAATACGTTTTAGGGAATGCCTAAAAGATTCGCTTCTAATCGTTCATAGAAATCAGAAACTCATCGTTATTTCTTGTCTTTTTTATTTTATCGTTAATGGTATCCATAGCTTCTACGGGGTTCATATCTGCTAAGAATTTTCTTAGAATCCACATGCGTTGTAGAGTTTTTTCGTCTAATAAAAGATCGTCTCTACGGGTACTTGAAGAAGTCAAATCGATTGCTGGGAAGATTCTACGATTAGCAATTTTTCTATCTAATTGTAACTCCATGTTACCGGTTCCTTTAAATTCTTCGAAGATTACCTCGTCCATTTTAGATCCTGTTTCGGTTAATGCAGTTGCAATGATGCTCAACGACCCTCCATTTTCTACATTACGAGCGGCTCCAAAGAAACGTTTTGGTTTTTGTAAAGCATTAGCGTCAACACCACCACTCAAGACTTTACCTGATGCCGGTTGTACTGTGTTGTATGCTCTTGCCAAACGTGTTATGGAGTCTAAAAGGATTACTACATCATGACCACATTCAACCAAACGTTTTGCTTTTTCAAGTACGATATTAGCGATTTTCACGTGTTCTTGTGGCTCTCTATCAAAGGTAGAAGCGATTACTTCACCACGAACACTACGTTGCATGTCGGTAACTTCCTCTGGACGTTCATCTATAAGTAAAACTATTAAATATACTTCGGGATGGTTAGCTGCAATGGCGTTGGCAATGTCTTTAAGCAACATTGTTTTACCTGTTTTTGGTTGTGCTACAATCATTCCACGTTGCCCTTTCCCTATTGGTGAAAACAAATCGATTATTCGTGTAGAAACACTAGCTTGTTTGTCGGCAATATTGAATTTTTCTTGAGGAAATATTGGCGTTAAATGTTCAAAAGAAACACGATCTCGAACAACCTGTGGGTCGTGTCCGTTTATTTTTAATACTCTAACTAAAGGGAAGAATTTTTCTCCTTCTTTTGGAGGACGTACAACACCTTTTACAGTATCTCCAGTTTTTAATCCGAATAAACGAATTTGGGATGTAGATAAATAAATATCATCAGGAGATGCTAAATAGTTATAATCTGAAGAGCGTAAAAAACCGTAACCGTCGGGCATCATTTCTAGAACACCTTCACTCTCAATAATTCCATCAAACTCATAATCAGAATCTCTAAAATTCGGACTTTTTTTAACTTTGAAATTTGGATTCTGGTTTGGGTTTTGGTTTGGATTTTGGTTTGGATTTTTATGCTTTTGATTTGGATTTAGTGGTTTAGCAGTTGCTAAATTTGTATTTTCTTGATTTTCTGCTGAAATTTCTTTGGCATTATCTTCAGTAGATTGTTCTTCTTGATTTGTAGCTTCTTCCGAACTAGACTCATTAAAAACTGGTTTATTAGGTTTAATGAACTTTGGCTTTTTTTGGAATTTTTCTGATATCGGAGAAACTTCTTGTGTTTTTTGAACGGTAGGTTCTATATCTGTAATCGGTGACTTTGGAGATTCCTCTGAAAATAAGTCGTTGGATGGATTTACAATTTTAGGAGCATTATCTGGTGAAATTCTCGCTCTTTTGATTTTTTCTTCTTTTTGGGCAACAATTTTTTCTGACGAAGTTTCCTTTGTGGTTGCTTCTGATGCTTCTTGATGGGCTAATATTTGTTCAATTAACGTTTCTTTTTTAACGCCATTAAATTTTATTGTTTTAGCCAATTTGGCAATCTCTTGAAGTTCAGTTAACTTCATTCCTTTTAATGCAGAACTATCAAACATAAATGTTTATATAAATTTTTGTGGTAATTGAGTGACAATACAAATTTGTAGTAAATTTTTTTGGGTAAACGTCCGTGTTTTTGAAGTACTTACGGATTTATACTGCAATAATACGAATAATTTTTATTCAAGCAATAGTTTTTTAAAAAAAGAAAATATATTTTTGTGCTATAAATAAGTAATAATGTTACAAAGAATTCAAACCATCTATTTAGCTTTGGTATTCATACTTGCCGGGATTCTTCCGTTTGTTTTTCCGTTATGGAAGTTGATTGATGGCAAGCAATACTATTTTATGAATGCTATGGTTTACCAAATATTATTTGGTTTGAGTACTACTTTGGCACTAATTAGTATTATTACATTTAAAAAAAGACAACAACAATTTGTTTATAACAGATTGAATATGATATTAAATTTAATTTTATTAGGATTGTTTGTTTATCGCTCCCTAAATTTATCCGGAGGAACTCCTGTAGTTTCGGAGAAGGGTATTGGGATGTTTCTACCTATCTTTTCTATCGTTTTTCTAGTCTTGGCCAACAAGGCTATTAAGAAGGATGAAGGTCTCGTAAAATCTGTGGACCGATTGAGGTAATCCTATAAACTTATGTTTATTAGTGCGAAGAAAATCCCGAACGAAAGTTTGGGATTTTTTTTGTCCTATTTATTATTTCAAAAAAGGATGCATATTTTAGATTCTGAACACTAACTATTTCTTCCCAATTTCAACAACTTCTAGTTTCTCAATTTTATCTCCATTAATTTCAAATCGAAGCATGGTTCTTATTTGGTGAAAACCATAAATTCCACAAGAGCCAGGATTCATGTGGAGTAAATTCAAACTTTTATCAAATTGTACTTTTAAAATATGTGAATGTCCGCAGATGAATAATTTAGGGGGATTCAATAGTATTTCTTCTCTAACGGCTTGGTTATATTTTCCGGGATATCCGCCAATATGAGTAATCCAAACATCTACACCTTCACACATAAAACGATTGTTTAATGGGAATTCCATTCGCGCTTTATCATCATCAATATTTCCGTAAACTGCTCGTAGTGGTTTTAATTTTTTTATTGTATCTGTAACTGCCAAGTCACCAATATCACCTGCATGCCAAACTTCATCCGCTTGGTTTACATATTTTAATATTGTTTCGTCAATATGACTATGGGTGTCTGATAGTAAAAGGATTTTTTTCATATTATAATTGTAAAGGGTAGCTAATTAGGAAGCAAAGCATTCTACTTCTCTTTTTTACTAAGGTGTAAAGTTAATTATTTATCCAAAATTTAAATCTTTAATGTATTTAAATCTTTGTAAATTTGCAATTGAAAAATTCCAAAATCCAACACCCAACCCCAATAATAAGTACCCAATAATGAGATACTTTTTAGAATTTGCATACAAAGGCACGCATTACCACGGTTGGCAATACCAGCCCAATGCTACTTCTGTACAAGAAACTTTGAATAAAGCACTTTCTACAATTTTTAAAAAAGAAATTGATTTAGTTGGCGCAGGTAGAACAGATGCTGGAGTACATGCCAAACAAATGTTTGCGCATTTTGATTTGGAGGAGCAAATTGATGATCAGTATTACATTCATAAACTCAATTCTTTTTTGCCAAAGGACATTGCAATTTTAAATATTCATTCGGTTAATGACCAAGCCCATGCCCGTTTCGATGCTACCAAGCGTACCTACGAATACCATATTCATACAGCCAAAGACGCTTTTGAAAGTGACGATTCTTGGTATTATCACAATTTGTTAAATGTAGAATTGATGAATGAAGCTTGTAAAATACTTTTCAATCATATTGATTTTGAGTGTTTTTCAAAAGTACATACTGATGTGAACACCTTTAATTGTAAAATAGCTGAAGCATATTGGCAACAATTAGATAATCGTTTGGTATTTACTATTTCTGCCGATCGTTTTTTACGAAATATGGTACGAGCAATTGTTGGAACTATGATAAATATAGGATTAGAAAAAGTATCTTTACAGGAATTCAATACCATAATAGAAGGAAAAGATAGAAATAAAGCAGGTTTTTCTGTTCCGGCACACGGATTATACCTTACCAAAGTGGAATATAACTATTTATAATTGGCACTAAAATTAATAACCATAGACCAAAAATCTAATACCCAAGAAAAAAAATAAATGAAAGCAAAAGCATTTGATATACATTTATTTAAACGTATTTTAAAATACACAAAACCTTACGCTTTTAGGTTTCGGGGAGTGATATTATTTGCAGTTTTATTATCTCTTTTTGCTGCCCTTCGACCATTATTTCTTCAAATTACGGTAGATACATTTATTAAACCAGGCAACAAATCTGGGTTATTATTGTATGCAATTATTATGGGAATCGCACTGTTAATGGAGGGGTTGTCGCAGTATTATTTTGTGCTTTGGGCGAACTGGCTAGGACAAGATATAGTGAAAGATATTCGCACAAAATTATTCCAGCACATTCTTTCGTTTCGGATGAAGTATTTTGATAATGCTCCTGTAGGTCAATTAGTTACTCGTTCCGTATCCGATATTGAGCAAATAGCCAGAATTTTTAGTCAAGGGTTATTCATGATTATGAGTGATTTAATGAAGATGTTTGTTTGCTTACTAATCATGTTTTATATGAATTGGCGTTTGTCGATAATCGTAATTTTCGCAATGCCGATTTTGGTTTATATCACTAGAATTTTTCAACGCAAGATGCAGGTTGCTTTTGAAGAAGTTAGAAATCAGGTTGCTAATTTAAATACTTTCGTGCAAGAACGGGTTACAGGGATGAAAATCGTACAGCTTTTTAATAGAGAAAAAATAGAATTTAAAAAGTTTAAAGATATCAATCAAAAACATAATGCAGCTTGGATTAAAACCATTCTATACAATTCTATTTTCTTTCCAATTGCCGATATTATTTCATCTATTACCCTTGGTGTAATTGTGCTTTATGGAGGATTTCAAATTTTGAATGGCAATCCATTTACTACAATTGGCCAGATGACGGCATATACAATGTTTATTGGAATGTTGTTCAATCCGTTGCGGCAAATTGCGGATAAATTCAACGAAATGCAAATGGGAATGATTGCAGCTAATCGGGTTTTTGATATTATAGATACCAATGAAGAAATTCAAGAAAACGGAACTGTTGCAGCTAATCATTTTCAAGGAAACATCCTATTTGATAAAGTGCATTTTAGTTATATTAAAGATGAAGAAGTACTCAAAGGCATTTCTCTAGAAGTAAAAGCCGGACAAACAATAGCTATTGTTGGTGCTACAGGTGCAGGAAAATCAACAATAATTAATTTATTGAATCGATTTTATGAAATCAATTCGGGTGCAATTTATATTGATAATCAAAATATTGATTCCTTTACTTTAGATAGTTTGCGAACTCAAATAGCGGTTGTCTTACAAGATGTATTTCTTTTTGCAGATACAATTCTGAATAACATTACACTTAATAATCCAAAAATTACAAGGGAAACCGTCCTGCTTGCTGCTCAGAAAATTGGAGTCCATGATTTCATAATGAACTTGCCAGAAGGATACGATTATAATGTTAAAGAACGTGGTGTAATGCTTTCCTCAGGGCAACGTCAATTAATTGCTTTTCTGAGAGCTTTTGTTTCTAATCCGAGTATATTGATACTAGATGAAGCGACATCTTCTATTGATACCTATTCAGAAGAATTAATTCAAAAAGCAACTGAAACCATCACTCAAGGAAGGACTTCTATTGTTATTGCTCATAGATTGGCAACGATATTGAAAGCGGACAAAATAATTGTAATGGATAAAGGTCATATTGTAGAATCAGGAACTCACGACGAACTAGTTGTTCTTGAAAATGGTTTTTATAAAAAACTTTATGATTCTCAGTTTTCAAATGCTCAATAAAACTAATAATTAATTTAGTAGTCAATAATCATAAATTCTTATGAAAAAAACAGGATTAATTTTAGTTTATATTTTTACTTTATTTAATGTAAATGCCCAAAATAAAAACATTACAACAAGTGGAGATATTTTACAACTAGCTATTCCAGCGGTTGCTTTTGGATCTACTTTTATCTATAATGATGATAATACAAAGCCAACCTTGCAGTTTATAAAGGCATATGGATCTGGATTAATTTTGCAACAAGCACTCAAGCACCTTGTTTTAGAAAAAAGACCCGATGGATCGGATAGATATTCATTCCCTTCTGGACATACAACTAGCGCCTTTTCGGGTGCTGCATTTATTCAACATCGATATAGTTGGAAATACGGATTCCCTTCCTATATTTTAGCGTCTTATGTTGGTTATACTCGAGTTCAAGCACAAAAGCATTATGTTTGGGATGTTCTTGGTGGGGCTGTAATTGGTATTGGCACTTCCTATTTATTTACTAAGCCATACGGTAAGAAGAATGTAGATTTTTCTCTTAATCGAATAAATGGGGGTTATACTATTGGATTTAACTATTCTTATTAAAGTTGGTTCAAGTAACAATGCCAATAAACTTTTATTAGGAAATACTTAAATTTATAATCTTTTTTCTAAATTTGCAATCTCAATTAATTATAGAAAATCACACAACACATGAAATACGATATTATTGTTTTAGGAAGTGGTCCAGGCGGTTATGTTACCGCAATCCGTGCCTCACAATTAGGTTTTAAAGTTGCAGTTATTGAAAAGGAAAACCTTGGTGGTATATGCCTTAACTGGGGATGTATTCCTACCAAAGCACTTTTAAAATCGGCTCAAGTTTTTGATTACCTAAAACATGCATCCGATTATGGTTTGACAATTAAAGAATTCGATAAAGATTTCTCTGCTGTTGTGAAACGATCTAGAGACGTTGCCGATGGCATGAGCAAAGGTGTTCAATTCTTAATGAAGAAAAATAAAATTGATGTAATTGATGGTTTTGGAAAAATTAAACCAGGTAAAAAAGTAGATGTTACTGCTGCAGATGGAAAAGTAACAGAATATACTGCTGATCATATTATTATAGCAACTGGTGCTCGTTCTCGTGAGTTGCCTAATCTTCCTCAGGATGGTGTAAAAGTAATAGGATATCGTCAAGCGATGACTTTGCCTTCACAACCAAAGAAATTAATTGTTGTAGGTTCTGGTGCTATTGGAGTAGAATTTGCACATTTTTATAATGCTATGGGGACTGAAGTTACTATAGTTGAATTTATGCCTAACATAGTTCCCGTTGAAGATGAAGATATTTCAAAACAAATGGAACGCTCTATGAAAAAAGCAGGAATCAATATTATGACTAATGCCTCTGTAGAACGAATTGATACTTCTGGTGCTGGTGTAAAAGCATTTGTTAAAACATCTAAAGGTGAAGAAGTATTAGAAGCAGACGTATTACTTTCTGCTGTTGGAATTAAAACAAATATAGAAAATATAGGTTTAGAAGAAGTTGGTATAGCTACCGATAGAGATAAAATTTTAGTAAACGATTTTAGCCAAACAAATGTTCCTGGTTATTATGCAATTGGAGATGTTACTCCAGGACAAGCATTAGCTCACGTGGCTTCTGCTGAAGGAATTAACTGTGTTGAAAAAATTGCAGGTTTACATGTAGAACCTATTGATTACGGAAACGTACCGGGTTGTACTTATGCAACTCCAGAAATTGCTTCTGTTGGTTTAACAGAAAAACAAGCAAAAGAAAAAGGATACGAATTAAAAATTGGAAAATTCCCTTTCTCAGCTTCTGGAAAAGCTAAAGCATCTGGAACACCAGATGGATTTGTAAAAGTAATATTTGATGCTAAATATGGCGAATGGTTAGGTTGTCACATGATTGGTGCTGGTGTAACCGATATGATTGCTGAGGCTGTTGTAGCTCGAAAATTAGAAACTACTGGACATGAAATCTTAAAAGCAATTCACCCGCATCCTACAATGAGCGAAGCAGTTATGGAAGCTGTTGCCGATGCTTATGGCGAAGTAATACACTTGTAGTATTAAGAAAATAAAAAAATAGAATAATCCGTTTTGTGAAAGCAAAGCGGATTTTTTTTATTACAATTAGTATTATTGATTGGGTAATAATACAATTAATGCAATTGAAATAGCCATTATAGCAACGAACACTAAAAGAGAGATTTTATTTGCGAAATTTACTGTCCATCCCATCCACGAAAGTCTTTTAGGAGGTAAAATACGTTTGTCTTCTGGATTATAATAAATACAACCCCAAATCCAATATTTGTCGTCATTTTTCCATTTTTCTAGAGTTTCTTTAGAAGGTTTTTCCATGATTAGAATTCTAATTTCTTTTTACGTAATTCAAAATTTTGCCCTAAATATACTTTTCGTACCATTTCATCTGCTGCTAATTCTTCTGGAATTCCAGCTTTAAGGATACCACCTTCAAACATTAAATATGTTTTATCGGTAATAGCCAAAGTTTCTTGTACGTTGTGGTCAGTGATTAAGATGCCAATATTTTTGTTTTTTAGTTGGGCTACAATTCGTTGAATATCTTCAACAGCAACAGGGTCAACTCCTGCAAAAGGCTCGTCTAATAAGATAAATTTTGGATCGGTTGCTAAACAACGAGCAATTTCAGTTCGTCTTCGTTCTCCCCCTGAAAGTAAATCGCCACGGTTGGTACGAATATGCTCCAAACTAAATTCGGCAATCAAACTTTCCATTTTAGCAATCTGCTCTTCTTTAGATAGTTTGGTTAGTTGTAAAACGCTTAAAATATTATCTTCTATACTCAATTTTCTAAATACAGAAGCTTCTTGTGCCAAATAGCCAATCCCGTTTTGAGCACGTTTGTACATTGGATACTCAGTAATGTCTGTATTGTCAAGATATATATGACCAGAATTTGGTTTCACCAAACCTACAATCATATAAAAAGAAGTTGTTTTTCCTGCTCCATTTGGTCCTAATAGTCCTACAATTTCTCCTTGGTTAACTTCTACAGAAATCCCTTTTACAACGCTTCTACCTTTGTAGATTTTTATTAAATTTTCAGCTCTTAATTTCATTTTTAGGTTCTAAGGTTCTGAGTTACTCAGGTTCTAAGTTTAAACTTTTACAAATAAACAAATAATCGTTTTTAACTACTTTATATTTAACAATTATTTAGTTGCTGTAATCTACATCTAAATTTTGCAGCCGTAATAATCTTATTATTCAATGGTTTCCGATTTTTTTGCTACTACTGCAGCAATCAAAATACTAACCTCGTATAATATTAATATCGGAATAGATACTATTACCTGGCTTGGAATATCGGGTGGGGTAACTATTGCTGCTAATATTAAAATGATGATTATTGCAACTCTTCGGTATTTTCTTAAAAATTCAGGAGTTACCAATCCTAATTTGGCTAGGAAATATACAATTATTGGCATTTCAAAGACTATTCCACTAGCAATTATTGACATTTTTATCATCGATACATAGGAGTCGATTGTAAAAAGATTCACGACTTGCTTGCTGACATTAAAGGTCGCGAAAAAGTTTATCGATAATGGTGCTACCACATAATATCCAAAAAGGACTCCAATAAAAAATAATAAGGAGGAAACAATTATGAAACTTCCTGCCATTTTACGTTCTTTTTCATAAAGAGCAGGGCTTATAAACTTCCATATTTCCCACAATATATATGGAAATCCAATAATAAACCCGGCGGTCATTAAGGTCCATAAATACATTGAGAATTGTCCGCTTACTTCTTGATTTTGAATTTTGAAATTAAATTCTTGAGCACATGCATAGGTTCCGTCAACACCAAAGTAGTGTGTTACTTCACAAAAAAAGCGATACGTAATAAAGCTTGGATCCTTAGGACCAAAAATTATAGTATCAAAAATAAAATCATCAATGAAATAACAAGCGCCAGCAATTCCGATAACTACTAGGGTACTTCGAACTAATAACCATCTTAAATCTTCTAGATGGTCCATGAAAGACATTTCTTTACTTTCTTTCTTTGCCATTATACAATTCCTTCTTTTAATATGTCGTGTAAATGAATCACCCCTTTATATTCGCCATTATCCACTACAACTAATTGGGTTATTGCAAAATCTTCCATTGTATTAAGTGCGTCTACCACCATATCAGAAGATTTGATGGTTTTTGGATTAACAGTCATGATGTCATTAGCAGTTAAACCCGCAATAGTTTCGGTTTTGTTTAGCATTCTCCTAATGTCGCCATCGGTTATTATTCCTACAACAATATTTTTTTCAATGACTGCAGCTACTCCTAATCGTTTTTCAGAAATCTCAACGATTACATCTTTAACACTTGAATTTGGATTTACCATTGGTTTTTTAGAAGCATCTAAAAGGTCTATTACACGAAGTAATAATTTTTTACCTAAAGCTCCTCCAGGGTGGTATTTTGCAAAATCTTCAGATGTAAACGATTTCATTTCCATTAAACAAACCGCTAGAGCATCGCCCATTACAAGCTGTGTTGTGGTACTGTTGGTTGGTGCCAAATTATTAGGACAAGCCTCTGCATCAACAAATGTATTTAAGGTATAGTGCGCTTCTTTTCCTAAAAAGGAAGTGCTATTGCCAGTAATTGCTATAAGTTTATTTCCGAATCTTTTTAATAACGGAACCAAAACTTTAATTTCAGGACTATTTCCACTTTTAGAAATGCAAATTACACCATCTCCTTCCTGAATCATACCTAAATCACCATGAATCGCTTCGGATGCATGAAGAAATAGGGCAGGAGTACCAGTTGAATTTAAAGTAGCAACGATTTTTTGGGCTATTATTGCGCTTTTTCCGATTCCGGTAATTACTAAACGACCTTTTAAATTATAGATCATAGTTACCGCTTCATAAAAGTTATCATCTAGGTAATCAGATAGTTTTGCTATAGATTGGCTCTCCGAGAGAATTGTCTTTTTGGCCGATGCAAGGATGTTTTCTTTAGTAATCAAAATAGATTTGTTATAAAGTTTGTATGAATAAAAGAAATTTGTATATTTAACCTTGCAAATTTATGTAAAAATACTATTAAGTAATAATGAATTCAAATCTAATTGACCTACACAAAGAATTAAAAAAATATTTTGGTTTTAATCAATTTAAAGGATTGCAAGAACAGGTGATCAAAAGTATTGTTGCCCAAAAAAATACTTTTGTAATTATGCCTACTGGAGGCGGAAAATCATTGTGTTACCAATTACCTGCATTAATTCAAGAAGGAACAGCAATTGTAGTTTCTCCTTTAATTGCTTTGATGAAAAATCAAGTAGATGCTATTAGAAGTGTATCCACTAATGATGGAATTGCTCATGTTTTAAATTCATCTTTGACTAAAACTGAAATAAATCAGGTGAAAAAAGATATTACTTCTGGAATCACTAAATTATTATATGTAGCGCCAGAATCATTAACTAAAGAAGAATATATAGAGTTCTTAAAATCAGTTCCAATTTCTTTTATTGCAATTGATGAAGCTCACTGTATATCGGAGTGGGGACATGATTTCCGACCAGAATATAGAAATTTAAGAACAATAATTAAACATTTAGGAGACGTTCCCGTAATTGGTTTAACCGCCACCGCAACTCCAAAAGTTCAAGAAGATATTCTGAAAAACTTAGATATGTCAGATGCTAATACTTTTAAAGCATCTTTTAATAGACCTAATTTATACTACGAAGTACGTACTAAAACTAAAAATATTGAGTCGGATATTATCCGATTTATTAAACAACATAAAGGTAAATCAGGAATTATTTATTGCCTAAGCCGTAAAAAAGTAGAAGCTATAGCCGAAGTGCTACAAGTTAATGGTGTAAGTGCTGTGCCTTATCATGCTGGTTTAGATGCAAAAACACGTGCTAAACACCAAGACATGTTCCTTATGGAAGATGTAGATGTGGTGGTTGCTACCATAGCATTCGGAATGGGAATTGACAAACCCGATGTTCGTTTCGTTATTCACCATGATATTCCAAAGTCATTAGAAAGTTATTACCAAGAAACGGGTCGTGCTGGTCGTGATGGTGGTGAAGGTCATTGTTTGGCTTATTATTCCTATAAAGATGTTGAAAAATTAGAAAAATTCATGTCGGGAAAACCTGTTGCTGAACAAGAAATTGGTTTTGCACTACTTCAAGAAGTTGTTGCTTATGCCGAGACTTCTATGTCTAGACGTAAATTTTTATTACATTATTTCGGAGAAGAATTTGATGGTGAAAATGGAGAAGGAGCAGATATGGATGACAATGTTCGTAATCCTAAAGTTAAAGTTGAAGCCCAAAATAATGTCAAGAAACTTCTAGAAGTTGTTCGCGATACTAAATATTTATACAAATCTAAAGAGGCAGTATATACTTTAATTGGAAGGGTTAATGCCACAATAAAAGCACATAGAACAGATTCTCAAACCTTTTTCGGATGTGGAAAAGATCAGGAAGAGCGCTATTGGATGGCTCTTATTAGGCAAGTATTAGTAGACGGAATGCTTACAAAAGACATTGAAACCTATGGTATTATTAAGGTTTCCGATAAAGGACACGCTTTTATTGAAAAACCAACTTCTTTCATGATGTCCGAAGATCACGAATACAATGAAGCAGAAGATGATGCTATAGTAACTGCAGCTAAATCTTCAGGTACTGCAGATGAGGTATTGATGACTATGTTACGTGATTTAAGAAAAAAAGTAGCAAAAAAAATAGGAGTTCCTCCGTTTGTGGTTTTTCAAGATCCATCTTTAGAGGATATGGCGTTGAAATATCCTATTAGCATGAATGAATTAATAAATATTCATGGAGTAGGTGAAGGCAAAGCTAAAAAATACGGAAAAGAATTTATTGAATTAATAAACAGATATGTTGAGGATAATGATATTATTAGACCTGACGATTTGGTAGTTAAATCTACTGGCGCAAATTCAATTAATAAATTATATATTATTCAAAATATTGATCGAAAACTTTCTCTTGAAGATATTGCTTCTGCAAAAGGGTTAAAAATGGATGATTTATTAAAAGAAATGGAGCAAATTGTTAACTCTGGAACGAAATTAAATATTAAATATTGGATAGATGAACTTCTTGATGAAGACCAGCAAGAGGAAATTCACGAGTATTTCATGGAATCTGAATCTGATAATATAGAAGCAGCACTTAAAGAATTTGATGGTGAATACGACATTGAAGAATTAAGATTAATGCGAATAAAATTCATTAGTGAAGTAGCAAATTAAAATAGAAAAATCCAAATTGAAGAATTTGGATTTTTTTTGATTTTGAATTTCACTCTATATATAACTCCCCACGATGCGGTTTTAATGCATCTCTTACAGCAATCATATTTTCTTGCGCAACTACCATAAATGCAATTGCATAAAGTTCGTTTATTATTTCATTGCCCGTAATATTCAAAGAAATTTTTTCTAGATTAATATATTCTTTCAAATGAATTTCGTGGTGTTCGGCAATTTTTGCAGCATCGGGTCCTCTAAAATCCCAAATTAATTTTATTTTTTTCATTAAAAAGTTCTTTTTAGATTAATAATCAATATTTTAACTATTATTTATATATTTGCGAATTAACTACAAATTAAAAGCAAATATTATGATTAAAAACTACATTATTGCATTAGTTTCTATTTTATTTTGTCAAATTAATTACGGGCAATCTAATTATGCTGTGACTTCTATTCCGTATCAGCAATATACTACAACGCTTCCTGTTCAGGGAACTCAAGATGATATTAATTCTAATATTATTTCGCTTCCTTTTAATTTTGATTTTTATGGGGTAAGTTACAATCAAATTGTTGTGAGCACCAACGGTTATATCGATTTTAGAACTACTTCTGCAAATCAATTTTCGCAATGGTTTTTTACACAAACTGTTCCCGATGTAAATTTCCCAGTTAAAAATGCTATTTTAGGGTGTTACCACGATTTATATAACAATAATACACAAGGATTTATTACTTATGGGGTTTATGGAACAGCACCTTACCGAAAATTTGTAGTAGTTTTTAACAACAATGAACTATATAGTTGTTCAAATGCTCATAGTACGTTTCAAATGATATTGTATGAATCACAAAGTATAATTGACATTCAATTAATTGATAAACAGCTTTGTGCTGCATGGAATAATGGAAAAGCAGTAACTGGTTTAATAAATCTTGCAGGTAATTTAGGTATTGCAGCACCAAACAGAAATACAGGTTCTTGGACTGCTTTTCATGAAGGATGGAGATTTTCTCGACCTGGATATACATCCGGAGATTATCAATTTGTGAAATGTGATGGAAATTCTGATGGAATAGAAGAATTTAATTTACAAGTAGTTCGAACTGCTTTAGCTCCAAATGCAAATCCAGGATTGACTTTTTATTCTAGTCTTGCTGATATGCAAACTCAAGCAAATCCTATTACTGGTTTAACTTATACTAATATGACAAATCCACAAACTATTTACACGATGATGAACGGAATGGTAAAATCTGTTGTGTTAAAAGTAATTGATTGTGCTGTAGATTATGATAACGATAACGTAGCAACTGGTTCGGAAGACCCAAGTAATGATACTAATCTTGCTAACGATGATACGGATATGGATGGTTTGCCAAATTATTTAGATAATGATGATGATGGCGATTTAGTTTTGACAAGTGTCGAGTATTTCTTTACAAATAAAAATGCTTTAAGTGTATTAATTGATACAGATAACGACGGAAAACCTAATTATTTAGATAATGATGATGATGGCGACGGAATACTTACTTTTAATGAAGATTCTAATGGTAATGGAAATCCTGCTGATGATGATGTCAATGGAAATGGAGTGCCAGATTATTTAGACCCTTCTAATCTTTTAGGAACAAACACTAATTCAATAGAAAACTCAATTAGATTATATCCAAATCCAGTTGTAGATATTTTGCAAATTTCTAATACTTCTAGTGAAATAATTTCTAATGTGTCTATTTATTCTGTTAGTGGTGCTTTAATAAAAGAAGAAACTTCTATTGATACAATCGAATCTATATCCGTTTCTAATTTGCAAAGTGGACTTTATTTTGTTAAAATTCAAGTAAACGGTCAAGTGAAAAACTTCAAGTTTATAAAAAAATAATCACAATTTTTAAAGATAAAAAAGGTTTAGTTACTGCTAAACCTTTTTTTTATGTTACAATTTTCCCGAAATTAAATTAAGTTTGCAAAAAACCAATTATGCCACGCGAATTACAAACCCAAGTTGCTCCTGAAATTGCTACTAATGAATCCTTACTTATGCAACATGTGGCTAAGTTATTTCATGTTTCGGTTGCAGAAATTCAAAAGGTGGTAGTTTTAAAAAGGTCAATAGATGCTCGCCAAAAGGCAGTGAAGTTTAATATCAAGGCATCGGTTTTTTTTAAAGATGAAGTTTATCAAAAGTCGGAGATTTCACTTCCTGAGTATAAAAATGTAACTAATTCTCAAGAAGTTATTGTAGTTGGTGCAGGCCCTGCTGGATTATTTGCTGCATTGCAATTAATAGAATTGGGTTTAAAGCCAATTGTTATTGAAAGAGGTAAGGATGTTCGAGGTCGCCGTCGTGACTTAAAAGCAATTAATGTAGATCATTTAGTAAACGAAGATTCTAATTATTGCTTTGGAGAAGGTGGGGCAGGTACTTATTCAGATGGAAAGTTATATACTCGTTCAAAAAAAAGAGGTGATGTAGATAGAATTCTAAAACTATTAGTTGGGTTTGGAGCATCTTCAGATATATTGGTTGAAGCACATCCACATATTGGAACAAATAAATTACCACAAATTATTCAAGATATTCGAGAAAAAATAATTGAATGCGGAGGGCAAGTAGTATTTGAAACACGAGTGACAGATTTTGTAATTAAAAACAATGAAATCAAAGGAATTATTACCCAAAAAGGAGAATCAATTTCAGCTAATAAAGTCATTCTTGCCACTGGACATTCCGCTAGAGATATTTTCGAATTGCTTGATAGAAAGAATATCTTTATAGAAGCGAAACCTTTTGCATTAGGAGTTCGCGCGGAACACCCCCAAGAGTTGATAGATAAAATTCAATATTCTTGCGATTTTAGGGGTGAGAATTTACCTCCTGCTCCTTATTCAATTGTGAAGCAGGTTAATGGACGAGGAATGTATTCTTTTTGCATGTGTCCTGGTGGAGTAATTGCACCTTGCGCAACAAGTCCTGGGGAAGTAGTGACTAATGGATGGTCGCCATCAAAACGAGATCAAAGCACCGCTAATTCTGGGATTGTAGTCGAATTAAAACTCGAAGATTTTAAACCATTTGCCAAATTTGGAGCATTGGCAGGCATGGAATTTCAGAAATCAATTGAGCAAAAAGCTTGGAACTTGGGTGGACAAACTCAAAAAGTTCCCGCACAGCGCATGGTAGATTTTACTCAAAATAAAATCTCGAATGATATTCCTAAAACGTCTTATGTTCCAGGTACCACTTCTGTAGAAATGGGGCAAGTATTTCCTGGGTTTTTAACTCAAATTATGCGAGAGGGATTTCTAGAATTCGGAAAAGCAATGCGTGGCTACATGACCAACGAAGCTATATTACACGCACCTGAAAGTAGAACCTCTTCGCCAGTTCGAATTCCAAGGAACGAGGATACTTTAGAACATGTTCAAATAAAAGGATTGTATCCATGTGGCGAAGGTGCCGGATATGCAGGTGGAATTATTTCGGCTGCTATAGATGGAGAAAAATGTGCTTTGATGATTGCTTCAGTTTTGTAAAATATTCCAAAATATTAATTAGAACTTTCTAAAATAATACCCTGTTTAAATAACTTTAACGTTGTAGTGATAAGCTTATTTTTATATTGATTAAAACTCACTTCATACATTTATAGAGTAGTAATATTTTACAAAATTTTTTTATTTTATTTCATAAAACCTTTATTTTATAAGGGTTTTCAATTATTTTGTATAATTTTTTCTGTACAATTTTACCCCTAATT
>CAILWV010000005.1 GCA_903838055.1 uncultured Bacteroidota bacterium | reverse complement strand
TATTCTTCCTTGCTCGATTTCTTGAACAATTTGCAATTTAAAAGACATGGTATAATCTTTTTGTGTGCGCTTTATATAGCGACTTTCTTCATGTTTTTCCATAAGGATACTTTTTATGTATCGCTATTTCAGGACAAGACAGAGGAACAAATTAAAAAGTTCAAAGTATTAAACACAAAGAAGTATAATAAATCTAAACCCTTGCTGCAAAGTGAGGGTTTTGTTTTAAAAAACCAAATCTAAATGAAGAAAACAATTCTAATCTTATTACTATTTATATTAGTTTCCTGCAGTATTCAAGGACTTACTAATGATTATGGCAAACTTAATCCGATAGAGAAATCTAAAATCATTACTCTTAAAAAATTTGAAAATTTAAGCCAAGACACCATCTACAAAATTAATGCGCTGCAATTAAAAGAAGAATTATTAAAATACGATGTTGCAATGGTATATGAGTTTACCAATGGTTGCACTTCGGAATATTGCAGACCTCTCAAAGTATATGAAAATTATGCCAAAAAACACCATTACAAATTATTTTTGGTGATGAATGGCTTTGCTAATTTAGAGAAAACTAAAAGTCAATCGTTTGTCTCACCTCTTTTTGCTGTGGATGGCGATTATTATAAAAAAAGTTTTAGAGGAGTTTATACCCGATATTTTGAAAATGAATTAGCAGGAAAACCTCTTAAATCAAAAGATAGAGAATGGGCAGGA
Organism: uncultured Bacteroidota bacterium; assembly: GCA_903838055.1. Classification (GTDB taxonomy): domain Bacteria; phylum Bacteroidota; class Bacteroidia; order Flavobacteriales; family Flavobacteriaceae; genus Flavobacterium. The sequence goes on along the minus strand of CAILWV010000005.1, from coordinate 2,600 downwards.
AGTATTTTTATTTTTGAGCATGGTACGTATTTAAAAACAGTACAGGATTTACCAAAAGAAGTATATTAATTGCAAAAGTAAAGCCCCGATATTATTGAAATATCGGGGCTTATAATTTAGCAAAGAAAAACTATTTAGAGATTTTCAATACTCCTATTTGATCGTCTGCATTTAAGATGATTTCGTTTTTAGTCGCAACCATACTAGATAAAATACGAGGACGAATTTTGCTTTCTTTATACGAATAGATAATGTCTTTTTTCATTTCTCCACTTGGCTCTACCGTCAACAAAAACAAAGCGTTTCTAGAACTTGATGAGAACATAGATTTAGTACTTCTTTTAGTATCTTTATCTCCTTCAGCATCTGCATTTTTTTCTAAATCTTCATAAACGATATAAACTTTATCATTATAATATGTTGAAAGAATAGATGGATTTGCAGCATTCATTTGGTATTTAGGCATTTTAGAAACCGATTCCACTTCCGATTTACTATTAATGTTAATTACCGCAATATCACAGAAATAATAATAATAAGTAGTAGTTGTTCCATATTGGCTACTTCTAGTTACAACAACCAATTTGTATTGCTCTGCAACAACTACAGAACCTCCATCTTTTCTTTGAAAAATATTTCTTACTTTGTAAGGTACATAATCTTCTGCTTTTTTAGGTTTCTCTGGATATAAACCTTCTAATTCATATTTTTTAGATGATTTAAGAGTTAATGTAGAACAATCTATGTTAGCAGAAAACATTTCATCAGAAATTAAAGTTTTCTTTCCTTTTCCGAAGAACCCACTGTTTAATATTTTCAAGAATCCAGTACAAATCATAGTATTGTTTTCTCCAGGGATAACATCAATAGATTCGATTTCTTTTTCTGGATAATCAAAATCAAATTCCTTTGCTTTGTCCTCTTTATTAAATACAATTAACTTAAAATAATATTCACTTTGCCCTTTTACTTTTTCGTCTTTATCTTTATATATTTTAGCCAATACATATACATTTCCTAAGTTATCTACATTAATACTTTCTGTAGAAAATCTAGTAGCTTTAATTGGTAATTGCGCTGTTTTATCTAAAATAACATCTGTAAAAGCTGAGTTATACACTTTAAAATTCAAAGTACTTGGGTCTTTTTTTCTACCTTTTAATTCGTTATAAACTACAACTTTGGTAGAATCAGGAGAAATATTTCGTAAACCAAAGTTTAGAGCATCTTCATCGGCCTCGTCTAAAATCAAAGTTTTATCACTTGTTTTTAAACTCATATCCGTAAAGGCTCCAATAAGTATATTTTTATCTGCTTTTCTATCGTTTTCTTTAACAAAATGAACGATTTGATTTTTCATAAAATAAGCTCCTAAATAAGCGTATCGTTTAGCGTCAATGTTAAAGGATATTTCTTTCTCTGCTTTAAAATTTAGGTCTTTATCATACTCTCTACCTATTAAATGATCATCACTATCTTGATGTACCGTGTAGTATCTTCCGCCTTTTCCGCCAAGGATAGATACATTCCCTTTTGTTTTAATTCTTTCGGCCCATCTAAGGTCCACATTTTGAGCACTTAAGCTAATTGTAGCTAGAAGTAAAATAATTTTTAAATATTTCATGTTTTTGTTAATTTTTTGTAAAAATAAATTTATTTTTGCAAAAAAACAATTAAAAACTTCAAGATGAAAAAAAATTTATTCTTAATTTCTGCACTCTTATTTTCAATTTTAAATCAAGCACAAGTAAAAACTACAGTACCTGCTAAAGAGGCACCTTCTAAAATTAAAGTTTATACTCCATCAGGAGAAAGCAGTAGTTCAGGAAAAAGTTCTAAAGACAACTCTTATAAATGGGCCGTTAAAACAGATATTTTCGCAATTGCAACAGGTGAATTTCCTTTAATTGCAGAATATCGCTTTGCACCAAAATTTAGCGCTGAAGTTTCTGCAGGTGTTACATACGCATATATACCAAATGATCTTTCTTTAGATGGTGGAGAAATAACATCTAAGGCAGCTATGGGAACTGCATTTAGAGGCGCAGTAAAATTTTACCCTTCTTCAGACTATGATGCAATTGAAGGTTGGAATTTTGGAATTCAAATATTTTCTAAAACAATGAATAGAGATTATGACACTACAGTTAGCAATGGTTACTTGTTAAACGGATTGAAAGATACTAAATCAAAAACTGGAATTTCTTTAATTATCGGAAAACAAATTTTTGAAGATTCTAATGTGACTTTTGAAAGTTATTTTGGAATCGGATTTGCGAGTATAAAAACTGAATCAAGTAAAATTGAATCTAGTTATAATAGTACTACAGGAAACTATATTTATAGTGTAGCAACCACACCACTAACAGAAACTAAACCAAATTTTCAATTAGGTTTAAGAATTGGTTTTGGTAACTAATTAAAAAAGCCCTCAAATTAAAAGCCCGATTTTCAATTGAAAATGAACATGCCCCAAAAAGTTAGACGCTATTTGGGGCATTTTTTATGGAAAGAAAAGTTAAGTATGATTACGCATTTAAAGAAGGATGTGTAAAATTAGTATTAGAAGAGCACCGTTCTTATGGATTTGTATCTAAACT
>CAILWV010000004.1 GCA_903838055.1 uncultured Bacteroidota bacterium | reverse complement strand
GGGAATCAAGTCCTGTAAATGAACTTGATAGAGCATTTTTGGTATGAGTTCTTTTCTTCCTTGCATGGTTTAAAAATACATTTTTTTGTGCTTTTTTGCAAGTGTTTTTTGCTATATTTGTTGGAGTTGTGCAACAAGCACAGCGGTTTCAAGAAATGGCGAGGCTCGGGATTTATTTGAAATCGGAAAGGTTATTAATTTAAAGTTTTGTTTATATTTGTGAAGGCTTGGTTTTGGTTAATCGCCACTTCATGAAGCCGCGAAACGTTAAAACCAAACTTAAAAAATGTTTATGGCTACTCGCCATTTGAAGAGTATAAAGTAAAAAATCCCGAGTTAACCTCGGGATTTCATTTTTTTAATATTTATATTTTCTTAATTCTTAACCGGAATATTCTCTAATATCTCCAATACAAATTTCCAGAATTTTTGAGAAGAAGAAATACTTGCTCTTTCGTCTGGACTATGCGCACCGTGAATGGTAGGTCCGAAAGAAATCATATCCATTCCTGGATAATTAGTTCCAAGAATTCCGCATTCTAATCCTGCGTGACATGCAGCAACATTTGGTTTGGATCCGTTTTGTTTTTCATAAATTTTAACCAAAAGGTCTAATATTTCTGAATTTACATTTGGAGTCCATCCAGGATAACTTCCAGCAAGAGTCACTTCGCAACCAAACAATTCGTATGCCGAACGCAAAGCATTAGCTAAATCATATTTTGAACTTTCAACAGAAGAACGCGTTAAATTTTGAATCGTTATTTCGCCATCTTTAACAATAACACGAGCAATATTATTAGATGTCTCTACTAGATCTTTAATATCTGCAGTCATCGTATAAACTCCATTGTGAGCTGCATAAATTCCGCGAAGCAATCCTTCTTGAACTCCTAAATCCATTACTTTACTTGGCAAATCGCTTTTTACGATTTCAATAGTTAAGTTAGGTTCCATGGTTTTAAATTCGGCTTTGATATCTCCAATTATTTCTTGCATATCAAATACAAAAGCTTCATCATACATAGAAGCTACAATAACTTTAGCATTGCTTTCGCGAGGAATAGCATTACGCAAACTACCGCCTGAAATTTCAGCAATTTGTAGTCCAAAATTTTCGAAACCGTCAAATAATAAACGGTTCATAATTTTATTGGCATTACCTAAACCTTTGTGGATATCCATACCAGAGTGACCTCCATTTAACCCTTTCACAGTAATTGTATACCCTACAGAGCCTTCGGGAGTTTCTTCTTGATTATAACTTCTATTGGCAGTAACATCAATTCCACCTGCACAACCAATACCTATTTCGTCATCTTCTTCGGTATCCATATTCAAGAGAATTTCACCTTTTAATATTCCTCCTTTTAGGTTTAATGCACCTGTCATTCCGGTTTCTTCATCAATGGTGAAAAGTGCATCAATAGCAGGATGTTTAATTTCTTTAGATTCTAAAATAGCCATTATCATTGCTACTCCAAGTCCGTTATCGGCACCAAGAGTGGTTCCACGAGCTCGAACCCAATCTCCATCAACATACATATCGATTCCTTGGGTATCAAAATCGAAATTAGTATCGTTATTTTTCTGACAAACCATATCCAAATGTCCTTGAAGCACAATTGGCTTACGATTTTCCATTCCGGGAGTTGCTGGTTTTCTTATTATTACGTTACGGATTTCGTCTTCAAAGGTTTCTAATCCTAGACTATTACCAAAATTTTTCATAAAATCAATTACTCGATCTTCTTTTTTTGAAGGGCGAGGCACCGCATTTAAATCGGCAAATTTGTTCCAAAGTGCTTTTGGTTCTAGGTTTCTAATTTCTTGGCTCATTGTGTTTTTTTAGACACAAATTTCACGAATTCCCACCAATTAAATTGATTGTGGCAATTTCACGAATTTGCAATGTTATTAATTCAAGGTTGTTTGTTTTATATGTAATTGATTTTTTTGAATCACAAATTTACAATAAAACTAACATGAGTTCTTAATTTATAAGTATTTTTATAGCAAATTTAATAGTTTGAAACGCAAATACATTCTTCCTTTATTTTTAGTAGTTCAGATTTTGACTCTAAAAATTCTTGCTTTTTTTCCTGAAATGGTAGAGAGATTTTACAGCAATGGCTTGTATTTAGTGATTTCTAAAATCTCAAGAACTATTTTAGGAAAGATTCCTTTTTCGGTTGGAGATATTCTTTATGGAGTTATAATTGTATATGCACTTTATTCTATTTGGAAAACTAGAAAATCATGGAAATTACAATGGAAAAACAATTTATTGAGGGTTACCAGTTTTCTTTCGGTTGCTTATTTTTTATTTCATTTTTTGTGGGCTTTCAATTATTATAGGATGCCTTTATTTGAGAAAATGAATATTGAACGGGAGTATTCAGAATCGGATTTGGAAGTATTTACCAAAAAATTAATTGCTAAAACTAATGCTCTTCAATTAGAAATTACAGGCAACAGAAATTTAAAAGTTACTAATCCAAATTCACAAGATTCGGTTTTAATAATGGCGCAAAATGGCTACACAGTTTTAGCGAAAGAATATGGTTTTTTAAATTATATAGTTCCTTGTAAAAAGAAATCCTTACTTAATTTGCCCCTTACCTATATGGGATTTGCTGGGTATTTAAATCCATTTACTGGTGAAGCACAGGTGAATGCTAAATTACCGATGGTGACATTTCCAAATGTTATTTGTCATGAAATGGCACATCAAATTGGCTACGCTAGTGAAAGTGAATGTAATTTTATTGGATTTATGGCTGGAATTAAAAACAAAGATTTGTATTTTAAATATTCGGCTTACAGCAATGCTTTGCGGTATTGCATGATGAATATTGCAATGAAAGAGGAGTCTAAATTTAATTATCTTAAAACTAAAATTAACCCTGGAATTATTGCAAATTATAAAGAAAGTGATGCATTTTGGAAACAATACGATACTTTTATTGACAAGGGATTCCATATTTTTTATGATCAATTCTTAAAAATGAATCAGCAAAAAGATGGAATTGAAAGCTATAGCAAATTTGTAGATTTGTTGGTGAATTATTATAAAGAAAGAGAGTTGAATTAATTTAACTTAGAAGTTATGAAAAATAAATTTTACTCTAAATGTTGCCTATTTTAGCCCCGATTAAGACGATAGCTCTCGTGGAGGAACGGAACGAGACTAAAGGCGAAAGCGGGAATATGGAAGCCAAAAATGCTCTAAAGTTTCGCTCCTTAAAATAAATAACGTAATTTTGCATCCCAATTAAATAAAGGTATGAGAACCAAATCGGTAAAGAAAAATAAAATCAATGTAATTACGCTAGGATGTTCTAAAAACACTTACGATAGTGAGGTGTTGATGGGGCAATTGAAAGCCAGCGGTAAAGATGTTGTACATGAGCAGGAAGGGAATATTGTAGTGATTAATACTTGTGGTTTTATTGATAATGCAAAAGCAGAATCGGTGAATACTATATTGGAATATGCAGATAAAAAAGCCCGTGGAATAGTAGATAAAGTATTTGTAACTGGTTGTTTATCGGAACGATACCGTCCTGATTTAGAAAAAGAAATTCCGAATGTGGATCAGTATTTTGGAACTACCGAATTACCTCTTTTGTTAAAAGCACTTGGTGCCGATTACAAACACGAATTACTTGGAGAACGATTGACTACTACTCCGAAAAATTATGCTTATTTAAAGATTGCCGAAGGATGTGATAGACCTTGTAGTTTTTGTGCTATTCCGTTAATGCGTGGCAAACACGTTTCGCAAACTATTGAAAAACTAGTTAAGGAAGCTGAAGGTTTGGCTAAAAATGGCGTTAAAGAATTGATTCTAATTGCGCAAGATTTGACTTATTATGGTTTAGATATTTATAAAAAACGTAATCTAGCTGAATTACTAGAAAACTTAGTTAAAGTTGAAGGCATTGAATGGATTCGTTTGCATTACGCCTTCCCTACTGGATTTCCGATGGATGTTTTGGAATTGATGCGCAAGGAACCTAAGATTTGTAACTATATTGATATTCCGTTGCAACATATTTCCGATAAAATTTTGAAATCTATGAAGCGTGGAACAACCAAAGAGAAAACCACCAAATTGCTTAAAGAATTTAGGGAAGCAGTTCCTGGCATGACAATTAGAACTACTTTAATTGTTGGTTATCCTGGTGAAACACAGGAAGATTTTGAAATTATGCGCGACTGGGTGCAGGAAATGAAATTTGAACGTTTGGGTTGTTTTACCTATTCGCATGAAGAAAATACAGGTGCATTTGCATTGGTAGATGATGTGCCTGAGGATGTAAAAAAAGCACGTGCAGCAGAAATAATGGATTTACAATCACAGATTTCTTGGGATTTAAATCAAGAGAAAATAGGTCATACTTTTAAATGTGTTATTGACCGAAAAGAAGGAGAACATTTTATTGGAAGAACAGAATTTGACAGCCCTGATGTGGATAATGAAGTGCTTATTGATGCATCTAAATATTATGTAAAAACCGGAGATTTTGTAAATGTGAAAATTACCGATGCTACTGAATATGATTTATATGGTGAGCCTATATAATTAAACCTTTTTTTATTAATTTTATACTCTTAGAAACACTGAATATGAAAACATTACAATTTTATTTATTTATTGGTATTTTAATATTATCCTGCACAAGTTCTTTTGCTCAATATAGTAATGGTGGAATGTATGGTGGAAATGGAATGTATGGAGGAGGAATGAATGGTGGAATGGGTGGTGGCATGAACCGCATGGGAAACCAACAAAGTATGCAAAATACCAATAATTATGGTAGAAATAAAAGTCCAGAGGAAATTGAAAAGGAAAGAACTGATAACTTAAATAAAAGTATTGAAAAAATAACAAAAGACTTAAATCTAGATGATTTACAAGTAATTGTCATTCTCAAGGAGATTGAAGCAAGTGCTAAAAGTATTTTTGCAGTTTCAAAATCAGAAATTTCTAATGACGATAAAATGAAAGAGATAGATGCTATTAACGAAAAAACGGACAGAACTATAAATACTTTTCTTAATCAAGAACAAAAAGTCAAGTATAAAAAATATGTTGACGAAAGAAAGGAAAGAATGGAAAAATATAAAATGTCTACTAGAAATTAGATATTTTAGGGATTATCCAAAAAGTTTAATTTGCCTATTCTGTTAATACTCTATTTATTTGCACGTAAGTTCTAGCGTAATATGCTTCGTTTAAAGAAGAAACAATAACCCCTGAACCCGTTGAGGAATGAATGAATTTTATTACTCCATCAACTACTTCGGTAACCATACCAACATGACTTACTCGGCGACCACCAAAGGTTGCGAAAAATATTAAATCTCCTTTTTGTGCTTGTGATCGACTTATTCTAACACCATAGTTGGCCATTTCTTGAGAGGAACGAGGTAAAGTCATATCTACGTTTTGGAATGTAGAAAACATCAATCCTGAACAGTCGAATCCTGCGCTAGTAGTACCTCCACTTCGGTAACGAGTTCCTAAATGTTCCGATGCTTTTCGTATTAAATAATCAGCCTTAATAACATTTACCGAAGGAACATCTTTAATCTCAACATCTTCTTTGGGAAGGTTATTAATAAAATCTTTTGTTTCTTCTGATGATTTATGTACTCCTTTTTTAATCATCAAAAGATAATCTACTGGAAGTCCGTTTTCAATTCCTGGATTTAATTTTTCAATATCTGCAATTGAAACTCCATACTGTTTAGAAATACCATATAATGTTTCTTTAGCAACTACTTTGTGTACCACGTTTGTAATAGAAACAATGTCATCGTTTGTACTTCCTGCTTTGTCAAGATTGGAATTTGTATCCTCTAATTTTAAGTTTACAGCATCTTTATTTGGAAATTTAAGCTTAAGACCTTTCTTTAAATTATTAGTTTTCAACTCCGGGTTTAACTCGCAGATCGCTTCCATTGACAATCCAAATTGCTTAGAAAGACTATATAAAGTTTCTTTTGACTGAACTACGTGAGTAATTGTAGCAGCTACAGGTTCATCATTGCATACTTCTGGTTTTTCTTTTACTACCGGAATAATTTCTTTCTTCTTATTTTTTTCGGCAACTACTTCTTTCTTATCTTTTTTTGATGGTTTTTCTTTTTCCTTATTTTTTTTATTTGGAATTCGAATTTCTTGATTTAATTGCAATAATGCTCCTTTAGTCTTAGGATTCAATTCGTAAATTTCTTTTTCACTAACTCCATATTTGATTGCCAAGCCTAAAATTGTTTCCCCTTTTGAAATCTTGTGTTTAATTACTTTTTGAGAAAAAGAAGAAATGCTAAAAAAAAGGCTAAATATTAAAATTAAATGGATGCTTTTCATGGTGCTAATTTATTATAAAGTACCTAGAGCACTTTTAAAGGAGGCACAAATTACGAAAAAATGGACCTTTAGAAGGTTTTTTAACTTAATTTTAATTAAAACCCTTCATATTAGACTATTTTTTAAAATTAATCTTCAAAATAATTCTTGTAGGCACCTATATTGTATTTGTTATATTTGTGAAAAAAAATATGAGCAACTTTTTACGAAAATTAAAAGTCATTGAAAATATTACTATAGAATTACCTATATCTAAATCAGATTTTATCAAGAAGTTTAGAGCAAATGTTGAATATTCCGATTTAACATTTACGCCATTCGAAGGATTTGAAGCTTTGTCTTCAAGCAAATTTGAATATAAAGGAAATAGTAACGAACAAGGATTTGAAATAAAAAAAAGAAGAAAGTTATTTGATACTAATTATTCTTTTGCAAGAGCAAAAGGAACTTATAAAGAAAGTTTCGATAAATTAATAATCACTGCAGAAATCAATGCATTTAGAAAAAAAATGTATTTCTTTTTGGGCTTCATTTTACTATTTGACATTCTAATTATTTCGAGTGCAGTCTTTTCAAAAAGTAATGAACTAGCTTTTTTCATAGTACCTTTTATACTAATTCATGCTTTGCTTATGATAGGAATCCCCTATTTTGTGATGCGAAGAAGTGTTAAAAGGATGATCTATGATTTAGAAAGAGATTTTCATTATTGGGTAACCAAAAATTAAGTCTTAAAAAAACCGTCTCATTTTTCAATAAGACGGTTAGTTATTAAAATTTAGAAAAGATATTACAACGGAATATTTCCATGTTTACGTTTTGGAGTATCTACCACTTTATTTTCTAACATACTGAATGCTTTTAGTAATTTTCTACGAGTATCATGTGGTACAATAACTTCATCAATAAATCCACGTTGCGCTGCAGTATAAGGGTTTGCAAATAATTCAGCATATTCCGTTTCTTTTTCTAAAAGTTTAGCGGCTGGATCTTCTGCTTCACTAATCTCTTTTTTGAAAATAATTTCCGATGCTCCTTTAGCTCCCATAACTGCTATTTCTGCACATGGCCATGCAAAATTCATATCAGCTCCAATGTGTTTAGAGTTCATTACATCATATGCTCCGCCGTAGGCTTTACGAGTAATAACAGTAACTCTAGGCACGGTTGCTTCGCTAAAAGCATATAGTAATTTGGCTCCATGCACAATAATTCCATTCCATTCTTGATCGGTTCCTGGTAAAAATCCTGGAACGTCTTCTAATACCAATAATGGAATATTAAAACAATCACAAAAACGAACAAAGCGAGCACCTTTAATAGAACTTTTCACATCTAAACAACCTGCTAAAAATTTAGGGTTATTTGCTACAATTCCTATACTTCTTCCTCCTAAACGTGCAAAACCAACAATAATATTCTCGGCAAAGTCTTTATGAATTTCAAAAAAAGAATCTTCATCGATAATGTTTTCAATTACATCGTGCATGTCGTAAGGTTTATTAGCATTATCGGGCACTATATTATCTAACTTTTCACGAACTTCATCATTAGTAACATAAGGCAACTTTGGAGTGGTTTCTCTATTATTTTGAGGTATATAACTCAATAACTTTTTGATATCTTCTAAACATTCAATTCCGTTAGGGGAAGTAATATGAGCAACACCCGATTTAGTGGAATGCGTACTTGCACCACCCAATTCTTCAGATGTTACCTCTTCATTCGTAACAGTTTTCACCACATTAGGACCTGTAACAAACATGTAGCTATTTCCTTCAACCATCATGGTAAAATCGGTCATGGCAGGAGAATATACAGCTCCACCGGCGCAAGGTCCCATGATTGCAGATATTTGTGGGATAACACCACTAGATTGAACATTTTTATAAAAAATATCTGCATACCCTCCTAAGGAACGAACACCTTCTTGGATACGAGCACCACCAGAATCATTCAATCCAATCATTGGCGCACCGCTTTTTATAGCCATATCCATTACTTTGCAAATTTTTTCGGCATGAGTTTCGGATAATGAACCACCAAAAATGGTAAAATCTTGCGCAAATACATAAACTAGTCTACCGTTTATTGTTCCATAACCAGTAATTACACCATCACCATAGTAAATTTCTTTTTCCATTCCGAAATCGTTGGTTCGATGTGTTACCAACATTCCTATTTCTTCAAATGATCCTTCATCCATTAGATAATCTACTCGTTCTCGCGCCGTTAATTTCTTTTTGGCATGGTGTGATGCTATTCTTTTTTCGCCTCCACCTAATTTGGCAAGGGCAATTTTATCGTTTAATACTTTAATTTTATCTTCCATCTTATCTTATGTTGTTCGTTGTAAGTTATATGTTATAACTATTTCTATTCACTAATAATCGGTAATCGCACTATTTTTTTATCTGTAATATATTGTTTTAGTGCTAATAATGCGGCTATTTCTGCCTCAGTATCTAATTTAGATTTTAGTTTTTCAGCATCATAAAATGCTTTTACGAAACCTGTATCAAAATCTCCTGAACGGAATGCTTCGTGCTCCATAACAAATTTCCCGAAAGGCAAGGTTGTTGCGACACCTTCTACATGATAATTATCTATTGCTTTTATCATTAAAGCAATAGATTCTTCACGAGTTTTTCCATAGGTAACCAGCTTTGATAACATCGGATCGTAATAGATAGGTACATCCATCCCCTGTTCTATTCCATTATCCACTCTAATTCCTTCGCCTTCAGGCAATATATAAGTACTTAAGAAACCAACATTAGGTAAAAAATCATTCATAGAATCTTCAGCATATACACGTAATTCCATAGCATGACCTTTAATTACCAAATCTTCCTGTTTCATAGGCAATTCTTCACCACGAGCAACACGAATTTGCAATTCGACTAAATCTAAACCTGAAATCATTTCGGTAACTGGATGCTCCACTTGCAAACGTGTATTCATTTCTAAAAAATAAAAATTATGCTTATCATCCATTAAAAACTCAACCGTACCAGCACCAAGATAATCACAGGCACGAGCAACTTTTACCGCAGCCTCTCCCATTTCTTTACGCTTTTCAGGTGTTAAAATTGAGGAAGGTGCTTCCTCAACTACTTTTTGGTGTCGGCGTTGGATACTGCATTCTCTTTCAAAAATATATAAAACATTTCCGTGACTATCGGCCATGATTTGAATTTCTATGTGTCGAGGTTTAGTGACATATTTTTCAATAAAAACCGAACCATCTCCAAAAGCAGAAGTTGCCTCACTAATTGCTCTATCCATTTGAGAAACAAAATCTTCTTCTTTTTCTACAATACGCATTCCTTTTCCACCACCACCGGCAGAAGCTTTAATCAAGATTGGAAAACCAACTTCTCGAGCTGATTTTTTAGCTTCTTCAATATCGGTTATGGCATGGTCAATACCAGGAACCATAGGGATATTGTAGTGCATAACTGCTTCTTTAGCTGCTAATTTGCTTCCCATCATTTCGATAGCTTTCGATTTTGGGCCTATAAAAACAATATTGTTTCTTTCACACTCTTCTGCGAAAGCTGAATTTTCACTCAAAAAACCATAGCCAGGGTGTACTGCATCTACTCCTAGTTTTTTACAAACTTCAATGATTTTATCCCCTCTCAAATACGATTGGCTAGAGGGTGCTTCACCGATACAAACAGCTTCATCTGCAAATTTTACGTGAAGTGCATTTCTATCGGCAGTCGAAAATACTGCTACGGTTTTAATACCCATATTCTTAGCAGTTTTCATTACTCTAATTGCAATTTCACCGCGATTGGCAACTAATATTTTGGTTATTTTTTTCATTTTTTTACGAGGCACTAAGCTATGTATTGTATTAATTAATATTTTTTATGTTTAATTTTCAAGTTAGGATAAGCAATCAATTTTGTTTTATATCAATATAAGACGTGAAAACTATTAAACCTGAAACTTGAAACTATATTTTATTCGAATTCTATTAACAACTGACCTTTATCTACAGCGTTTCCAATAGAAACTGCAATAGACTTTATTATTCCATCTCGAGGAGAAAGAAAACTATTTTCCATTTTCATTGCTTCAAGAATTAATAAAGGATCATTTTCTTTCACTACTTGGCCAACACAAACACTAATTTCTAAAATCAAACCTGGCATCGGTGCTTTAATAGCATTAACTACTTTAGTTCTTCCGCGTTCAATTCCCATACTTTGTATTAATAAATCTAATGGGTTAGAAATCGCAACTTCATAGGTGTTGTTATTGACTTTTATAGTATATTTTTTGGATAGAAAATCGGCAGATACAATTTCTACTTTATATGGATTACTATCTTTTAATATGTGAAATTTTTCATTTCCTACCCCTACAGCATCTAAATTTTTCAGATCTTTTTCGGAAAAATCAAAAGTAAGAGCCTGATTAACCAAAAGTTTATACGAGTTACTCATAAATACTATTTTTTTTATTTGTTACAAAATTAGCAAAAGAAAACGTTTTCGTAACTTATTATTGTTACAATTTTGCTTAAATGATATAGTTATTAATAAAGATAATTTAAGAAGAAATTAAAACTAAAACAGAGAAATTACTTTATTTTTGTGACTACTAATAGTTTTGTATTAAATGAAAAAAATAGTTCTCTTTTTTATTATTCTATTTAATTTTATTAATTTATTTGGTCAAACCACCAAAGAAGAATTAAAAGAATGTACTTCCCAAAAATTTTATATTAATGATTTTAAAGGTTCTATAGAATGTTTAAACAAATTAATTAATTTAAACCCTAAAGACTCCTCTGCCTATAACGATCGAGGATTTATTAAAGAAATAATTAAAGATTATAGCGGTGCAATTCAGGATTATACCTTACAAATGTTAGTGGATTCAACCTTTGCTGATAGTTATTTTTTTAGAGCTATGGCAAAAGACAAAATTAATGATATTAAAGGAGCAATTTTGGATTATAATAAAACTGTTTTATACGAACCAAATAATTCAGATGCCTATTATTTTAGAGGTATGAATCATTTCAAGCTAAAAAATATTCTTGCTGCACTAAAAGATTATAAAATAGCATTAGAAAAAAGACAAGACAATTATAGTGTTTATGCAGATATTGGGTTAATTAAAGCACAAACAAAAAACTACAAATCGGCTCTAAATTATTGTAAAAAAGCAATAGAATTAGATAAAAAATGTGAAAAAGCATACTATTATAGTGGTTGGATAAAAGCACAACAACATGATTATTATAGTGCTGTAAAAGATTTTGAATCGGCAATCAATTATTATCCAAACCTAGAGCAACATTTATATTACGGAAATATAAAACATAACTACAAAGCATTTAATTTGGCTTTATCTAAATATAATAAAGAATTAAATATTTCAAAAACTGATAGCTCCTATTATAAAAAAGGGTTATTAAACTATTACTTAAAACACTATAATTATGCAATTCAAAATATGAATAAAGCATTAGAATTAAATCCAAAATTAGCAATTGGCTATTTTTATAGAGCTTTATCAAATGTAAAAAACAATAAAGAAAGTATTTCAGATTTTAAAAAATATTTGGAGTTTGAAAAACAAAATGATAAAGCTTATTTTTATTTGGCTTTAGAATATGAGAAAAACAACGATATAGAAAATTCTATTGTAACCATTTCAAAAGCAATTGAAATTAACCCCTATAATCCAGAATATTATTTAAAGAGAGGACAACTACTTCTTAAAACTACTAAAGGAAATAAAGGTTGTGAAGACATTAAAAAATCAAAAGAATTTGGAGGTATATATCAATTCAACTATAAAAAATACAACTGTAATTAACTAACATGAAACATAATAAACACTATTTCTTATTAATTTTACTTTTCTCCATTTATGGATTTGCCCAAAAAGAATTAATGCTAGTTGAAGGATTTGCACAAGGCACAACCTATCATATTACTTACTTGGATGCTAATGAAAGGTTTTTTAAAAATGAAATTGATAGCATTTTACATAATTTTGATTTATCCCTTTCTACTTATAATCCAAGCAGTATAATATCAAAAATAAATACTAATCAAAAAAATGTAAAACTTGACAATTACTTCATTACTTGTTTTAATAAAGCAAAAGAAGTATATAAAAATACGAATGGCGCATTTGACCCAACGGTTTTTCCATTAGTAAACGCTTGGGGATTTGGACCTGGAAAAAAAGAAAAAATAGAACAAAAAAAAATTGACAGTATATTAAAATTTGTAGGTCTTAACCTTATTAAACTTAAAAGAAATAAAATCGTTAAAAAAGACCCTAGAGTTTGTTTAGATTTTAATGCATTTGCACAAGGTTATTCGGTAGATGTTATATCTGATTTTTTAAATTATAAAGGAATAAACTCCTATATTGTTGAGATTGGAGGAGAAGTATTTGCAAAAGGAAAAATGACAGATGGGACTAATTGGAATATTGCAATTGAAAAACCTATAGACAATAAAGCAGCAGAAAACCCTGCACTTTTATCAATTAATTTAGATGGATTGGCAATTGCAACCTCTGGTAATTATAGAAAATATTTTATTGAAAACGGAATGAAATATTCACATCATATAGATCCTAAAACAGGATATCCAGCAAAAAATAATTTATTGAGTGTTTCAGTTATTTCAAAAAAATGTATTGTATCCGACGCGAATGCTACCGGAATATTAGTAATGGGATTAGAAAAAGCAAAGAAATTTCTTAGAAAACATTCTGAACTTGAAGCACTACTAATTTATTCTGACGAAGAAGGAAATTATCAGTTTTATGAAACACCAAAATTTAAATTACTTCGAATAAAAGAATAAAAAAAGCATCCTAAAAGGATGCTTTTAAAAAAGTAATAAAATAATATTATTTTTCTAAGACTACTTTGTAACTTGAAGATCCATTGTCATCAGAAACATTAATGAAATAAACTCCATTAGTAAAACTTGACAAGTCAATAGTTTTAGTTTTTATTGCATTAGAATTATCTATATTTTCTTCAAATACAATTGCACCTAATGTATTTACTACAGTAATATTTTTAACTTGAGATTTTAAATCTAAATTAAAAATTCCTTTTGAAGGATTAGGGTAAACAACAACCTCAGGACCTTTAGTAAAAGTATCGCTTGCAAGAGCTGGTGTCCAAGTTAAAGAAATACCAGTAAAATTAGTATCTGCAGTAACATCCGCTGTATTAGTATAAACAGCAGGACCTTTTACAAAAGGAAAATATCTAACAACTGTAGCTGATCCATGCCCCCATGTTTCTTGGATACAAACTCTGTAATTTCCATCAGCTTGTAATGTAGTACCTGCTGAATTTGTTCCATCCCAAGAAACTGTTCTTGAAGCAAATGTACTTTGAGTTGCTCCTGTAGTAGCTCCTGTTGTGCTAGATCCTGATTTTGAAACCCACGTTGGTAAATGATCATTAGTGTTGCCTCCCCAGTAACGAAGTTTTGTTCTTACAAAAGTAGAAGTTCCAACAGTAGTTCCTGCACCACAAGTAGCGCAACTTTCAATCCAAACTGCTAACGCATATCGACCATTAGTTTCGTAATTTCCAGAAGCATGAACAGGAGTGGTAAATGTAAAAGACATTGTACCTGCTGTTTGCGCATTTAATGTAGCCGAACCAATTAATAGAGCTACAAGTAATAATTTATAGATTTTGTTCATAAAAAAAATATTTATTGTTTATTTTCTAATTCTAATTTAATTGAGATTTTAGCAGTTTCAGCTAAAGTTTTCTTTGCCATAGCAGGAACTTCTAATTTGTAATCAATTAATTTAATTACAAAAGCTCCAGCAATTGAAGTTTTAGCACCTGCAGTTACTGTCATTTTGGTTTTAACTTTATTAGTAACTCCATGAATAGTTAAATCTCCTTCTACATCATAAGATCCAGATTTTCCGTCATAACCAACCACTTTACCACTAAAACTAGTATTTGGAAATTTGTCACTTTCCATATAGTTTTCATTATAGTGCTCCTCCATTAATGGAGATTTGAATTTGAAAGATTTTACTAAACCATTAATACGTAATTCACCTGTATTAGAAACTAAAATAGAAGATACTGTTTTACTTACTGCAACAACTGGATCCATAGCTCCAGGAACAGTTGCGTCAAATTTAATTTCACCTGAACGAGTCATCATTTTTTGAGAAAAACCAACTGTTGCAAAAGCGAAACATACGATAGTTAAAATTATTTTTTTCATTGTTATTTAAAATTTGATATTAATTTTCCACGTAACCTTGTTCAATCCAATTTTTTATTGTGTTTATGCTTCCATTAGATAATGGCGCATCACTTTTAGGCATTCTATCTGATGTACAAGAACTAGATTGAACACTACATAACAAACTAGGAACCCCAGATCCTTGTGAATAACCATTAGCTCCATTATCAAGTTGATAATCTACAATATTTTGATAGGTATCTAATTGAGGGAAATTACCTTGTCCATTTTGTGAATGGCAATTAACACATTTAGAATCCATTAATGGCTTTATATTTTTATTGTATGTTGGTGCAGAAACTATTCCTTCTAAATCTTGTTGTGTTCTAGAATCGCATGAAACAAAAAATGCAACTCCTAACATCAATACTATAATTAATTTTATATTTTTCATATCTTATTTATATTAAAAAACTCTATACATGTTAAATCCGAAGAAAATTCCTTTTCCTTGTTTGATACCTGATGCAGTTGTATAATAAGCCACATCATTCATTGTTTGACTATTAGATAGTACTAATTGGAAAACGTGTCCACCAGTTTCAATATCTAATCCTAAAGTGATTGGATTATGATAAGTAAAATCATATGCTTCTGGCAAATTTAATCTTGCAGCATAATCTAAATTTACACTTAATCTTTTAGATAATTTACATCTTGCTCCTGCACCTAACAAATAAGTGTTCTTTTGCTCTGTTAGTTCATCATATAAATTTTTATGAACCAAAATAGGATTCACTAAAAATGAAATTGAATTATTTATTTTTCTAGAAACAATCAATTGCGATGTATATGCTAATCTATCGTTGTTTTTTAAATCTGGATATAAATCAGTTTTTAAATCACTTCTAATATCCATAGTATTGTAACCTACAATTGTTACTGGAAATCCGCCATCTAATTGATTAGCAAATTTATATTTAGCAGCCAATTCATATGTTTTTTGATAAGTTTGTCTTGACAAACCTAGAGAAAGCCAATTTGTAACTCCATAAATTCCACCTAATTTAGTGTAAGCAGCATCTAATCCAAAAAAGTTATTTGCACCATTTGTTAAATCACCAAAACGGTGAGAAACTAAGAAATAAAATTCTCCTTGAGCAGGTAATTTAGTTGATTGCATGTTTGCAACTTGCAAGCCTTTAAAGGCTGCAGAAGAAATTTCTTTCGTATCTGATTTAGTAGCATTTAACTCGTTCATCAAATCATCTTGAGCATTGGCAAAGCCAAAACAAAAAAGAAAGAAAACTGAAAGTGTGATTTTTAGTAATTTCATTTTTAATTTAGTTATTTATTTATTGAACATTGATCCATATTTACGCTCCCCATTAGGTCATCAAACCCAACTACTCGACCTTTAACAGAAACTGTTTGACCTACTTTTAATGAAGCATTTGCAGCTGTAAATCCACATACTACAACATTATCCAAGATCACTTCTTTGTCATTAATTGAAGCAATAACTCCAGAGATAACTACTGGTTTTTCTAGATATTTTTTGTTTGCCTCAGCTTCTTTTGAAGTAAATTCTGCAACAAAATCTTTAGCATTTAAAGTAAAAGCAGGATCTTCTGATTGTAAATCTCTTTTACCCATATTATTAACCATATAATCTTTAATTTTAGGACCCGCAATTACGCCTCCTAATATTAAAATACCAATAATAATTAAGATTGTTTTCAATTTTTTACTCATGAATTAAATAAGTTTTGAATTAATATAATATTCGATGCAAATATAAAAGATAAGTCAGTTAGACAATGGAAATATTCTTAAAATTAACTTAATTTTGATTAAAAAAAAAGACAGATTTAAACAATTAAAGACAAACAAGTTACAAAAATATTTGAATAAAAAATCAATAAACTAAAAAGTATAAATCTCATATAAAAATTATATTGCTATAAATATAAATAAAATATAACTATCTAATTAAGAGATGTTTTTATTTGGTTAGTTTACTAGAATACTAACAAACCTTTTTGACGTAAAACCTGAATTGACTTAGAATACCAAAACAATTCGAAGTCTTCAAAGTGAGTTTCAAAATCAGATTTTATTGCAGCAAAATTGAATGAGTTTCTAGAATTTATAGTAAGTAAATCTAATGTTTTTATTAACCAATTGGCTTTTTCTTCTTCTATTGTAATAAGAAAAGAGTCTACTTTAGTGCTAAATGTAAGTTCCGTCATTTGCCAAGTTTGACCTTTTTTAGATTTCATAAAAGATTTAATTGAAGGCTTCCCTCCTAACCAAATAATTTTAGTAGAAGGTTTTGTATTAAAATCGGGTTCTTTCTCTAGACAAGTAGCTATATAATCCGGAAGAATATTTGTTTTAGGAATTTTAAACTCAAACCAATCTTGCAGAGGATAATCCAAACAAATGCCATGCATAAAATTGAATAATGATTTTTTCAACCCAAAACTAAATTTATTATGATCTATTCCAGTTTTATCTATAAAATGGATGTCGTTATTAGCAAACGTAATTTCATTTTGTTCCGGAATTACTCCAAATTCGTCAGGATTCATTCCTACTGGAGAATGAGCAGTCATTGCAAATTGATGCCAAAAACCAGATTGAATAATTCCTAATTCAAACATTTGACGAACCATTTCTAAACTATCAATAGTCTCCTGAATAGTTTGAGTAGGATATCCATACATTAAATAAGCATGAACCATAATACCGCTTTCGGTAAAATTTCTGGTAACTTGAGCCACTTGCTCTACTGTAACTCCTTTTTTTATTAAATTCAAAAGTCTATCCGAAGCTACTTCCAATCCACCTGAAACTGCTATGCAACCTGACTCTTTTAACAAATAAGTTAAATCGGCTGTAAAACTTTTTTCAAATCTAATGTTAGTCCACCAAGATACAACCAATTTTCTTCTAAGAATTTCAAGTGCTACTTCCCGCATCAAAGCCGGTGGTGCTGCCTCATCCACAAAATGAAATCCATTTTCGCCGGTTTGAGCAATCAATTCTTCCATCCTATCCACTAAAGTTTTTGCATGAATAGGTTCATATAACTTAATATAATCTAATGAGATATCACAAAATGTGCATTTTCCCCAGTAGCATCCATGAGCCATTGTGAGTTTATTCCATCTCCCATCACTCCACAAACTATGCATTGGATTTGCAATTTCAATAACCGAAATATATTTATCCAAAAGCAAATCGGAATAATCGGGGGTGCCAACTTCACTTTGTTTGTAATCGGCTTTAATAGAATTATTTTTGTAGACTATTTTTCCATTTTCAAGAAGGAATGTACGTTTAAATTGAGATTCTAATACTATTTCATCCTTCTCAAAATTCTCCAAAGAATGTGGATTAACAACATTTGAAACCAACAATTCAAGTGGAAGTTCTCCGTCGTCTAAAGAAATAAAATCAAAAAATTCAAAAACACGTTCGTCTTTTAATTCTCTAAGTTCTGTATTAGGAAAACCGCCGCCCATTGCGATTTTAATATTCGGAAAATTAGATTTAATAAATTTAGCACTACGAAAGGCACTATATAAATTTCCTGGAAAGGGAACCGAAATACATACCAATTTGGGTTGGATATCAACAACTCGTTGGTTTAGAATTTCTAAGGTAATTAAGTCAATATAGGTGGGTTCTTTTTGCAAATGCAAATACAACTCATCAAAAGAGTTGGCACTTCTACCCAAGCGTTCGGCATAACGACTGAAACCAAAGTTTTCATCGACACATTCTACAATAAAATCAGATAAATCTTCAAGATACAAAGTTGCTAAATGCTTGGCTTTATCCTGCATCCCCATGGTTCCGAACGCCCATTCCATATCATCTAATTGTGCAAACCGAGAAGCTTCGGGCAGAAAATTCACACTACATATTTGACGTGCCATGGATGGATTATTACCTTGCAAAAAAGAGACTACCGAATCTACTGTTTTTATATATTCTTCTTTTAATGAAAAAATTCGTTTTGAATTATCTGAAGTTTGAAAATTTACACCAGAAACAACAAACAAATCTTCCAATCCTTGCTTTGAAAATAATTGTAAAATTACTTCTATTCCTAAATCCATTTGAAAAGACGAAATACTTTTTGTGTTCAAAAACCCTTTAATATATGCTGTTGCCGGATACGGAGTATTAAGCTGGGTAAAAGGTGGCGTAATTAATAATAGATCTTTCAAGTAGAATAGTTTTTTACAAAAGTATATTTTATCCTTATTATAACAGTACTATTTTAATTATTTACTATAAATTTGCGTGAAAATAATTTGCATGAAAAATTCAATTTCAATTTTGGCATTACTTATTGTTAATTTTTCTTTCTCACAAAAAAGTGTTGTGGCTTCTGGAGGAAAAGCTATAGGAACAAATGGAACTGCAAGTTATTCGATTGGATTAGTATCCTACAAAACCCCTGATGGTAATAGCATTAGCGATGGAATGCAACAACCTTATGAAATTCAAACTCTAAGTGAATCTGATTTCACCAAAGTTGAATTACGCATGAAAGCTTATCCAAATCCGACAATTGATGAATTAAAATTAAAAATTTCGGAACAAAATTTAAACGATTATTCCTACCAATTGTATGATTCTGGAGGCAAAACACTTTCTTCCAATAAAATAAATATAGAAGAATCTTCAATCAGCATGAAGGATTATAGCAATGGAGTTTATTTTCTTGATGTATTATCAAAAAATAAGAAAATTAAAACTTTTAAAATCTTAAAAAAATAACATGATAAATTACCTAAAAAAAACCGTTCAATTATTCATATTATTTATTGGATTTACAGCTTTTGCTCAAGTTCCTCAAAAAATGACCTATCAATCGGTAATAAGAAACACTAACGGTGATTTAGTTACCAATTCAAACATTGGAGTTCAAATTAGTATTTTGAAAGATTCACCATCAGGTCAGGCTGTTTATGTTGAAACAATGAGTAACACTACTAATGAGAATGGTCTTCTAACTCTAGAAATTGGTGGTGGAGCTCCAGTTACAGGAACGTTTGCTACTATAAACTGGGCAACAGGAACTTATTTTGTTAAAACAGAAACCGATCCAACAGGAGGAACTAATTATACAATAATTGGAGTTGGACAATTGTTGAGTGTGCCCTATGCACTTTTCTCTGGAAAAAGTACGAATTTAGGAAAATCTACTATTTATTTAACTGATGATATTACAGATGAAGCCGCAACAACACAAATTGAAGAAGAAGCAGGACCAAATACAGAAAATATAGTTATTGAAGGAACAACATTATTAACCACAGTAGATTTGAGTAAAATTAAAACTTTATTATCTATAACAATAAGTAACAATGTATCCCTTGCATCAATTAATTTTAGTAATTTAAAAAAGACGTATAAGGATGTTGCAATAAATAACAATCCTTTATTAACATCGCTTTCTTTTCCATCTTTAGAAAAATCTACATCGGGTATTTTTGCAATTACTAATAATAATACGTTATCAAATATTCAATTTCCTTTATTAAACTCTTTATTAGCGATTACAATAGAATCTAATTCAGCTTTAAGCACAATTAATTTTGATAGTTTAACCAGAAGTACTTCACAAATTACAATAAATAATAATAATTTAAATTCTATTACATTCCCCGTAGCAACAAATATTATTATTAGCATTACTGATCCCCATACAACAAGTATAAATTTACCACTATTGACTAGTGGAGCAATTAACTTTAATTGTCCTTTAACAACTTTAAATGCTCCAGTAATAACTAACTGCTATATTTCAATTAACAACTCACAATTAACAACTTTAGATTTTCCTGGTTTAACAACTTCAAGTGTAATTGAATTACAAAATAATAATTCATTGACTGACGTTTCATTACCTAACTTAACAAATGTAGATGCCTATTTCTATATTTTTTCAAATTCGCAATTAAGTAGCATTTCAATTCCTTCAATAAGTATTATAAACTCTAATAACAGTAACTTTTCATTTTATTTCAATGCTCAAAATAATGCATTACCTGTTTCACAAATAAATAATTTATTAAATAAATTAACCAACGTAAATATAAATACAGGAAAAACAATAGATTTATCAAATCAAAATCCAACAGCAGCTCCAACCGGCCAAGGAATAATAGACAAACAATCCCTAATAAATAGTGGATTTATAGTAATTACAGACTAATTAATAGTATGCCAAAAGATTGTATAAGCTACCAAAAATCGGGATATTTCTCTAATTTAATCGTTGATTATTTAGACGAAAAAAAAGAATTAATTCCGTTTTACAATCGGTTTCCGAAAATTGAAAATTTCAAAGATCAAATTGAAGAAAAAAGTTTAAATTATAATAGTAATGAAAATCAAAACAGACTTATTTTAGTTTCTGAACTTGAAAAGCAATATGCGAATTTTGAAATTTCAGAAACCACTAAAAAAAACATTTCTATTTTATCCAATTCCAACACATTCACAATAACTACAGGGCACCAATTGAATTTATTTACAGGCCCTTTGTATTTCATCTATAAAATTGTTTCTACTATAAACCTATGCAAACAATTAAAAAAAGAATACCCAGAGCATAATTTTGTTCCTATTTATTGGATGGCAACAGAAGACCATGATTTTGAAGAGATTAATTACTTTAATTTCAAAAATAAAAAAATTCAATGGCAAAGAGAAAGTTCAGGACCTGTTGGAAGATTATCTACTAAAGAATTAAAAGATGTTTTAAAAAGATTTTCTATTGAAATTGGCAGCAGTGAAAATGCAACCTATTTAAAAGATTTGTTTGAAAAAGCATATTTAAACCATTCCAATTTGTCAGATGCTACACGCTATTTAGCTAATGAATTATTTAAAGAAGATGGTTTAGTTATTTTAGATGGCGACTCTGTAGAATTGAAAAGAATATTTATTCCTTATATAAAAGAGGAATTACTTCACCAAACTTCTTTTCAGAAAGTTTCCGAAACTGCTTCGCAATTATCCGAT
The DNA here is from genome assembly GCA_903838055.1 of uncultured Bacteroidota bacterium. Lineage (GTDB taxonomy): Bacteria > Bacteroidota > Bacteroidia > Flavobacteriales > Flavobacteriaceae > Flavobacterium. The sequence goes on along the minus strand of CAILWV010000004.1, from coordinate 40,253 downwards.
TATAAAATACAGGTCAATCCACGTGAAATCAATCTTTTTTATATTGAAGATACTTTACGCGAACGTATTATCATAGAAAACGGAATTTATAAAGTTAACAACACCACAACTACATTTACTGAAACAGAAATCCTAGAAGAACTAGAAAATCATCCAGAAAAATTCAGTCCAAATGTGATTATAAGACCTTTATACCAAGAAGTTATTTTGCCAAATTTATGCTATATTGGTGGTGGCGGTGAGCTGGCGTATTGGTTGGAATTGAAAACTAATTTTGATTTCAACAACGTAACTTTTCCAATGTTATTACTAAGGAATTCAGTTGTTATTGCAACAACTAAACAAATAGAAAAAGCCGATAAACTTAAACTGAGTTATGAAGATTTATTTTCAAAACAACAAGAATTGTTTGACAAAAAGACTAAAGAATTTTCAAAATTCACAATTGATTTCACAGAACAGAAAGAAGTTCTAAAAAAGCAATTTGAAACATTATTGACTTTTGCTATTCAAACCGATAAATCATTTATTGGAGCTGTAAAAGCACAAGAAGCCAAACAAATAAAAGGTCTAGAAAATCTAGAAAAGAGATTGCTGAAGGCCGAAAAAAGAATTCATAGCGATCGTTTGCAACGGATTTTATCATTACAAAATGAAATTTTTCCAAGTCAAAGTTTACAAGAACGTAAAGCGAATTTTAGTGAATTTTATTTAGAATATGGAACTACTTTTCTAACAAAAATAACATCCGAATTAAAACCATTAGACCAAGAGTTTAAAGTTATCACTTTATAGTCTTTGCGCTTGCTAATCGTAAAAAAAACACTATTTTTGCACGCAAATTAAAAATAAAACAAAATGGCTACAAATAGAACATTTACAATGATTAAACCAGATGCTGTAGAAAACGGACATATTGGTGGGATTTTAAACATGATTACAGAAGGTGGTTTCAAAATTATTTCTTTGAAATTAACGCAACTTACAGTTGCTGATGCTCAAGCATTTTATGCTGTTCACGCTGCAAGACCTTTTTATGGTGAATTAGTTGAATTCATGTCTCGTGGTCCAATCGTTGCAGCAATTCTAGAAAAAGAAAATGCAATAGAAGATTTCAGAACTTTAATTGGTGCTACTAATCCTGCAGATGCTGCAGAAGGAACTATCCGTAAAAAATATGCAACTTCTATTGGAGAAAATGCAGTTCACGGTTCCGATTCTGATGAAAATGCTGCTATTGAAGCTGCATTCCATTTTGCTGGAAGAGAACAGTTTTAGTATTCACCGCTCAGTTTTTAGTGAGCAGTTTATATAAAATATAAAATCCCATTTCTTAATTGAAATGGGATTTTTTTTATCTCAACACAATATCTTTAACGACTTCTTTTCGAAGTTCTTCATTGAGCATCGTAATAATTTTTTGCTTGCCATATCCTAATTCTTCTCTCAAAACTGCCGAAGTTAGTTTAACATATAAAGTACTTCCTTTTAATATTACTTCTTGCGTGTAACTATTAACTCCATTACCCATTAAATTTTTCCATGCTTGCTCCACATCGATTTTATCCATACCAGCTTCAAGCTTATTATGTTGAATAAACTGATGCAAAATATCGGAAATTGAACTTTCGTTACTTAATCTTTTGGCCATTATTTTATAGAAAAAGGAATTTGTCGTTTATAGTGGTATTCTAAATTTTCCTTGTTTTTTAATACTAATACACTGTCTTTAAGTTCTAGAATTTCTTCTTGCCATTTACCAAAATTAGTTGAATAATTAATATAAAAAACACCTTCCTTTTTAGTAACAACTAGGATTTCTTTAATATTATTAGTCAAATAAGTTCCATCCAATTGCGGCATTACTTTTTGGCGAAAGCCTTTATTATCTTTCACAGCAAAAAAATCTATGGTTTCATTGACCTTATATTCTTTCTTACCACCCTGTGGAAGTTCGACTTTTTGAATCTCCCAATAGCCATTTATTTTAGCAATGTCAGCATCCGAAACGGAGGGTTTACAAGCAACTAAAAACAAACTAAAAAAGAAAAGGGGAAGGATTTTTTTCATATCTATAAATAAAATATAAAATTACAATTAATTTTAAGTAATAAAAAAGTATTTTTGATTAAACGTTTTAAAGTTTTAATGGTCTTAAATTAAATTAATTTTTATGAAACGATATTTTCCGTTTTTACTATTATTCTTTTTTGTTTTTGGATGTACTGAAAAAGAGTGTGGTTGCGATTCTCCACCACAAGAAGCAATGTATTTTCCTCCAAACGATGGAAGCAGCACTTGGGAAACTCGATCCATTAGTGATTTAGGCTGGAATGCAAATGCTGTGCAACCGCTTTTAGATTATTTACAATTAAAAAACTCAAAGTCGTTTATAATATTAGTAAACGGAAGAATTGTAATGGAAAATTATTTTAATGGTCATACCGCAACAACGCTTTGGAAATGGAATAGCGCTGGCAAAACATTAACTTCAACAATAACTGGCATTGCAGAGCAAGAAGGATTTATTAATATTAACAATAAAGTTTCAGACTATATAGGTACAGGGTGGACAAGTATTCCTATTGAAAAAGAAAATCTAATTACGTGCAAAAATCTTTTATCAATGAATTCTGGTTTAGACGACACCCTTGGAGATGATGTTTCTCCTTCAAATCTTCAGTATGTTGCTGATTCTGGAACTCTTTGGGCATACCACAATGTGTATGTTAAATTACAAGATGTTGTGGAACAAGCTTCAGGACAATCTTGGAACAGTTATTTCAATAGCAAACTTAGAGATAAAATAGGAATGGAAAGTTCCGGGTTTTGGTATATTGGAACAGGTGCGAATTTAGGGTTAAAGATTTATTTTAGTACTACTCGGAGCATGGCAAGATTTGGTTTATTGGCATTAAACAATGGTAATTGGAATGGAACTCAAGTTATAAATAACACTTATTTTAATAAAGCAACGACAACTTCTCAAAATATTAATTTATCGTATGGCTATTTATGGTGGCTCAACGGAAAGTCAAATTATCATTTACCTCAAACCCAGTTACAATTTAATGGAAGTCTAGTTTCATCAGCACCTACAGATATGTATTGTGCTCTAGGAAAAGATGATCAAAAAATATATATTGTACCAAGTAAAAAAATGGTAATTATCAGGATGGGGGATACAGCAGGCATCGAAAATTTAGCGCTTTCAGATTTTGATGAAACGCTGTGGACAAAAGTTAGCGCTTTATACCAATAACAGTTTAACTATTTAAACTTTGAATTAAAAAACTTTATTAAAGCATAAATAAAAACCACAAAAGTAAGCAGTTGCAAACCCATGGCTATTGTTGGAAATTTGGTTTCAATTATTTTTGCTAAGACTTCAACACCAGCACTAATTAATAGTAATAATAATGGGGAAGCCGAATTAAAAAAAGATAAAAATTTATTCATAGTCTATTATTTAAAGAAACTATCTACAAACTCATATTTGTTAAACACTTGCAAATCTTCAATTCCTTCACCTACACCTATATATTTTACAGGAATTTGAAATTGATCGGAAATACCAATAACAACGCCGCCTTTGGCAGTTCCATCTAGTTTGGTAACTGCTAAACACGAAACTTCAGTGGCTGCTGTAAATTGCTTTGCTTGTTCAAAAGCATTTTGCCCAGTAGAACCATCTAATACTAAAAGTACATCGTGTGGCGCATCTTGAGTTACTTTTTGCATCACTCTTTTCACTTTAGACAATTCACTCATTAAACCAACTTTATTATGCAATCGTCCTGCAGTATCAATAATTACCACATCCGCATTTTGAGAAACGGCACTTTGTAAAGTATCAAATGCAACCGATGCAGGATCTGAACCCATTTGTTGTTTTACAATTGGCACTCCCACTCTATCTGCCCAAATTTGCAATTGATCAATTGCTGCTGCACGAAAAGTATCTGCTGCACCAAGAACTACGCTATAACCAGCTTTTTTAAATTGATAGGCTAATTTTCCGATAGTGGTGGTTTTTCCTACACCGTTAACTCCTACTACCATAATTACATATGGCTTTTTATTTTCCGGAATTGTAAATTCTGATTCTTCACCTGATTTTGTTTCAGATAAAAGCCCCGAAATTTCTTGTCTTAGAATTAAATTAAGTTCTTCAGTTCCTAAATATTTATCATTTGAAACTCTCTCTTCAATTCGTTTTATAATTTTTAAAGTAGTAGCTACACCAACATCCGAAGAAACAAGAATTTCCTCTAGATTATCTAAAACCTCATCATCCACTTTAGATTTTCCGGCAATAGCTTTAGTAAGTTTAGAAAAAAATGAAGTTTTAGTTTTCTCTAAACCTTTATCTAAAGTTTCTTTAGCTTGTTCGGTGATTGCAGTTTCTTTCTTTTCAGAAGAAAATATTTTTTTAAAAAAACTCATAATTTTCGTTTACGGTTTAATGATAAAATAACTGTTGGATAATTTAGTGGCAAATATAAAAATAAAAAAGCTACTTCCGTTAGAAAGTAGCTTAGATATAAATTATTTATTAGATTATTTCTTTTGTAAGAAAGAATCTACTTCTTCTGGAGTCATAATGCTTTCTACGAAAGTGTAAGCCCCTGTTTTAGGAGATTTCACCATTTTGATAGCTTTTGTTAATCTCTTAGAAGCTGTCTGTAATGTTGCAACGGTCTTTTTTGCCATGATTCAAATGGGTATTTAAATTTAAATAATCTCTAATGATAAACATTCAAGATTTATAAATTTCTAATTATTTAATTTCTTTATGAACAGTCATTCTCTTTAAGATAGGATTAAATTTCTTAATCTCTAATCTGTCTGGAGTATTTTTTTTGTTTTTGTTTGTAATGTAACGAGAAGTTCCTGGTAAACCAGTTCCTTTGTGCTCAGTACATTCTAAAATTACTTGAATTCTATTACCTTTCTTTGCCATCTTACTTTATTTTTATTGGATTAGGATTATTTAATAAATCCATTAGCTTTAGCTGTTTTTAACACAGCAGCTAATCCATTTTTATTAATTGTTTTAATTGTAGAAGCAGCTACTCTTAAAGTAACCCATCTGTCTTCTTCAGCAAGATAGAAACGTTTTTTAACTAAGTTAACAGAAAATTTTCTCTTAGTTTTGTTCATTGCGTGGGAAACATTATTTCCTACCATCGCTCTTTTACCTGTAAGGTCACAAACTCTTGACATTATGCTTATCTTTTATCGTTATTCAAATCGAGGGTGCAAAGAAACAAAAAAGAAACCTTACTGCCAAAAAAATATCAGACATTTTTTAAAATTTCTTTTTGCAATAGTTCAAATGCTTTATTTACAGTTCTATCTATCACTTTTTCACGTGGTTGACCAAAATTAAATTCTTCAACAAAAATACTATTTGGAGTTGCTACTGCTATAAAAACAGTTCCCAAGGTAGCATCTGCATCTCCTTTAGTCGGGCCGGCGTTTCCAGTTGTAGCAATTGCATAGTCTGATTTCATTAGTTTTTGCACTCCTAAAGCCATTTCCGTTGCAACTGCAGCACTTACAACTGAATGTTCTTCAATAGTTTTTAATGAAACTCCTAAAACCGAAACCTTAGTATCTGTAGCATAACTAACTATACCTCCTCTAAAATAATTAGAAGCACCCGGAACAGAAGTTAATTCTTGTGCAATTTTACCGCCAGAACAACTCTCGGCAGTGGAGATAGTTTTTCCTTGAAGAGTTAATAGTTGCCCTAAAACTACTTCAATAGTTTCGTTTTCATCAAAACCTACAATAATATCACCAATTATTTTAGTTAATGATTGTACCTTTTCGTTAATGGTACTTTCTAGTAATTCTTTATTTTTTCCTCGCCCTGTCAAACGCAATCTTACTCTACCTGGCGCGGGCAAATAAGCCAATTTCACGAATTCAGGAAGGTTATTTTCCCAATCTTCAATGCGTTCAGCAACCAAACTTTCTCCCTGACCGTAAGTCATTATGGTTTTATGTAAAATATAAGGACGTTCATATTCTTTGACAATTTTTGGTAGAATTTCATTTTCGATAATATATTTCATTTCATACGGAACGCCTGGCAACGAAATATATACGGTGTCTTCTTTTTTCATCCACATACCAGGAGCAGTACCTACTTTATTAAAAAGCACTTGACATTTAGAAGGAACTAATGCTTGGTCTTTATTAATTTGTGAAGCTGGACGTTTCATTACGGATTCTATTAGTTCAATCACATGAGCTTCTACTTCTTTGTTTACTACCAATGTATCTTTGAAATATTCGCAAAAAGTGTGTTTTGTGATGTCGTCTTTTGTGGGTCCTAAGCCGCCTGTAATAATAACAAAATCAACTTTATTTTGTAACAATAATAAAGTGTCTAATATATGCTGTTTGTCATCGCTGATAGAAAGCAATTCATGGGTTTGAACTCCAATTCGATCTAGAGCTTTAGCAATAAAACCCGAATTGGTGTCAATAATTTGACCTATTAGAATTTCATCTCCTATGGTTACTATAGTTGCTTTCATGTTTTTAGGTGCTAAGGTATAAAGGTGCTAAGTTACTATGATTTAGTTGAAAACAAATATTAAAGAGATTACTGCCTAGCCCTGCTAAAGTGGAAATCCTGACATTGCGAATACCAAAAGTTATTTTTAGCACTTTGTTCCTCGCAATGGCAGATTGTAGCGGCGGCAGGAAAATAGCCTGCCGATAAATCACTTGCCATTCGCTTCAAATAATTAAACTTCGAAATCTTTTTTTATTTCTTTTATGGCTTTATCTAATTGCTTTTTAATACTATAACAAGTAGCTTCAATTTCTTTTCTTTTGCCTTCTGATTTTGTCCATGCCTCAACTTGAATAATTTCATCATAGGTAATTAACATGTCTAATAAATCCAAAGATGGCTTCATTTTATGAGCAAATGCATAGGCTTGTTTGTAATCTTTTTCTTTAATTCCCAACTCCATATTTTTGTAATCTTTAGGAATTTCGGTTACAAATAATCGCAAAATCTCCAATACAAAATCGGGATCGTTATCCGAAATTGCGTGAACTTTAGAAAGATTGTAATTAATTGCCATTATTTTACTTGTATTCTAAATGATTTTTTATCTTCAATAAACCCTTCTAAAATATCGTTAGGTTTAACAGAGCTTACTCCTTCGGGAGTTCCAGTAAATATTATATCTCCTTTTTTTAGTGTGAAAAATTGTGAAATATGCGCGATTAATTCATCTATTTTCCATAACATATGACTCGTAGTACCTAGCTGAACAATTTCTCCGTTTTTCACTAATTTGAATTGGATATTTTCTATTGAATCATAGTTATTTTTTGAATAAAAATCACCTATAACCGCTGACCCGTCAAAAGATTTTGCTTTTTCCCAAGGAAGACCTTTTTCTTTTAATTTAGCCTGTAAATCTCGGGCCGTAAAGTCAATCCCTAATCCGATTTCATCATAATAATTAGGAGCGAATTTTGGTTCAATGTACTTTCCTACTTTATTAATTTTGACTAAAATTTCAACTTCGTGATGCACATCGTTGCTAAATTCTGGAATAACAAAAGGATGCTGTTTCAATAATATTGCAGAATCTGGTTTTAAAAACACCACAGGCTCTTCTGGACGCTCATTTTGAAGTTCTTCTATGTGCTTAACATAATTTCTTCCGATGCAGATAATCTTCATATAAAAAGTATTCAGTTTTCAGTACTCTGTAGTAATGATTATTTTGTATTTAGTTTTCTTAATTTAATAGCTGTTAAAACCTTTTTGGTATACAATGGAAAATCAGCACCTTGAATCCAACCGTAATATCCTGGCTCCTTATCAAGTACCTCTTCTACTAATTGTCCTTTATTTTTTCCGAAAGTAAAAATCTCTTTTCCTTCTTTATTCAACGCAATAAATCCTGCAAAATCAACTGATTTTTTTCGGGTTGTATATTCTGATAGCCATTTAATATCATTTTCAATATCGTCGTATCGATCTAATTGTGCTTTTAATATTTCGTAAGTCGCCATAGTATCAGCTTCTGCGGAATGGGCATTTTCAAGATTGACACCACAATAAAATTTTAAAGCTGCACTTAAGGTGCGCTCCTCTTTTTTATGAAAAATAGTTTGAACATCTACTGAAACTCTATTTTTCATATCAAAATCTACTTCAGCACGAAGAAGCTCTTCAGCCAAAAGCGGAATATCAAATCTATCAGAATTATAGCCTCCTAAATCGGAATCTTTAATCATGTTATGTATTTGAGATGCCAATTCTTTAAAGGTTGGTTCGTTAGCTACTTTTTCATCCGTAATACCGTGTACAGCAGTAGTTTGAGGCGGAATAGGAATTGTGGGGTTTACCAACCATGTTTTGCTTTCAGTCGTTCCATTAGGGAAAACTTTAAAAATAGAGATTTCTACAATTCTATCTTTTGACACCTCAATTCCTGTCGTTTCCAAATCAAAAAAGCAAATTGGTCTATTTAATTTTAATTCCATTTTAAAAATAATTTAGTCACAAATATAAAATATTGTAGGCACCGATAATGGATTTTTTTATTTTTTATTTCAACAAAAAACAAAACCCTTCCAATAAATGAAAGGGTTGATTTATAGTGAATTAAAATTATATTTTGAGTTTAATATTCTCTATTCGCATCAAAAGCTTCAAGATATTCAGCAACACGTTTCACAAAACTACCTCCAAGCGCGCCATCAACAACGCGGTGATCATAACTATGTGATAAAAACATTTTTTGACGAATACCAATAAAATCCCCTTCTGGAGTTTCGATAACCGCAGGAACTTTGCGTATTGCTCCAAGTGCGAGAATTCCTACTTGTGGTTGATTTATTATTGGAGTTCCAAATACAGAACCAAAAGTTCCTACATTTGTTACGGTATAGGTTCCTCCTTGTGTATCGTCTGGTTTTAATTTACCCAGTTTAGCACGATTTCCAAGATCATTGACTGCTTTTGCCATACCAACCAAGTTTAATTGATCCGCATTTTTAATAACAGGAACAATTAGATTTCCATTTGGCAGAGCCGCAGCCATTCCTAAATTAATATTTTTTCTTTTAATAATATAATCTCCATCAACAGAAATATTCATTCCTGGAAAGTCTTTCAATGCTTTAGCTACAGCTTCCATAAAAATTGGAGTATATGTTAATTTTTCTCCTTCACGTTTTTCGAAAGCAGTTTTAACTTTATCTCTCCATTTTACAATGTTGGTTACATCAACTTCAATAAATGATTGCACATGAGCCGAAGTTTGAACGGATGCAACCATATAACCTGAAATTAATTTTCGCATTCTGTCCATTTCTACAATCTCATCTCCTCCATTAACAGAAATTGGTTGGGCTTTTTGGGTTGCAGGTTGTACGTTTTGGGTAGTTAGTTGGGATGTTTGACTAGGAACTTGCAACTTGCGATCTTCAACAAATTTTAAAATATCTTCTTTGGTTACACGACCATCTTTTCCTGAACCAGAAATACTTTCTAAATCTGCAACGGAAACTCCCTCTGCTTTAGCAATATTTTTCACTAACGGTGAAAAGAATTTTTCTGTTGCTGAAAAATCTGCGGGAGCAACACTTTCTTGAGCTATTTCTATAGTTTTTTCAACAGCCACACTATTTTGAATAGAAACATTATCTTCTTTTGGCGCCTCTACAGAACCACCTTCAGTTTCAATAACTGCAATAGTTTGACCAACTTTAACAACATCGTTAACTTGGAATAATATCTCGACTAGTGTACCAGAAACCTCACTTGGCACTTCACTATCTACTTTATCTGTAGCGATTTCCAAAACAGCTTCGTCTGCAGCAATAGATTCGCCTACTTTTTTTAACCAGTTGGTAATGGTTGCCTCAGCAACACTTTCTCCCATTTTGGGTAATTTCAATTCGAACTTTGCCATATCTTTAAACTAAAGTTGTGTTTTGTTATTTGGTTTGCAAAATTAATGATTATTTCTAAGTTTAATCAAGAATTATATAATTTTTCGCTATTTTTTTATTCTTTAAATACTAGTACTTCTCCTCTATCATTACTACTATTACTTCCTAATATGAAATTTGAATTTGGCGGAAGCAATTTATAGGTGTGATTTTTATTCTTGTTATCTTCCATCCACTGAATTGCTTTTTTAAAGGAAAATGAATTTAAGTCGATTACAAATTCGGTTCTTTTTCCATTAACAATTGTATCTGTGAATTTAATATTTAGCGTTTTTTCTAATTTATTAATTATTTCTAATTTATTAGAACTTTCGGAGATTAGGAAGTATTTTTCAGGATTCTCTTTATCTTTTACTTTTCCTTGAAACATTTTCACAAAGGAAAAGAAAACGATTCCTATTTTCATAAAAATCGAAAAGAAAACTGAAACTTTAAAGTGTTTTTTATAAAAGAAATTCATCGCTTCTTGAAAACGGTTCATATACGTTTTATCTCTAACGGTGCTTTCTCCTTTATAGTGAATTACTGTTGTTTCGTGAAAATAGTAATTGGATTTACCTTCTTGCAGCACTCTATAACTAAGATCAATATCGTCAGAATACATAAAGCAGTTTTCATCAAAACCTCCAATTTTAGTATACAATTCAAGTTTCAATACCATAAAAGCGCCAACAAGAATATCTACTTTTCCAGATTCATTTTGATTAAGATGTTGAGCATAATATTTTCCAAATGAATTGGATAATTTGTATAATCCTAAAATCTTAGTGAGCGCTACCCATGGAGTTGGAACACCACGCTTACATTCAGGCAGGAAATTTCCAGTACCATCTATTAGTTTGCAACCGATTATTCCCGTGTTAGCAGACCAATTTTTTGGATTTAATATTTTTAAAAATGTATCTTCAGCAACGACAGTATCTGGATTTAATATACAAACAAACTCTCCTTTAGCATGTTCAACTCCAATATTATTTCCTTTCGGGAATCCTAAATTTTCTTTATTTGCAATGAGTTTTATATTAGGAAATTTCTGCTGCATCATTGCGCAACTATCATCCGAAGAATTATTATCAATTACAATTATTTCACCATCAATATCCTCAAGTGCCTTTTGAACACTTAAAACGCATTGCTCTAAAAAATAGCGCACATTATAATTGAGGATGATAACTGATAATTGCATTGCACAAATATAAACAGATAATTAATAAAATTAAATTTATGTTTCTTTTCGGTTTTTTAATTTATTATTAATTTTAATATATGCTAAAGCAACTTCATTAAGTCATCAGGGTTTTTCGAATTGTTCCAGAAAATAATTAAGTCAATTCGTTTTTCTTTTTCTTTAATAGAAAAGAAAAGAGTGGTTTGTTTTGACAAAACTAGTCTAAACATATTTTTTATTGGAATTCCAATTTTGGGATTAACAGATAATCTTTTTAGATTTTCATCTACTAATAGAATGAAATTTTGAACTTCTTTGAAGTTCCATTTTTCAAAAATAAAATCAATTTCATCTAAATAAGTTAAAGAAGCATTGCTTAACCATTTGATCTTATATTCCATCAATTAAAGGATATTTTGCTTTAACTTTTTTCATCATATCTTCATGAGAAATCCCTAAATCTTGGTCCGATTCTTTTAAACCTTTTTCTAGTAGTTTTTTTAATAACTCGGGCAAAGCATCCCATTCTTCATTAGATGACGATGGTACTGATTTATTAGTCTCAAAATATTCCAAAGCAGGTTCTTCTACTTTAGAAATAGAATCTGTTTTTGGGTGTTTTTTATTAGAATTTTCCATTTAAAATCAATTTGATAACCAAATATACGGCTTTATTGTTTTATGTTTTGAAAATAAAAATAAAAAAGAAATATTCTTCATGCAAGCACTAATTATCTCACATAAAATTATTTTTTTCTTAGAGTTAGATGAATTTCATTTGAAGAGAAAAGCGGTAATTACCTTTACCAATAAAAACCAATCCATTCACCTCAAAAAAAGGTAAAATTTGAAAAGATTGCTTCGTACCTTGCAATGACCTACTTTTGCAAAAAAAATATACCTGTGAATTATCTTTCTGTAGAAAACATATCGAAATCTTTTGGCGAGAGAACTTTGTTTAAAGACATTTCGTTTGGAATTAATAAAGACCAAAAAATTGCTTTTATTGCCAAAAATGGTTCGGGGAAAACCTGCATAATGAAAATCATCAACGGGGAAGACGAACCCGACTCTGGGCAAGTGGTAATGCGTAAAGAAATCAAGATGGCATTTCTATCTCAAGTACCGCAATTACAGGATGAATTAACTGTTGAAGAAAGCATTTTTGCAAGTGACAATGAGATTCTTCATGTTATAGAACGTTACGAAAAAGCATTGGAAAATCCAGACGATAGCGAAACCTATCAGTTGGCATTTGATGATATGGATAGGATGAATGCTTGGGACTTTGAAACACAATTCAAGCAAATATTATTCAAATTGAAGTTGGAAGATTTCAAATTGAAAGTGAAAAACATGTCGGGTGGACAGAAAAAAAGATTATCGTTGGCAATTATTTTAATCAATCGACCGGATTTATTGATTTTAGATGAGCCTACAAACCACTTGGATTTGGAGATGATTGAATGGCTAGAAAGTTATTTTGCAAAGGAGAATATTACGTTATTTATGGTTACACACGACCGTTTCTTTTTGGAGCGTGTTTGCAATGAAATAATTGAATTAGACAACGGAAAATTATATAGTTATAAAGGTAATTATTCATACTATTTAGAGAAAAAAGAAGAACGAATTGCCTCAGAAAATGCAAGTGTTGACAAGGCGCAAAACCTTTTTGTGAAGGAATTGGCTTGGATGCGAAGACAACCTAAGGCTAGAACTACCAAATCTAAATCACGACAAGACGATTTTTACGTGATAAAAGAAAAGGCTGAAAGTAGAAGAAAAGAAAATGTTGTAGAGCTTGAAATAAACATGGAACGCCTTGGAAGTAAAATCATTGAGTTGCATAAGATTTCAAAGAAGTTTGGTGATAAAAAGATACTAGACAACTTTAGTTTTGATTTTCAACGAGGTGCCCGTATTGGAATTATAGGAAAAAATGGAACCGGGAAATCTACTTTTTTGAACTTGTTAACGCAAACTATTCCGACAGATTCTGGAAAAGTGATAACCGGAGACACCATTAAAATAGGATATTATACACAAAGTGGAATCAATCCGAAACCGGGACAACGTGTAATTGATATAATCAAGGAATATGGAGAATATATTCCGTTGATGAAAGGAAAATTAATTTCAGCATCCCAATTATTGGAGCGATTTCTTTTTGACAGCAAAAAACAATACGATTATGTTGAAAAATTAAGCGGGGGCGAATTGAAACGTTTGTATTTATGTACGGTTTTAATTCAGAATCCTAATTTCTTGATTCTCGATGAACCTACAAACGATTTGGACATTGTAACCTTAAATGTGTTAGAAAGTTTCTTATTGGATTTTCCAGGATGCTTATTGGTAGTTTCTCACGATAGGTATTTTATGGATAAAATTGTAGACGATTTATTTGTATTTAGAGGAGACGGAATTGTAGAAAACTTTCCAGGAAATTATTCCGACTTTAGGGCATATGAAGATTCGGCTGAACCTGCAAACAAAGACGAAAACAAAGAAAAGACAAATTGGAAACAAGCAAAAACTATCTCTTCTGGATTGAGTTTTAATGAACAAAAAGAATTCAACAAAATAGAAAAAGAAATAAAAGATTTAGAGTTTCAAAAGAAACAAATCGAACAATTATTTTCGGATGGCAAAGTAGCGGATAACGAAATAGAAGCTAAAGCAATTGAATTACAAAAAGTAATAAATTTGAAAGACGAAAAAGAAGAACGTTGGTTTGAATTGAGTTCTAAAATGGAATAAATTATTTAGAAAATCAAAATTTAAACAAAACATAATTCTATTTTCTTTGTTATATATAGCAAAAAACGTTGTGCATCTTAACAATAGTAATTATAAAGTTTAGGTTCCGATTATTTTTTAATAAAATGAAATAGTTTAAAATCACTGAATTTTCAAAAAACTTTACGAACTTTACGTTTTAACAATATTTAAAAATGCAAATCGAAAATAACTTTTCCTTAAAAAAATACAACACATTTGGAATTGAAGCTAAAGCAAATCAATTTGTGGCTGTTCATTCTCTAAATGAATTGAAATTTATTTTAGAAAATCACAAAACAGATACTAAATTTATTTTGGGCGGAGGAAGTAACATGCTACTAACTCAAGATATTAATGCTTTAGTAATTCATATTGATTTAAAAGGCAAAAGAATTATCAAAGAGGATGCTGATTTTGTGTGGGTTGAAAGTCAAGCTGGGGAAGCATGGCATGAATTTGTGCTTTGGACTATTGATCAAAATTTTGGTGGTCTCGAAAATATGTCACTAATTCCTGGAAATGTAGGAACCACTCCAGTACAAAACATTGGAGCATATGGAACCGAAATCAAAGACACCTTTGTATCCTGTGATGCTATGAATATTTCCACTCAAGAAATGAAAACATTTGTAAATAATGAATGTAAATTTGGTTATCGTGAAAGTATTTTCAAAAATGAAGTTAAAGATCAATATGTAATTACATCCGTAGTTTATAAACTTACTAAACACAATCACAAAATAAACATTTCCTATGGTGATATTACTAAAGAATTAGAAAAAAATAATGTTGTTACCCCTACTTTAAAAGATGTTTCCAATGCTGTGATTGCTATTCGCCAAAGCAAATTACCAGATCCTAAAGAACTAGGTAATAGCGGTAGTTTCTTTAAAAATCCAATTATTTCCAAGGATGCATTTGAAAAAGTACACGCTTTACATACCGATATGCCACATTATGTAATTTCCAAAACAGAAGTTAAAGTTCCTGCAGGATGGCTTATTGAACAAGCCGGTTTTAAAGGAAAACGTTTTGGTGATGCCGGAATTCATAAAAACCAAGCGCTTGTGATAGTAAATTATGGAAACGCAACGGGACAAGAAATATTAAATGTTTCTAAAGACATTCAAAATACAGTTTTAAATAAATTCGGAATTGCTATTGAAGCAGAGGTTAATGTGATTTAATTATTTAAATTTCACAATCCATAATTCGTATTTCAAAATTGAATTCCCTACTTTTGCAAATGTTAAAAAAAAGACATTAAAGCCATTATGCTACTAATTTTACTTTGTTTATTTATTGCTGTTGTAGTTGTTCAATTTCTATATTACATAGTGTTTTTTGGTAAATTTTCATTTGCTAAACCGCAAATTTCTACTCCAAAAAGAGTCCCTATTTCTGTAATAGTTTGTGCTAAAAACGAAGAAGAAAACGTTAAAAATTTCGTTCCTTTATTAGCCGAACAAAATTATCCCGATTATGAAATTGTCTTAATAGACGATGCTTCTAGCGATGAAACACTTGAAGTTTTTGAAGCATTTGAAAAACAATATTCAAACGTGAAATTGGTTAAAGTACAAAACAACGAAGCATTTTGGGGAAATAAAAAATTTGCATTAACACTAGGGATCAAGGCAGCAAAAAACGAATATCTAGTATTCACCGATGCCGATTGTTATCCTAAAACAACAGAGTGGATTAAAGAAATGAGTTCGCAATTTACCAAAGAAAAGACAATCGTTTTGGGCTATGGTGCTTACGAAAAAATCAAAAATTCGTTTCTAAATAAAATCATCCGTTTTGAAACTCTACTGACTGCAACCCAATATTTTTCTTGGGCAAAATTAGGGAAACCTTATATGGGCGTTGGTCGAAATATGGCTTACAAACGCGAAGAATTTTTTAAAACTAATGGATTTATTGAGCATATGAAAATTCGTTCAGGTGACGATGATCTATTTATTAACGAAGCCTCAAACGCCAAAAATACAACCATTTGCTTTTCAGCCGATAGTTTTACGTTTTCTAAACCTAAAACCACTTTTAAAGAATGGTTTACCCAAAAAAGAAGACATGTAGCAACTGCAAAATATTATAAATCATTCGATCGTGGCCAATTAGCAGTTTTCTATGGTACGCAATTATTATTTTTTATCCTTCCAGTAATCCTATTAGCTTTTCAATTTCAATGGATTATTGTAGTAAGCATAATTGTTTTTCGTTATATTTTCGCTTGGATTTCCTTAGGCTTTGCAGCTGGAAAATTAAAAGAAAAAGACGTAATGTATTGGTTTCCAATTATTGAAATAATTTTAGTAGCTTCGCAGTTAAACATCTTTCTTACTAATACATTTTCAAAACCTGTACAGTGGAAATAATTTCCTATATAGAAAAGGCAAAAAATGGCGACCAAGTAGCTTTTACTTATTTGCTTGACCATTATTGGAATGAAGTATATGGATTTATGTTAAAACGCACCGAAAACGAAACCGATTCGGAAGATATTACTATAGAAACATTCTCTAAAGCCTTTGATAAATTATCTACTTACAACCCTGAATTTCAATTCAATACTTGGATAATTGCAATCGCAAAAAACGTGCATATCGACTTATTACGCAAGAAAAAATCAAATCTTTTTATAGACATTACAGACGAAGAAGACCAACAAGCTCAAAACATTGCCGACAGTTCCCCATCTGCAGAAGATGAACTTATTACTGAGCAAAACCTTGCCCAACTCCTTCATTTCATCAAAGAATTGAAACCGCATTATCAAGAAGTAATTCAGTTGCGCTATTTTCAAGAAATGAGTTACCAAGAGATTTCAGAGCAACTTCAAGAACCGCTAAGCAATGTTAAAATCAAACTCCTTCGTGCTAAAAAACTCCTTGCAGAAATAATTCAGTCTAAGCGTTAACCCAAGATTTTTAAAAAATTATTAGCGACGAATCATTTAGCATTTGTGCTATCCCTATTCCTGCTGTCCGCGCTACACGGTAGCTTGCTTCCATCAGGGTTAATCAGTGATGTAATTGAATAGATTCAATAATTACAAACAATTATCTAATAAAATAGATCAATATAGAACAATATAATAAGATTTTATTAATTTAATCTTCACATTCATACAATAACACTCAAAACGTTGCGTTATTAAAATAAAACACTTTACTTATGTAACATCGATACTTAACCTTTAAAACTATAAATTATGTCCAACGTTAGTATCTTTGAAAAAAAGTGGTTAGACCTTGTATTTCAAGGCAAGAATCAAAAGTATGGTGCCTATCAATTGCGTTTGAATAGTGAAAGAACAACCTTCTTTGCATTTCTATTCGGAATATGTTTCCTAGTAGGAAGTACTTTTATATTAAGTTCATTTAGTACTGTTCCCGAAGTTATTCCTTCAGTTATTCCTTCAGATCCTACAATTCATATTGTAAATATTCATCCTCCAACAGATGCAATTATTCCAATTATAAAAACTCCTGCAGTAAAAACTCCTGCAGCAAAAACCCCTCTTGATAATAAAAACTACCAAGTTGCTCCAAAAGAAAAAGCAATAGTTCCCGTTACAAAAAATACAGAGGCTCCTAGTGTCAACACACCAACTTCTCCTACTGGCACTGGCACGTCTGGCATTCCAATAATTCAAGGCACAGGATCTACAGTTACTACATCAGCACCTACTACTGGACCTGTAAAAACATCTGAACTAGATAGACAGCCTTCTTTTCCTGGAGGAATGAAAAATTTCTACGAGTATGTTGGTCGTAATTTTGAGAAACAAGAAATAGACGAAGAAGGAGAAACAATTCGCGTTTTAGTATCTTTTGTAATAGAAAAAAATGGCAATATGACCGATATTGAAGTAACACAAAGTAATAGTGAAGTTGTTAGTAAAGAGGCTGTGCGGGTATTAAAATCTTTAAAAACAAAATGGGAACCAGGTTATAAAGACAACCAAGCGGTACGAACTCGTTATACTTTACCTATTGTAGTACAATTGTAATTTTTGCTAACTGTTTTTTAATCCCTGTAGTTGAAATCAATTACAGGGATTTCATTTTGTTTTGAATTTCTAATTAAACCTTTATTTTTCGAATTTCTTTTCACTTTTTCTAATTCCAATATACTTATCTTTGCTACTGAAAAAAAATAATGCATGGAATCAATTAAGGAAAATACATTACCCATCGGAAAACCAAAATGGTTAAAGGTAAAATTACCAATTGGACAAAAATATACCGAACTAAGAGGTTTAGTTGACAAATACAAACTTAATACCATTTGCACCTCTGGTAGTTGCCCAAATATGGGCGAATGTTGGGGAGAAGGCACCGCAACCTTCATGATCCTTGGAAATATATGCACTCGTTCTTGCGGATTTTGTGGTGTAAAAACGGGTCGTCCTGAAACTGTAGATTGGGATGAACCTGAAAAAGTAGCACGATCTATTAAAATCATGAATATCAAACACGCTGTAATTACTAGCGTAGATAGAGATGATTTAAAAGACATGGGATCAATAATTTGGTTAGAAACCGTGCAAGCAATTCGCAGAATGAATCCAGAAACCACTCTTGAAACTTTAATTCCTGATTTTCAAGGAAATACTAGAAATCTAGATCGAATAGTTGAAGCCAATCCTGAGGTAGTTTCTCATAATATGGAAACTGTACGCAGATTGACTCGTGAAGTAAGAATACAAGCGAAATACGATAAAAGCCTAGAGGTTTTACGTTATTTAAAAGAAAAAGGAATACACCGAACTAAATCTGGAATTATGCTTGGACTTGGTGAAACCGAAGCAGAAGTGTTAGAGACAATGCAAGATATTCGCAATCAAAATGTGGATATTATTACCATTGGGCAATATTTACAACCTAGTAAAAAACACCTTCCGGTAAAAGAATTTATTACACCGGAACAATTTGAAAAATACGAAAAAATAGGCAAAGAAATGGGATTCCGTCATGTAGAAAGTGGTGCTTTAGTGCGCTCTTCTTACCATGCAGCCAAACATATTCTTTAAATAAATAAGAAATTGAAAACAAGAATTGCCATTAACGGTTTTGGAAGAATTGGAAGAAATCTCTTTCGGTTATTACTCAATCATCCCACTATTGAAGTAGTCGCTATTAACGACATTGCCGATAATCGAACGATGGCACATTTGATAAAATACGACAGCATTCATGGGGTTTTACCTAGCGTAGTTTCGTATGACGAAAATGCAATTATTATAGATGGAAAATCGTATTTGTTTTTTCATGAGAAAGAAATCTCTAATCTTAATTGGGATTCAATTGACATGGTAATTGAATCTACCGGAAAATACAAAACCTTTGAAGAAATAAATGCCCATATTCTAGTAGGTGCAAAAAAAGTAATTCTATCAGCACCATCGGAAGTTCCCGAAATAAAAACTGTGGTACTTGGTGTAAACGAACAAATTTTAGACGGATCGGAAACGATAGTTTCTAATGCGAGTTGCACTACTAACAATGCAGCACCAATGATGCAAGTCATTAAAGAATTGTGCGGCATAGAACAAGCGTACATTACCACAGTGCATTCCTACACCACCGACCAAAGTCTTCACGACCAACCACATAAAGATTTGCGTCGTGCTAGAGGTGCAAGCCAATCAATAGTTCCAACCACTACTGGAGCAGCCAAAGCATTGACAAAAATATTTCCAGCTTTAGAAGGAAAAATTGGTGGTTGCGGCATTCGAGTGCCTGTGCCTGATGGTTCCTTAACCGATATTACTTTTAATGTAACTCGGGAAGTCACTATAAAAGAGATCAATTTAGCATTTAAAAAAGCCGCAGAAACTAACCTAAAAGGGATTCTAGATTACACGGACGACCCTATTGTTTCGGTGGATATTATTGGTAATAAAAACTCTTGTGTTTTTGATTCCCAACTAACCTCGGTAATCGATAAAATGGTTAAAGTAGTAGGATGGTACGATAACGAAGTAGGATATTCATCCCGAATTATCGACTTAATTCAATTTATGAATAAGTAGTTGACACGAATAACTTCTATAATTAAATTTCACTAAAAGACATGCTCTAGCAATTACTTGGTGGCAAGTTGCACCGAAATGACGCATATGAAAAATCAATTGCTTTCAGTCTTTTAAAAAAATAGAATTGTAAAAATAGAAACACATACTTGAAAATGAATTTATTGAAACGAATTTTACTGTATATAATCTTAATTCTCGGATATTACTTTTCAACTTTTATTTATTTTAAAATAGGTTCTCAACTACCTTTTAAAGAAATTTTTTGGAAGGCATTTTTAATCTTTAGCATTATGGATATTTTGGTAGCTTTTTTTTATATAAAAATAAATCCAATTACAAATATTTTAGTCGGAATTTTAATTGCGTATTTAAGTTTATTATTAGCCTTTAAATTCTCTGATTTTTATTATCCTCCATCTGATCCGTATGGAATTAATACCGCAATAATTGGTAATATATTATTCTCTATCATCAATTGGGAAATTGCATATCAAATAAAAAAAAGGTTATCAACCGTTTCTAAAAACAAAAAAAACATTTCATAATTACTTAATATTCCAAAGAGGAAACGTGTAAAATGGAAAACGAGTACAGAAGCATAATGAAGAAGTTGGAAATTTTCGGTGTTCTAACAGAAATCCGACATCCAAAACTTGAAAATATTGAAGAAACTCGTGATTTACGATGACAACAACCTGCCACCAACATACACTACAAGCAATTTGGGTTTTAGGCTTAATTGGAAGTTGGTTTAAAGATTTGGCAAATCCGAATAATGGGCTTAATTTAGTCCCAAACTGCGTGTAGCGCGGGAACTTTCATTGTTTTAGTCCTGCAAGGTTTAAAAAAACTTGTAGGTATTTAATTTACACCTACAAGTTTTTAGAAACCTTACAGGAAAAACAGATAAATTCAAAATATAATTTGTAAAATTTTGTAAAAAAGCTAATACTGAATAATCAATTCCTTAATTAATTTCCGAACAGAAGGCTCAGCTTTTTGTGCAGCTTTAAGGACTTCAGCATGGTTTACTTCTTCAATATTTTCTTCATCCCCCATATCTGTAATAACGGACAATCCGAAGACTTCCATTTCCATGTGTCGTGCAACAATAACTTCTGGAACGGTAGACATTCCAACGCAATCGGCACCAATATTTTTCACCATTCTGTATTCTGCCAAAGTTTCAAAAGTTGGTCCTTGCAAGCCCATATACACACCGTCTTGTACTTCAATGTTTAAGGAAGCCGCAACTTCTTTTGCTTTAAGCAACATGGCTCGACTATAAGGTTCACTCATGTTTACAAAACGAGGACCGAAACGTTCGTCATTTTTACCGCGTAACGGATGTTCAGGCATCATATTAATATGGTCTTTAATAAGCACTATAGAACCCACTTCGTAGTTAGGATTTACGCCACCTGAAGCATTAGAAACTACCAATTTAGTTACTCCCAAAAACCTCATCACCCGCACAGGGAAAGTAACTTGTTTCATATCATAGCCTTCATAATAATGAAAACGCCCTTGCATAGCAACGACTCTTTTGGTTCCGATAGTTCCAAAAACCAAAGCGCCTTTATGACCTTGAACTGTAGATATTGGAAAATTGGGTATTTCCGAATAAGGCAAGGTACATTCTACCTGGATATCCTCTGTAAAACTTCCTAAACCTGAACCTAAAATCACTCCATATTCTGGTGTAAACCCTATTTTTTCTTTAATATAACTAACGGTTTCTTGAACTTGTTCCCACATTTAAAATATATTTTAATTTGCAATACTTATTTGAAAATCAATGTTTAAAAAATGAATGTTTATGGATAAAACTTCACAAAAACTTCACAACATTAGTTTTTTTTTATTATTTTTACAATTATAATTTACACTCTCAAATATAAAACAAATAATAGGAATTTAGATAATTTATTGAAGAAAAATACAAAGCAAAAAAAGATTTTAATCAAGAAACATTTTCATGCAAGTAAAAATGCATAATATGAGGTTTTATTGAAAAAGTTGACAAAAATGCTAATCAAGTCAAAAATTAAATAATTTCTATTTTAAATATTTTCATTTACTTAAATCAATACTTAAACAATGTTTTTTTTTAAAAAGAAAGATAGAAATTTCATCAATGGTGGATCTATTAGTGATTTACTAATAGTTTTAAACCTAAACTTAATGGGGCAAAGCAAAAAATTTGTAGAAGATTATTTTCGAGAGCATCTCACAGAATTTACAGAAGACAATAGGTTTGATGATATTATAATGTTTTTTGCAAATTTAAATAACGGATGTATTGTTGGAATATCAATTCAAAATGACCACGTCTATAAGGTAAATATTTATCTAAACAATAAGCCAAGCGAAGCAGATTTACAAAATTTAAATTATTGGACATTAGTGAATAACATAGATTCCGAAAAATATTTATTTTATTCTAAACTTGAATCTCTAACAAAAAAATATTATATATGTTTCGAAAGTAAAATATATTAGATATGAAAAAAAATCTACTTATTCTATTGTTTATTGGCACATTTTTAACATTTTTATTAGGTTGTAAAAAAAACAAATCAAGTGATTTTAGTGAGGAGCCTTGTTTAAATATTGGTAATTGTTATAGGTTTGATCAAGAGTGTAAAGTTGGAGAGAAACAAAACAAGTCAGAATTATTTGGAAAAGGAAGAGAGTTTTGGTATATGATAATAGAAAGTAAAAATGTTATAAAAATTTATAGTGAAAACATTAAATTAGAATTTACTTTTGATATAAATAATTTAAATGAACTAGAATCATCTCCAAAATTAAATTGTGTAGTTGAATATAAATATAAATATGATCCTGCAAATAGAGTCTTTGAAATTTTAGGAAAAGGAAATAATACATGTTTCGATGTATTAGTTGGGAAATGGAAATATAGATCAGGGGGAGCAGGACCAAATTTTTATTTTGAAAAAATCAATGGTGTAATGTTTGATTTTGATAATGGAATTGAATTTGAAGGTGAAAATTAAATAATATATCACATACCAATAAAGAAAATTATGTTTATTTCACAAATAAAACAAGATTACAAAATCACAAAACAAAAAAAGGTAATAATTGGGATGTCATCTTTTATTTGATGTTTTAATCTTTGTTCCCACATAATTTAAAATTTTATTATCTAATTCTTCTCTGTTTGAAATAAAACTACTTTTTATTGGTAAGTAAAAAAGTGATTTTAAATGGTATTTTTTCAATCGAACGAAATCTTTTTCGGTCGTAATAATTATCTTATTATTTGCTTTGCTTTCTATTTGGTTCAAATTTTTTTCCGTAAAAAAATGATGATCAGGGTACACCAAACAATCGTCTTTTGAAACTTCTAAATAATTAAAAAAAAGTTCTGGCTTTGCTATTCCGGCAATTACCAATTTATCTAACAATTTAATTTCACTAACTTTTTTACTTTCATTTGGATTATAAACCAAGTCGTCATAATCAATATAACTAAAATAAATTGGAA
Organism: uncultured Bacteroidota bacterium; assembly: GCA_903838055.1. Classification (GTDB taxonomy): domain Bacteria; phylum Bacteroidota; class Bacteroidia; order Flavobacteriales; family Flavobacteriaceae; genus Flavobacterium. Next base: position 16,739 of record CAILWV010000004.1, on the reverse strand, counting down.
CCTCTAACCCTATTTTATTTTTAATATTTTGTTGTGCAATCTCCGATAAATCTTTCGGACATTTGGTGACAATTATCACATCGGCACGCTTTGCGCCTTTTCTGCTTTCGCGCAGATTGCCTGTTGGAAGCAGGAAATCATCGCAAAACAAATCATCGTAAGCCGAAAGTAATATATAAAAACCTGCTTTTACTCGTCGGTGTTGGAAGGCATCATCTAGCAAAATAACTTCGGATTTATCCTTTAAAGATACTAATTTTTCAATTCCGTTTTTTCTATCGGCATCCACAGCAACAGTAATTTGAGGAAACTTTTGATGGATTTGAAAAGGTTCATCGCCAAGAATTTCTGCATTTGAATTGGAATCGGCTATAACAAAGCCTTTAGATTTACGTTTATATCCTCTGCTTAACGTAGCGATTTTATAATTTGACGAAAGTAAACGAATTAAATATTCTATTTGAGGGGTTTTACCAGTTCCTCCAACACTTAAATTTCCAACTGCAATTACAGGAACATCAAAAGAATAGGATTTCAAAATCCCTTTATCAAAAAGAAAATTCCTTACAGAAGTTATACATCCATATAGAATGGAGAATGGAAAAAGTATTTTTCGAAGAAAATTCATATGCTATTTATCAGAATAATGACACATTACCGAAATAACTTCTTCTAAGGCTAAAGTGTCATTTACAGAGTATATTATCCTTTCTTTTTGATTTATTTTTCTGGACCAAAAGCCCATTAAACTGTGTTTTAATTGCTCCGGATTTCCAACTCCTGTAAAAGGATGGTTTTCTAAATCTTCAAATATTTTTGAAATTTTATTCAAATTGGATTTATTACCTGATTTTTTATGTTTTTGAAGATGCTCTTTGGCTAAATCGGTTAACTCAATATATCCTTTGCCATAGGTTTTTGGAGTTTACAGTAGTTCTGTTCTTACTCTTAGCCGATTCTAAAACCATAGTAACGAATTCTGGATTGTACAAAATTTCTTTCTTTTCAGATTTTTTTTCCAAAACATTTTCAATAATTTCAATTCCTTCAACCCCTTTAAAAAAAGTTTCTGACATAGCCATAAATGCTTTTCCGGCTTTAGTGCGTTTGTTTATTTTTATTCTAAATGTGGTCATAATATGTAAATTTTGAAATACAAAGATACAAAAAACGGGCTATTTTATTTTCTTAAAAATAATACCACTACTAATATAACATTTTTTATCTTTGGAATAGAAAAAAATTAGAAATGAAATTAAATTTTAAACTTTTTGTAGCATTACTATTTTGCTTTCAATTTGGATTTGCACAAGAAAACCAAGATGCAGAAATACTTAAAATCCTGTTGATTAAATACTATCAAAATGAAAAAGTAATTGTAAAAAACAGAATGCAATATTTGAATTTCTATTGTCAGAAAGCACCAAACAACGAAGAAACTTTCGAAGTCATAAATAAAAATATACTATTAAAAAAGAATTCGGTAGAAATTAAAAAACAAGTAAATATTGTTATTAACGAAGATTGGAAGAAAGAAATGAGTATCATTTTCAACAATCAATATCAATATTTAAAAAGCAAAGTAAACAATTGTTTATCCTTAGAAGAATATCAAATAATTTCAAAAAAAGCCGATGAAAATAACCAACGATTAATGATTGTAAGTAAACCAATGTATTTTGGTTTAAAATATTGCTTAGTAAAAGTCGCTTTTTATAGAAACATAGAACACAACAATGGTTGTTTTTTATTGATGGAAAATGTAAATAACACCTGGGTTATTAAGGAATTATTAAACGAATGGGCAACTTAATGGATTTTGGGTTAGAAATTCAGAAAAATAAAACAACAAATAAGATTTTATGAAAATAAAAGATATCATCATAGTTCTTGAAGAAATGGCTCCTTTAGCGTATGCAGAGGATTTTGACAATGTAGGGTTATTAGTAGGAAATAATGACGAGGAAGCCACTGGAGTTTTAGTTTGCCATGATGCTTTGGAGAGCGTGATTGACGAAGCCATTACTAAAAAATGTAACCTTGTTGTTTGCTTCCACCCTATCTTATTTTCTGGAATTAAGAAAATTACGGGAAAAAATTACGTGGAACGCTCTATAATTAAAGCTGTTAAAAATGATATTGCAATTTATGCGGTACACACAGCTTTAGATAACCATAAAAATGGTGTGAATAAGATTTTTTGTGATGCATTAGGTTTAACAAATACTAAAATATTAGTTCCGAAGTCTAATTTTATTCAGAAATTGGTTACATATACCATCCCTGAAAACATGGAGAAAGTTCGCAATGCTCTATTTGATGCTGGAGCAGGAAAGATAGGCAATTATGAAGATTGTAGTTTTACCTCTCAAGGAGTTGGAACTTATATGGGTAATGAAAATAGCAATCCTGAAATTGGAGAACGATTTGAATTTGTAGAAGCAAAAGAGATTAAAATTGAAGTAACTTTTGAAAAACATTTACAAAGTAAAATTTTGAAAGCTTTATTTAATAATCATATTTACGAAGAAGTAGCTTATGAAATTTATGATTTACAAAATGCACATCAAACAATAGGTCTAGGAATGGTTGGTGAATTGGAAAAACCTTTAACCGAAGTTGAGTTTTTAGAATTAGTAAAAAATAAGATGCAATGCGGAGGAATTAGACATTCTGCATTGTTGGGTAAATCAATAAAAAAGGTTGCAGTTCTTGGAGGATCCGGAAGTTTTGCAATTAAAAATGCAATTCAGGCAGGAGCCGATGTTTTTTTAACAGCCGATTTGAAATACCACAACTTTTATGAGTCTGAAAATCAGATAGTTTTAGCCGACATTGGACATTTTGAAAGTGAAAGGTATACAAAAAATTATATTGTTGACTATCTTAAAGAAAAAATTACTAATTTTGCATTCGTTTTATCGGAAGAAAATACTAATCCAGTTAAGTACTTATAGAAAATGGCTACTACAAAAGAATTGAGCGTTGAAGAAAAATTAAGAGCGCTTTACGATTTACAAATTATCGACACTAGAATTGACGAAATTAGAAACGTAAGAGGTGAATTACCTTTAGAAGTGGAAGATCTTGAAGACGAAGTAGCGGGTTTGACTACTCGTTTAGAGAAATTACAATCTGACTTGGTTTCTATTGAAGATAGCATCAAATCTAAAAAAGTGGCAATTGATAACCATCATTTGGCAATAAAAAAATATGCAGAACAACAAAAAGATGTTCGTAATAATAGAGAATTTAATGCTTTAACAAAAGAAGTAGAGTTCCAAGAATTGGAAATTCAATTGGCTGAAAAGCAAATAAAAGAACTTAAAGCGTCTACAGAGCATAAAAAAGAAGTAGTTGCAAATTCTAAAGAAAAATTAGAACAAAAAACAACCCACTTAAAACATAAAAAAGCAGAATTAAGCGATATTATGTCTGAAACTGAGAAAGAAGAGACTTATTTAATTAAAAAGTCAGCTGAATTTGAAGGTTCAATAGAAGAAAGATTGTTAGCAGCTTACAAAAGAATTCGTTCTAGTGTAAGAAACGGATTAGCAGTAGTTTCTATTGAAAGAGGTGCATCTGCAGGTTCATTCTTCACTATACCTCCACAAACACAAGTTGAAATTGCTGCTAGAAAAAAAATCATCACAGATGAGCATTCTGGAAGAATTTTAGTTGATGCCGCTTTGGCAGATGAAGAAAGAGAAAAAATGGATAAATTATTTGCAAAAATGTAATACCTTAAATCCCGATTCAATCGGGATTTTTTTATGAAAAAAACTATTCAAAAAATTGTTGCAAAAAGCATTGGGAGTTATATCAACTTATTGAGTTATATATCACCTAAGCAATCGCTATCACTAGCTTATAAATTTTTTAGTGAACCAAGAAAAGGCAAAATTAAACAGGAAAGAATTCCTAGAACATTACAAAAATCTACACGTCAAATTCACAAATTAAGAGGCCAAGAATTTAGCACCTACCTTTGGGAAGGAAATAATGAAGTTATTTTATTGGTTCATGGTTGGGAAAGTAACGCCTCAAGATGGAAAAAACTACTTCCATATTTGAAGAAAACAGGAAAAACTATACTTGCAATAGACGCACCTGCTCATGGTTTTAACATGGATAAAGAATTTAACGTTCTTATCTATTCGGAATTTATTAATGAAATTGTGCAAAAATACCAACCTAAGATTGCTATTGGTCATTCAATTGGTGGCAATGCATTAGCGTATTTTCAAAAACATTACTCTCACCAACTAGAAAAAATGATTTTACTTGGAGCACCTAGTGATTTTAAAATAATTATGGAAAATTATTTTAAAATGCTAAGCTTAAATCTAAAGGTGCAAGAACAATTTAAAAACTATATTCAAAGTAGATTTAAAATTGTAATTGAAGATTTTTCTGCAGCAAAATTCTTAGAAGAAACTACAATTTCAGGGATTATTGCACACGATCAAGAGGATTTAGTTGTATTATTGAATGAAGGTTATAAAATTGATAGTGCCTGGAAAACTGCCAAATTTATAGAAACAAAAGGTCTAGGGCATAGCATGCATGATGCAGATTTGTATCAAACTATTGTTGATTTTATAGAAACAAAAATCTAAAAAACTAATTGTTGCAAAGATTTTTATTATTTAAATTATCTGATTTTCAAATTGATTACTTTTGCTAAATGGAAGAAAATCTCACAAGAATAAATAAATTTTTATCTGAAACTGGATTTTGCTCTCGTAGGGAAGCAGACAAATTAATTGAGCAAGGGAAAGTTACAATAAACGGAGTAGTGCCTGAAATGGGCACTAAAATCAGTCCTAATGATGAAGTTCGCGTAGATGGCAAGTTGGTAAGAGAGAACCGACAAAAGCGAATTTATCTTGCTTTTAATAAGCCTGCTGGAATTGAATGTACTACCAACTTGGATGTAAGAGATAATATTGTAGATTATATCAATTATTCAGAACGTATTTTCCCCATTGGAAGATTGGACAAAGCCAGTGAGGGATTGATTTTCATGACCAATGATGGCGATATTGTAAATAAAATCTTGAGAGCTAGAAACAATCACGAGAAAGAATATATAGTAACTGTAAACCGCCCAATAACAGATCGTTTCATAGATAGAATGGCAAATGGTATTCCGATTTTGGATACTATCACTCGAAAATGCAAAGTGGAACAGATAAGTAAAAATGTCTTTAGAATTGTACTTACTCAAGGATTAAATAGACAAATTCGTAGAATGTGTGAGCATTTAGATTACGAAGTTACCGCCTTAAAAAGAACTCGAATTATTAATATTACTTTAGATGTACCGTTAGGAAGATACCGACATTTAACGGATGATGAAGTTGTTGAACTCAATCAATTAATAGAACCTTCAAGCAAAACAGAAGAAGCAAGTTTTCCTAAAGTAACCCCTAAAATTTCGATTCAACCTAGAAGGGATTTTAGAAATAGATAAAAAAATGGAATCGAAAAAAGAAATTAAAAAAGAAATTGAAAGATATCTTAAATACAATTATTCCAAAAAGGATGTAATGACGTATTTAAAAAGAGATGGTTTTAGTGATGCTGAAATTGCTGAAAACATTACAATTTTCAACAAAGTAGATACTAATTATTTTAGTAATATATTGTATTTTCTACCTGCTTTACTCTTTTTAATTCTTACCATTTTAGTTACACTTGGACACTTTTATTCGGAGGAAAATACACTAAAAAAAGTAAGTTTTATCATGATTTCTTTAGTGCTAGTTTACTTTTCAATTGGATTTTGCAAAAACAAACCTTTTTTTATTATTGCTACAGCTGTATTAATTTCAATTTCGACAATATATTACAGTTATGCATTCTTTATTATTTCAGAGACAGATGAATTTGGTTTTTCTTTAAGTATTCCATCTAAGTTAGCAATTTTGTTTTTACATTTAATAACGCTTAGAGGGACCTATAAAATTTATAAAGAAGCCACATCAAAATCATAAAAAAATAACCCAAGACAAAATCTTGGGTTATTTCTTTTCAAATCTTTTTTTCCATTACAAAATCATCCATTACATAACCATTTCCGATATCTACCACAAGTGAATCGGCAATTTCAAATTGATTATGCAGATAAAAATCTTTGGCTTTATTGTATTTATTTACATTCAGAATTAACGCAGAATTGCAATTTTTCTTTGCGATTTCTTGAATATGAAGAATCATTTTTTTACCAACGCCTTTGCCCTGAACATTTGTCAAAACATATAATTTATGAATTTTAGTTTTATTGGAATTCTGAAAATTAAGTTCATAAGAAGCAAATCCGATAAAATCATTATCTTCTTTTGCTAATAAAAAAACATTGTTGTTCTTTAATTGCCTTTCTAAAGAATCAAAACTATACATCATTTCCATCATGTAATCCAACTGCTCATTCGATAAGATTTTACTGTAGGCATCTGGCCAAATCGCTTTGGCTAAATCTTGAATAATTTCAAGTTGAGAAATAGAAGCAACAGAAAAAGTCATTTTATTTTTTTTCCTTTTTTTGTTCTCTTGCCAAAAGCGTATTTTTTAATAGCATTGCAATTGTCATTGGTCCAACTCCACCAGGAACTGGAGTAATAAAAGATGCTTTTTTTGATACATTTTCAAAATCAACATCACCAACAATCTTATATCCTTTTTCAGAATTTTCATCAGCTACACGAGTAATACCAACATCAATAACCACTACATCATCTTTAACCATTTCTGCTTTTAGATAATTCGGAACCCCTAATGCCGTAATAATAATATCCGCTTGAGAAGTTATTTGGTTAATGTTTTTTGTATGACTGTGGGTTAATGTAACTGTAGAATTTCCAGGAAACTGGTTTCTTCCCATCAAGATACTCATAGGTCTTCCCACTATATGACTTCTTCCGATAATTACAGTATGTTTTCCATCGGTTGGAACATTATAACGCTCAAGCAATTCCAAAATTCCAAACGGAGTTGCAGGAATAAAGGTACTCATATCTAGTGCCATTTTTCCAAAATTCTCAGGATGAAAACCATCCACATCTTTACTTGGGTCAATTGAATTAATTATCTGTTGGGTATCAATTTGTTTTGGTAAAGGCAATTGAACTATAAACCCATCAATAGCATCGTTTTGATTAAGTTCTTTAATTTTATTTAGCAATTCTGTTTCCGATGTTGTATTTGGCATCTTTACCAAAGTCGATTCGAATCCTACTCGTTCGCAAGCCTTTACTTTACTGCCAACATAGGTTAAACTTGCGCCATCGCTACCTACAATTATTGCGGCAAGGTGTGGTACTTTTTCGCCGTTGTCTTTCATTTTTTGGACTTCGGCAGCAATTTCATTTTTGATATCTTCCGATACTTTTTTTCCGTCTAAAATTGTCATTGTGTAGTTATTTTGTGTGTTGTGTTGTTGTTTTAGAATCCTATAATTGGATTAATTTTTTTTCCTTTAAATATTTTGTATTCTTCTTCTGTTATAATCTCTTCATCTTTTAACCAGTTTAATCTAGTATAATAGGATTCAATATTTTCATATTCTTCTTTATCAATATATTTATGCTTTAAAAAATCTATTTTATTTTTTTTCAATACTTTAATAAAAGCATCTACATCATTTTTGTGACTTTCAAAATAGAAGAAACTCATAGGATATCCACCAGTTAGGATCTTTTCAAATTTCTTGGTAAATAATTTTTTAGTTATTAATATTGTTGCCAAAGTAAAAATACCAATTATAACACCAATTACTTTGTCATTGCCATCTAAAGTAAATGGAATTGTCAATGTTAAAACGTTCATCATAAGAGAACCAAATAATAACATTTCAAATTTAGATGGTAATTGACTTATTATAGTTTCATCAAAACCAATATTTTCCCATTTATAAAGTTCATCAATATATTTGCCTTCCTCAAATCTTTGATATCTAACTCCTTTTTTTTCAACAGTAAATATTCTTTTCTTTCCAATATGTTTTTGTACTAGTTCATTCATCAATATTAGTTATTGTTATCTACTTTTATTGTCCCTGCACTTTTGAATTTGCTTACCAACCACTCAATAAAAAAGACGTGATAAATCACGTCTCTACATTACATTTGCGGCATTCCGCCTTTCATTCCGCCCATCATACGCATCATATTTTTTCCTCCCGGTCCTTGCATCATCTTCATCATTTTACTCATCTGTTCGAATTGTTTCATCAATTGATTTACTTCTTCTATTTTTCTACCAGAACCTTTTGCAATTCTAGTTTTACGTTTCATGTCAATTAAAGAAGGTCTACTTCTTTCTATTGGTGTCATCGAATGGATGATTGCTTCAATGTGTTTGAAAGCATCATCTTCAATTTCAACATCTTTCATTGCTTTACCAGCACCAGGAATCATTCCAATCAAATCTTTCATACTTCCCATTTTTTTGATTTGTTGTATTTGTGACAAGAAATCATCAAAACCGAATTCATTTTTTGCAATTTTCTTTTGCAATTTTCTTGCTTCTTCCTCATTATATTGCTCTTGAGCTCTTTCAACTAAAGAAACAACATCTCCCATACCAAGAATACGATCGGCCATACGTGAAGGATAGAACACGTCAATAGCGTCCATTTTTTCACCAGTTCCAACAAATTTAATTGGTTTGTTTACTACTGATTTAATAGTAATTGCTGCTCCACCACGAGTATCTCCATCTAATTTTGTAAGAATAACCCCATCAAAATTTAATCTATCGTTAAAGGCTTTAGCAGTATTAACAGCATCTTGACCTGTCATTGAATCTACAACAAACAATGTTTCTTGAGGTTGAATTGCTTTATGAACATTTGCAATTTCGGTCATCATTTCCTCATCCACAGCCAAACGACCAGCAGTATCGACAATAACAACATTAAATCCATTTGCTTTAGCATAAGCAATTGCTTTAAGTGAAATGTCTTCAGGATTTTTATTTTCAGGCTCCGAATATACCTCTACGCCTATTTGATCTCCAACTACATGCAACTGATTGATTGCAGCAGGACGGTATATATCACAAGCAACTAAAAGTGGCTTTTTGTTCTTTTTTGTTTTAAGATAATTAGCAAGTTTCCCAGAGAAAGTAGTTTTACCAGATCCTTGTAAACCCGACATTAAAATCACAGTTGGATTTCCAGAAAGATTGATTCCTGCTGCATCCCCACCCATTAATTCGGTCAATTCATCTTTTACCAATTTCACCAATAATTGTCCTGGCTCTAAAGTGGTTAATACGTTTTGTCCCATTGCTTTTTCCTTGACTTTAGTAGTAAAATCTTTAGCAATTTTAAAGTTAACATCGGCATCTAACAAAGCACGACGAACTTCTTTTAAAGTATCGGCAACGTTTACTTCGGTAATTTTACCATGTCCTTTTAGAATATGGAATGCTTTATCTAGTTTTTCGCTTAAATTATTGAACATAGAAATCTATTTTTTTTGAATTGCAAATATAAGTTTTAGAATTCAGAATTTAGAATTCAGAATTCAGAATTTATTGTAAATTTCGTTTTTACATTCTTTCTGGAACTTCAATTCCCAAAAGTTGAAATGCTAATTTAATAGTGTCCGCAACTTTTTGAGACAATTGAACTCGGAAAACTTTTCTTGTTTGATTTTCTTCTCCAAGAATAGAAACCGTTTGGTAGAATGAATTGTATTCTTTAACCAAATCATAAGTAAAATTTGCAACTAATGCAGGACTATGATTGTTGGCAGCATCTTGAATTACTTCTGGAAAAAGAGCGATTTGTTTTAATAATTCTTTCTCTTTAGGATGCAGTGATTCCTCTCTAGCATTCAAAATAACAGAATTAAAATCAAAATCTGCTTTACGCAAAATAGATTGTATTCGAGCGTAAGTATATTGAATGAATGGCCCAGTATTTCCAGCAAAATCTACAGATTCTTCTGGATTGAACATCATTGATTTTTTAGGATCTACTTTTAGCATATAATATTTCAATGCTCCAAGGCCGATTGTTTTATATAATTTAGCTTTTTCAGCATCCGAATAACCATCTAATTTCCCTAGTTCCTCAGAAATAGTTTTTGCCGTTGTGGTCATTTCTTCCATCAAATCATCTGCATCAACAACAGTGCCTTCTCTAGATTTCATTTTTCCTGAAGGTAATTCTACCATTCCATAGGATAAATGAAATAAATTGGTAGCCCACTCAAAACCTAATTTTTTCAGAATTAAAAACAATACTTTAAAATGGTAATCTTGTTCATTACCAACGGTATAAACCATTCCTCCAACATCTGAAAAATCTTTAACACGTTGAATCGCTGTTCCAATATCTTGTGTCATGTAAACTGCAGTACCATCCGAACGAAGAACAATTTTTCTATCTAAACCATCAGGTGTTAAGTCAATCCAAACAGAACCATCAGGATCTTTTTCGAAAATTCCTTTTTCTAAACCTAATTGAACTACTTCTTTCCCTAATAAATAGGTGTTAGATTCGTAATAATAGGAATCAAAATTAACTCCTAAATTTTTATACGTTTGTTCAAAACCATCGTAAACCCATTGGTTCATAGTTTTCCAAAGTTGCATAACTTCTGGTTTTCCTGCTTCCCAATCGAGTAACATTTGTTGTGCTTCAAGGATAACTGGGGAAAGTTTTTTTGCTTCCTCTTCGGTTTTTCCTTGAGACATTAAAGCAGAAATTTCCGATTTGTAAACCTTATCAAATTGAACATAGAAATTACCAACCAATTTATCTCCTTTCAAACCTGTACTTTCCGGAGTTTGCCCTTCTCCAAATTTCTGCCAAGCCAACATCGACTTACAAATATGAATTCCTCTGTCGTTGATAATTTGAGTTTTATATACTTTTTTACCGGAAGCCTTAATAATTTCTGCAACCGAATAACCCAAAAGGTTATTACGAATGTGCCCAAGATGTAATGGTTTATTAGTGTTAGGAGAGGAATACTCAACCATAATCGCTTTTTCATTTGTAGCAGGAGAAACAAACCCAAAAGTAGTATTGTCTTTTATAGAATTGAAAAAATCAATATAATAACCATCTGAAATTACAATGTTTAAGAACCCTGCAACAACATTAAATTTCTCGACTTCTTTTACATTTTCTACTAAAAAGTTTCCAATTTTAGTTCCAATATCTACAGGATTTCCTTTAATAATTTTCAATAAAGGAAAAATTACAACAGTAATATCTCCTTCAAAATCTTTCCTAGTTGCCTGAAATTCAATTTTTTCGATAGTAGTACTAAATTGCTGGTTAATTGCTTGAATTATGGCTGGTGACAGGATCTTTTGTAATAACATTATAGTAATTTTTAAAGGAGCAAAGATAGAATTTTATTGGGAAAATTACACCTTTCATTCCAATCAAAAAAGGCATAAAAAAACTCGAAAGAAAATTTTCGAGTTTTAAATAAATCATGATATTATATTACCACTTAATAATGGCACTTGCCCAAGTAAAACCGCTTCCAAAAGCTGCTAAAACTATAGTATCATTTTCTTTTATTTTTCCTTGTTCCCACGCTTCGGTTAAAGCAATTGGAATAGATGCGGCTGTAGTATTTCCATATTTCTGAATATTATTAAAAACTTGATGATCTTCGAGGCCAAATTTTTTCTGAATGAATTGAGAAATTCTAAGATTTGCTTGGTGCGGGATTAGCATATCAATATCTGAAACTTGTAGACTATTTGCAACTAAGGCTTCATTTATTACTTCCGTAAACCTTAACACTGCATTTTTAAATACAAATTGTCCATTCATATGCGGAAAATAAGTTTCATCATCTGGATTATTATCCGCCAAAACATCTGTAATCCATCTTCCACCCATGCCTGGAGCTAATAGTGCTAACTCTTTAGCATGTTCGCCTTCTGAATGTAAATGGGTAGATAGAATTCCTTTATTACTATTTTGTTCTCTACTTAAAACTGCTGCACCTGCTCCATCACCAAATATAACTGAAACTCCACGACCTCGATTAGTCATATCCAAACCTAAAGATTGCAACTCGGATGCAACAACAAGTATGTTTTTGTACATACCTGTCTTAATAAATTGATCAGCAACCGACAAAGCATAAATAAAACCTGAACATTGATTTCTTATATCTAAAGCTCCTACAGTTTTCAAACCAAGTTCGTGTTGCAATGCGACACCTGGACCTGGAAAATAATAATCGGGGGAAATAGTTGCAAAAACTATAAAATCAATATCTTGATAGACAACACCAGATCTTTCAATAGCAATTCTAGCTGCCTTTACACCCATGGAAGTTGTAGTGTCTTCACCTTTTATTATATGTCTTCTCTCTTTTATACCGGTTCGTTCTTGAATCCATTCATCTGAAGTGTCCATGATTTCAGCTAAATCATTATTAGTGACAATATTTTCGGGAACGAAATAGCCTAATCCACTTATTTTTGTTTGATACATTTCTATTTTTTTTCATAATTAATGCTATAAAATTAATAAATATTAATCATGCATCTACATAACATTTATTTAAATAAAAAAGCAGTTGCATTATTTTTTTGCAACTGCTTTCCATCAAAGTGAATTAATAAATAATAACTTGAATTAATTAATTTAAAAAATTTATATTTTAGTGACTATGAATTCACTACGTCTATTGGCTTGGTGTTCTTCTTCAGTACATTTAACCCCATCAGCACATTTATTAAGTAATTGAGATTCTCCATAACCTTTGGCAGTTAATCTATTTTTTGCAATTCCCTTTTTAGTAAACCAGTCCATAGTTGATGTTGCTCTATTTTGAGAAAGTGTTCTGTTTTTTTCAGCAGATTGACGACTATCCGTATGGGAACGTATATCGACTTCCATTTGAGGATATTGTTCTAAAACGTCTAATATTTTAGCCAATTCAATTTCGGCATCTGCTCGAATGTTGTATTTTCCTAAATCAAAATGTATAATACTAATATTAAACAATTTCATTAAATCACTTCCTTTTTTAATTATTTGAGAGGGTTTTTCTAATGAAATTTCAATAAAACTTGTCTCATCTTCTTTAATTGTAATTAAGTTAGTTTGTGTTGGAACGAAATCTTGTTTATCAACTTTAATATAAAATACTGTTTTACAATTTTTTAATCCGAAATCAAATTTTCCATCTTTATCAGATTCAACATCTTTAAGTGTTTTAAAATCAACATCCAATAATGAAACTTTAGCATTATAAAGAGGTAAGCCTGTTTCTTTATCAGTAACAACACCTGCTAAATCTTGCTCGCATTTAGTTACTAATTTTTTCAATTCTTTAAATTTATAAATATCATCACCTCCCTTACCTCCTTCTCTGTTAGAAGTGAAATAACCCAAACGGGAGCTATCGTTAATTAAAAAAGCAAAATCATCATAAGAACTATTTACTGGTTCACCAATGTTTACTGGTTCACCAAAATTGCCATCTATATCCATTTTGGCAACAAAAATATCTAATCCTCCAAGCCCAGGATGGCCATCGGATGCAAAGTATAATTCTCCATTTGAAGTTAACATTGGAAATGTTTCACGACCTTCAGTATTTATTTTTTTTCCAAGATTTGTTGGAGTGCCAAAAGAACCATCGTTATTTATTGCAATTTTATACAAATCAGACTGACCTAAAGTTCCCGACATATCAGAAGCAAAAAATAAAGTATGTTCATCAGCACTTAAAGTAGGATGAGCGATACTGTAATTATTACTATTAAAAGGTAACTCTTTAATATTAATCCACTTTTCACCTTCTAAAGTTGCTTTATACAATTTAAGCAATGTAGTTTTTTCTGAATCTTTACCTAATTTTCCTTCTATATAATTATTTCTAGTAAAGTAAACTGTTTTACCATCTTTTGTAAATACCGGGGTTGACTCATTCACTCTCGAATTAATATCAGAACTAAATCTTTCAGCTTTTGTCAATGATCCATCAGATAAAACATCTGCTTTAAATAAATTTGTGAATCCTTCTCCAGTCCATGAGTGGCGTCTATTTGCAAAACTACTGGTATCTCGAGCTGAAGCAAAGACAATTTTATTATTAAAAAAAGCACTTCCAAAATCCGAAAACTTTGAATTTATACCTGCACTTTCAACAATATATCTTCCCGAATTTTTTTTAATCTGGTCTAAATAATCCTTAGCATTTATAGCCAATTTTGCTCTTAAATCAGTTCCTTTTAATTCATTGAACTTAGATAAGATTTGGTCTGCCTTCGCATATTCTTTAACTTCTTTAAGTGATTGTGCATAACGATAGTAATATTCTGGATCAATATTTTGGGTATAAGCGAACAATTCGCCATACCATTTAGCTGCATTTACTAAATCTGCTTTAAAATAATAAGCATTACCTAACTTTTGCAATAAATCTTGTGATTTTAATCCCCTAGCAACGACACGTTCATAGGTTTTTATCGCATCAACATATGCTAATTTATCATAAGCCTTGTCTGCTTTTGCTTCTTTAACTTTTTGAGAGAACATGCAAAATGAAGCAATACATGCAATTAATAAGGTTATTTTTTTATAATTTATCACGGTTATATTGTTTTAAAATTTTAGTATGTTTAATTTCTTCATATTATCATTACTTAGAAAAATCTTGGAGAAACAATCCTGCTTTGTCTATTAAACAATTCAAAACGTAAAAATATTTCATGAGATCCCGAATTATAATGAGCTAATTTGGTTGAATCTAAATCATAACCATAGCCAATAAATAAGCCATCATTAACTTGAAAACCTGCCATTAAACTAGCAGCTGCACTCCATCTCCATGCTGCACCTAATACAAATTTATCATTTAACATAAAATTTGCCGAGACATCTAATTGTAAAGGAGCTCCTTGTACCATTTTGCCTAAAAATGCGGGTTTAAATTTTAAATTTGGACTTAAATCAAAAACATAACCACCAATTAAATAAAAATTCATTTTTTCTTTATAGACAACATAGTCATTATCACTATAGCGTTTTGTTTCAAAAAAATTAGGAATAGACAGTCCTAAATAGGAATTATCTGAATGAAAATAAGCACCTGCACCTAAATTAGGTGAAAATTTATTATTATAACTTTGTAATGAATTATCAGAAGAATAAATATTCAATTTTGAAGAATCAAAACTAAATAAATCTGCTGATCCTTTAACTCCGAAAGATAATTTATAGGTTTCTGAAGTTTTAATTGAGTAAGATAAATCAATTGAGATATTATTTTCGTCAGTAGGCCCAAGTCGATCATTTATAAATGATACGCCAACACCTAAATTTGAATTTTCAATAGGGGTATTAATTGAGACAGCATTAGTTACTGGAGCTCCATCTAAACCAACCCATTGAGTTCTATGCAAACCAAAGACACTCATTACTCCTCTAGAACCAGCATATGCCGGATTGACATTCATTGTATTATACATATATTGAGTGTATTGTGAATCTTGTTGCGAATAGCTTACTAAACCCACTAACATCAAAGCGAAAATAAAAAAATTTGTTTTCATATTGTTTATATTAATCTAAGTAGTGCATTTTTTACACTAATTAGATATTTTAAAAATTATCTTATAGTGTTAAATAAAAGTATCCTGTTTTAGATAAAGCATTACCATGATAATCTTTATATTTCAGAACATAATAGTAAGTTCCAGAAGGCAAAAGTTCCGATTTATTTATAGTAACCCTTCCTTCAGAATATCCTCTAAATGCCCTAACCAAATTATCATATCCTTGAATCTCATAAACACTAACTCCCCAACGGTTGAAAATTTCAATTGAATTATCAGTAAAACAATCTAAACCACTAATATATAAAAAATCATTACTACCATCATTATTTGGTGTTACTGCATTGAAAACTTCGACTTTACAACCTACAATAGGTAATACTGTTGGATCATCTTTAGTATTGCTTTCACTACTTGATAAATCATGAACTTGATTTCCTGATGGTGGAGTTCCATAAACCGTTGCTTGATTAGTTAAACTTCCATTAATTATATCTTGAGCAGTAATCGTATAAACTCCCGTGAATGAGGTTGAATCTATTTCGCCTACATTCAAAGAAATTGGGCCTCCTGTCATAATTACACCTGGCAGTGGATCATTAATTATTACATTAGTCAATGGAACTAATCCAGTATTTGATATTACAAATGTATAAATAATATGTTCTCCAACTTGAGCTAATTGATCATGATTAAAATCATCTAGTTGAGCAGTTTTTATTAATGCAATACTTGCACATGCAGAGTAATTAAATACATTTATAACTATTGGCAAAGTTACAGGTGAAGTGCAAGATCCTGACGTGGCAGTTATTGTATAACTTCCAGAAGGTGCGGTTACAGAATTTCCAAATATAATAACTCCTAATGATGGAGTAACATTATAACTATATGCAGCATTGTAATTTGTAATTGTAAAACTTCCAGAAGAAACACTACAAGTTGGTTGGGTTACAACACCCAACGTTGGCGTAATTAAAGCTGATGGTTGCGCATTGATTACTATTGGCAAAGTTACAGGTGAAGTGCAAGATCCTGACGTGGCAGTTATTGTATAACTACCTGTAGGCGCGGTTACTGAATCTCCAACAATAATAACTCCTAATGATGGAGTAACATTATAACTAAAAGAAGCATTATAATTTGTAATTGTAAAGCTTCCAGAAGAAACACTACAAGTTGGT
>CAILWV010000003.1 GCA_903838055.1 uncultured Bacteroidota bacterium | reverse complement strand
TAAAGTAGCAGAATTATAAGTAGTATATATTGTACTTGCATTAGTAGAAGAAATAGTATTCCATGTATTTGGAAGTAATGCAGTTGCAAATTGCCATGCATAAGTTGGAGTTCCTCCTGAAGAAACAACAGTAATACTTGCAGTAGAAGTTGTTGCCGTTGTACATATATTTGTGTCTACTGGTTGAACAGCAATTCCATTTGTAACAGTTACAGCAACTAATGTTCTTGGTCCTTCACAATTATTTAATGTTTGAGAAACGTAGTAGTTTCCTGTAGCTAAAGCAACATCAGAAGCTAAAGCGCTTCCGTCAGTTGCTGAAGAATACCATTGATTTGCTGTACCTGATGCAACCAAATTAGCTATTGTTCCTGATGTACAGATACTTTGTGCTGAAGCAGATGGTGCAGCTGTATTATTTCTAACTACAGAAACCAAAGTTCTAGCACTTTCGCATCCATTTAAAGTTTGAGAAGCATAGTAGTTCCCAGAACTCAATGCAGAATCTGAAGATAAAGCACTTCCGCCAGTAGCTGAAGCATACCATTTAATTGCATTTCCTGTAGCAACTAAATCTCCAACATTTCCTGAATTACAAAAAGTTTGTGCTGAAGCAGATGGTACTGCTGTATTATTTCTAACTATGGCAACTGAAGTTCTAGTACTTTCACATCCATTTACAGTTTGCGAAGCATAGTAGTTTCCAGAAGCCAATGCAGTGTCTGAAGATAAAGCGTTTCCACCAGTTTCTGCAGAATACCATTTGATTGCAGTTCCTGTTGCAACTAAATCAGCTACAGTTCCAGAATTACAAAATGTTTGTGCAGATGCAGTTGGTAAAGAAGTACTATTTAAGGTTACTGCAACTAAAGTTCTTGAGCTCTCACAATCATTCATTGTTTGAGACACATAGTAATTTCCTGTAGCTAAAGCAATATTTGGAGCTAATACAGTTCCTCCTGTTTCAGAAGTATACCATTTTGGTGCCGTACCAGTAGTTACTAAATTAGCAACCTTTGGGCTATTAGTCATACAAAATACTTGAGATTCTGCTGTTGGAGCAGTTGTTATGTTTAAAATAACTGAAACTGCAGTTCTTTCACTTTCAATGCCATTGATAGTTTGAGTAGCATAATAAGTTCCTGTAGTTAATGCAGCTGAAGCAACCAAAGCAGTTGTGCTTACCTCACTATTGTACCATTTAATATTTGTTCCTGATGCAACTAAATTAGCAACTGTACCTGAATTACAGAAAGTTTGAGCTGAAGCTGTAGGCGTTTGTGTAATAGGTCCTCCTAAATACGATGGACCTACTTCTGTCAATAGTAAAGGATGATTTGTAGTTGCACCCGAAGTAAATTCATCACAACCAACATCTTTTAATGTTGCAAGTGAAGGTCGAGATTGACCACTTACATCATACAATAAATTAGAATCATCATCAATGTTTGGAATATGTAAAATTGCTGGGTAGTTAGAACTTGAAGCATCTATAGCGGGACTATTTGACGATAATCCATAGTATCCATCCGAATTTGTTGCTAAAAGTGGATCGTTAGAAGTCATTCCAGAAGTTATAGTAATCCCTAAATTTCCTTGATAAATATTTCCTGAAAAAGCAGTTCCTGAATTTGGATTCATGAAAATAGAACCTGTTGTTTTTTTGAAAATATTGTTTGCCCAAGTATTATTTGTAGCTCCAATTCCACCAAAATCGATGTTTGCACAATTATAAAAAGTATTGTGGACAAAATTTACATTATTAATAACTACAGGATATGTTGTAGTGTCGTAAACATAAGTTACTGCATCGGCACTGAATGGGCCAGTTGTAGTTCCAGAATTTTCGAAATAATTATTATAACAATAAATATTATTTGCTTCTTTCACTCTAATTCCACCTGCATTAATGAAGAAATTACTATAAGCAACATTATTATCCCCATTTCTAAAACTCAACATTGCGTTTTGTTGGTTTGTGAAAGTACAAAAACGTACTGTATTTTCTTGTGATTTAATAGATACAGATTCGCTATCTCCAAGTCCAGTATTGTTAAAATAACAATGTTCAACAATAGATCTTGATTTATTAGAGTTTTCAGTACTTAATCCAATTCTAATTGGTTCATTTCCATAATCTCCACCTGTTCCTTCAAAATTTTGGAAAGAACAATATCTAATTTTATGATAACCAGGAGTTGTATAAGATGTATGGACTTGAATAGCACAACCTAGTTCATCTATATTTGTATCTGCTAGTTTTGAAATATTACAGTACTCAATATTGTTATATTGTGATTCAGCTTCAATAACAATAAACTTTTTAGCAGCATAACCACTAAAGTTTAATTGCGATAGAGTATTATGACTTCCATAAACTTCAATTAAATAATTTGCTCCAATATCACCAGATGTAAATTGAAAACCATTAAATTTCACATAACTTCCATTAATATTGATGTCATTTGTACCATCTAAATAAACCCCGCCATTTGTAGCTGCTTTAACAGTAATATTACTTCTATTTATGTTCAAAGTAGCATTGGTATAATGTCCGTTAGCTAGGATAATAATATCACCACAATTTGAATTATCAACTGCAGTTTGTAAAGCAGCTATTGAGCTAACATTTACAACACTAGCATTTGAATTTGCATTTACAGTTACAGAAACTGGAGTTCTTGAAGTTTCACTGATTCCAGGATAAGAAAGTGAAACATAATAAGTTCTAGTTGATAAAGCAGCAGAAGCATCTAACGCTGTTCCTCCTGAAGCATTTTCATACCATTTAAAAGAAGTTCCTGATGAAGGTAATAAATCAGCAACAGTTGCACTACCACAAAAGCTTTGTGCAGATGCTATAGGTCCCGCATTATTACTTTGACCAATTGCAAAATTTCCGAAACCTGTAATCCCTGTTGCAGTTAAAGATGTAGAAGTTGGTGTACCCGAAATTGTTGCAACATTCCAAGAACTATTATCAAATCTTCGCGCTACATAACTTGAAGCGGTTGCCCCAGCATCGTTATCGGTGCTTGAATAATTAAATGTTGCTTCATATGTTCCAAAGCCAGCTAAATTAGTATTAGTTAATGACCAATATCTATTTACTTTTTTAGCGTTGTCGATTCCTGAATCTGCTAAGTTTGATAAAGATATAGGTTGAGAAATAACTTCTAATTCTCCATCAGCAGAAGTGGTTCCTGAGAAAGTTAATGCTATAGGACTAAATTTAGCAGCATCTCCTATTGCATAGTTAAAAGATGGCGAATTTCCAGAAGTTGTTGCTTTTTTCAATTTACCAACAACCCATCCAGTTCCTGTACTAGCACCTGTTATGCCGCCTGAAGCACCAATAGTTATTGTTTTAGTGTTAGTATTTTTTGGAGTTATTACTACTGTAACAGTAGGATAATAATTAACACTATTTACAGGTACTGCAACAGATGAATTTGTTGAAACTGTTACGTAATCTGATGTGTATAATTTACCAGAAACTATGTTTAGTGTTCCATTTATCTTGATATTAACAGCTCCAGTGTAAGCATTTGTAGTATAAGTGCTTGCGGCATTTACTGTTCCTGTAACAACAGAAGTATAAGCAGAAGCTAAAAACACACCATATGGATCTGCAATTGTCATATCGTTTATACCTGTTAAAGCATTGATTTCACTACTTCCAAATGAAGTTCCTATTGAAATAGGGTTGAAAAGGTCATTTTTAGCAAAAATGTAATTGATTCCAGAACTAAATGTTCTAGATCCTGAATTTTTGATATTCCCGTCAGATGTACCTGTACAGATTCCTTTACTAGAGGTAACTGTTAAAGTACACCCTGATTCGGCAACAAAATTCCCCGTACCATTTAAGTTAAAAGTTCCTGAGTTAAAAGTTCCTGAATTTTGAGGGCTTGATGCCACTTCACCATCACCAAATAATAATTTACCTGTACTTTTTACAGTTAAAGTTCCTGGTGAATTAATTTTAAGCCCTTGTTGCATAGTAAGTCCAGCAGAATTAGAAACTATAACATTTCCTGAAAGTGTTGCTGTGTAGTTTTGAGACCCATTAGATGCTGAAGGAGAACTAATTGCAGATCCAGGTAATCCACCTGTATGTTGTGCCACTGTTCCGTCATAATAATAATTAGCAGCTGTATTTAATGTGCTTGTTGTTGTAGTAATTGCAGAAGTTATAGACGTATTGTTTCCTAATTTTAAGGAAGCGCCTGAACTTAAAACAAAACTTCCAGCTCCTGAAATAGTGTAACCTGCTAAATCAACTGTACCATTTACAGTAATTGTTTTTGCAGTATTAACTGTAAAGTTACTTCCTAAAGTTAATACATGTCCTGAAGAGATAGTGATATTATTAGCACTTGTAGGAGCAGATGAAGCTGTTAACCAGTTAAAACCGTTATTGTATTCCCAGTTCGTTGCACTCGAAGTAGTAACATTTCCGATTGATCTATAATCTGCAACATCTTGAGGTGTTAAATATACATAAACAGCACTGATGAAATTAGAATGTAGAGAGGATACATATGCTGTTGAACTCGAACCAGGGTTCGCAACAACATCATAATAGTAAGTCCCACTGGTATTATTCATATTTGTAGAAGTAGATATTATATCGCCAACTGCTGGTGTACCATTAACTGCAACAGTTACTGGATATCCTGAAATTAGATTATAGGCAGATCCTTTGATGTAAATATTATCAATACGAGTTGATGAAGATGTAGTAACCATTTCATTTCCTGAAACATCTGTAAAATCAACTTGCATCCATCTAAGTGATAAGTTTGAAGTGTTTTCACATTCTGCTGGTAAAGCTAAGTCTGTCAAAGTTACCCATGTACCACTAGAGCAAGTAATTGCACCTCCAGTTACATCAAAAAAGGTTCCTGTAGGTCCAGTAATACTATATTGTAATTTAAAATTTCGAGCAGATGTAGTTGAATTAGCATACATAGATGAGGATACTTTAATAGATTTATATCCTGTAGTATTTGCATCAACTTGAAACCATTTAACAGGAGTTGTAATAACTGCACCTGTAGTAGCATTAGTTGTATAGAAAGTAGCAGCACTTGCTGCATAACTAGTAACTCCATTTGCTGAAGAAAGAGTTCCTGTGCTAAGAGAAAATTGTTTAGCAGTATTATTTGAATTAGCCACGTCAGCAGTAATTGCAGAATTAGTAACCGTAGAAGGGAAAGTCCAGCCTACAATATTACTTTGTACTTCTGGATTTGTATAAACATACAAACTGTAAGAAGAAGCATTATTAACATGTTGCCAATTAGCAGTAAAACCTGTATTGTTAACATTTGCTGTGGTGGCAATAGGTGTTGCAAGCAACGATCTTGTTTTAGCAGCAAATGGACTATCAGATGAGGCTCCTGAATAATTCCGAACCAAATCATATGCATATACCTTATAATAATATGTGCTTCCTGGTGTTAGGTTAGTATCAGTAAAAGTTAAATTTGGACCTGAATAAACTACAGTTCCTGTTTTTGCACTTGTAGGTGGTGTTGTTACTGGTGGTGTGCCAGTTGTGTAAGTTGTTCCTATTGCATAAGTTACGCCTTGAACTGGATCGGCACCTGTTTCTAATGCAGGTGAATTTGAATAACGAACTAATAAATAGCCTGTCAAATCTATTCCTGTTGTTGAAGATGAAGCCCATCCTAAATTTAAACTAGTGTCAGTTTTACTGATTAGTGTAAAAACACCTGGTGTATTTGGCGGAGTGACATCATTAAAAGGTGTTACACTGCCACTACATGTTATAGATTTGCTTGTTGCACCAATGGATGTTATATTAATAATTTTACTATCATAACTGTTGATGGTCAAACCAGCTTTTAGCCTCACATTAATTGTTGTTGACGCAACTGTGCCACTAGACAATGTAATAGTGCTTCCGTATGTTGTATTAACAGCTGGGTTATTAATTTCAAAAACTGTAGGGTCAGCAACAGTTATGACAAGATTGTTGCTTAATGCAGAGCCTCCAATTGTAAAAGACTGAGCGGTTGAAGGACCTTGGCCGTCTTGATAAGTGAATCCGGTAAGTGAAGATGCCGAAGGATTTGAAATTGTTGGCGATAAAACAGTAACTCCTATTTTGAAATTATCAAATTGTTGATTATTAGTGGTAGTTGTGGAAGTTTGCCCAGAAGCTAAAATTCCAAAATGAGTCATGGCAGTTCCAGTATAGGTAGCATCATTAGAAGTTCCAACACTAGTTAAAGAGCCTGATAATGGATCAACTGTTGCCCATGGAGTGGTTGTTGAATCCTCACGATAAAAGAATTCCCAAGGATTTGCAGCGCCTGGTGTATAAACAACTTTTACACTTATATTATTTTGAATTCCTGTTCCTGTTGCCGTTAGTGCAGGAGATTCAAGAAGTTTTGTAACTGAAGATCCTCCTGCCGAAGGGCCTATACCATTTGCAAATTTTACTAAACGGACTGAGTTTTTGGCAGCGTCAATAGTACTTCTTTGTAATATTATTGCATAACCATTTGTTAAAGAGCCTGTTCCTCCTGCTAAAGTAGCATTAGTAGCACATAGTACTACGGCGCCATAATAAGATCCATCAGCATAAGTAGCTGCAGCACTTGACATTAATCTACCAGTTCTCATGTTAAAAGACCATGTTATAGGCGCACTATTGCTAGAAAGTGTTGTGTTAAGTCCTGATGGTAGGCTTGAAAAAGGATATACAATATTTGGTCTAGCAAAAACCGTTCCTGCTGGGGAACCTGTAAGTTGTAAAAATGCATCTGTTCCACTAGGGGGTAATGCAGTTGAAACTATCCCGTTATTAGTGTTAGTAATGTAACTTATATTAGCTGGCGTTGTTGACGTCCCTCCTGTATAGGTTGCATTTGCAGTAGAGCCAAACGTTTCTTGAAATACGGTTTGCCCCCAACTTACACTAAATCCTAACAGCAAAAATAGCATGCTGAAAATAAGATTTGTAAATCTTTTTTTGTTTGTTAATAATTTGATCATGATAAAATTGGTTAAATTAATTGGTTAATTTTAATTACGACTAAAACTATTTTTCTTTGACTAAATAATTTCAATCGTTATAGTAAGCAAATTAAATAAATGTGAAAATTTGCAAAGTCCTAAAATGGAGTAAAATCGTACAAAACCTTATTTTAATAGCTTTGCAATTAAAATAACATTGAGTTTGTTGATCGTTAATATTAAATTAATAATGCATTAACTCAATTGATTTGCAGTATATGATTTACTTTTTGAAAAGAAATTAATCATTATAATTAAATATATCTGTTATAGTTTATCATAATAATCTTTATAGTTTTTGTTTTCTTGCAATAAAAATATTTTTCAACTACCGAATCTAATTATTGAAAATCAAAACGTTTTAATCTTTCAATTAATAAAAGTATATTTGCACACTTTTAAAATAACATTCACAATGAAAGCAGGAATTGTAGGATTGCCAAACGTAGGAAAATCAACTTTATTTAATTGTTTATCAAATGCAAAAGCGCAAAGTGCTAACTTTCCGTTTTGTACCATCGAACCAAATATTGGGGTTGTCAACGTTCCAGATCCTAGAATAGTTCGCCTAGAAGAATTGGTTAAACCAGAGCGAGTACAAATGGCAACTGTCGATATTGTTGATATTGCAGGTTTAGTTAAAGGAGCTAGTAAAGGCGAAGGTTTAGGAAATCAATTTCTTGGTAATATTAGAGAATGTAACGCTATAATTCATGTTTTACGTTGTTTTGATAATGATAATATTGTTCACGTTGATGGAAATGTAAATCCGGTTCGTGATAAAGAAACAATTGATATTGAGTTGCAGTTGAAAGATTTAGAAACTGTTGAAAAACGTTTGGAAAAAGTTAATCGTGCAGCTAAAACAGGAAATAAAGAAGCTCAAGTTGAAAAAGCACTTCTAGATAGAATTAGAGAAAATTTGTTACAAGCTAAATCTGCAAGAACCGTTGAAGCACAAAATCAAGACGAAATGGATTTGTTGGAAGACTTTCAATTAATCACCAATAAACCTGTTCTTTATGTTTGTA
This sequence comes from uncultured Bacteroidota bacterium, assembly GCA_903838055.1. Taxonomy (GTDB): domain Bacteria; phylum Bacteroidota; class Bacteroidia; order Flavobacteriales; family Flavobacteriaceae; genus Flavobacterium. The sequence goes on along the minus strand of CAILWV010000003.1, from coordinate 77,996 downwards.
ATGTTGACGAAAGTTCGGCAGTAAACGGAAACAAATATGTAGATCAAGTTCGCGAATTAGTAAAAGACGAAAATGCCGAAGTGATTATACTTTCTGTAGGAGCAGAGGCCGACATCACCGAATTGGAAAGTTATGAAGAACGTCAAGTTTTTCTAGAAGATATGGGCTTGACAGAGCCAGGTTCAGCAGTGTTAATTCGTGCGGCGTATAGACTATTGAAACTTCAAACGTACTTCACCGCGGGAGTTAAAGAAGTTCGTGCATGGACAATAAATGTTGGAGATACTGCGCCTAAGGCCGCTGGAGTTATCCATACCGATTTTGAAAAAGGATTTATCCGTGCGGAAGTTATCGCTTACGAAGATTTTTCTAATTATGGTTCAGAATCCAAAGTTAAAGAAGCTGGAAAACTTCGAGTTGAAGGAAAAGAATACATCGTTAAAGATGGCGATGTGATGCATTTCCGTTTCAACGTATAGATTTCAGAAATAGAGAAAAGAACATAAAAGATAGACTAGCCGCAAAAGAAATTTTGCGGTTTTTTTTATGTGCCACATCCAGCTTTACATTTCAAGATTTTTTGTAAAACTCTTTTTTTGTAAGCCCTAAAATGAGCTTCCGTTGGTCGCTTTTTTAGGACAACAAAAAGTAGTGTTTTCCTGCAAAATGCTTTCCATTTCAATCTGAGCAGAATAAATTTATAATAAAGTTTCGTTTATAAAATCTAATCTCTATTTATAGCTAATAATTGTCAAAAACATTCTTAATAACTTCTTTAAACCCTATTTTAATAATCAATACAATTCACTACATTAGCACATCATTGGCTTGTGTGAAAAGCTTAGGCCAAATAGAATGTAGTTAATTCGATTTATTTTAAAATGGCAGAACAAGATCAATATACCGAAGATAATATTCGTTCACTCGATTGGAAAGAACACATTCGAATGCGTCCTGGAATGTACATTGGAAAACTCGGTGACGGTTCCTCCCCAGATGACGGTATCTATATTCTTTTAAAAGAAGTTATCGATAACTGCATCGATGAATTTGTTATGGGTGCAGGTAAAGTTATTGAAGTTACTATCAAAGATAAATTGGTTACTGTTAGAGATTATGGTCGTGGAATTCCGCTTGGAAAAGTAGTTGACGTAGTTTCTAAAATGAATACCGGTGGAAAATATGACTCAAAAGCATTTAAAAAATCAGTTGGATTAAATGGGGTAGGAACCAAGGCAGTAAATGCTTTGTCTAATTATTTCCGTGTTGAGTCAGTTAGAGATAACCAACAAAAAGCAGCTGAATTCTCAGAAGGAAATTTAGTTCTAGAAGAGGAAATTGCAGAATCTACCAAAAGAAAAGGAACTAAGGTTGCTTTTATTGCAGATGAAGTTATTTTTAAAAACTATAAATATCGAAACGAGTATATCATCAAGATGCTCAAAAATTACTGTTATCTAAATCGCGGATTAACGATTTATTATAATGGTGAAAAATACATTTCTGAATTTGGATTAAAAGATTTATTGGAAGAAACCATCACCGATGAAGATATGCAATATCCTATTATTCATCTTGAAGGAGATGATATTGAAATTGCATTAACACATAGTAAGTCACAATATTCAGAAGAATACCATTCATTTGTAAACGGACAAAACACTACCCAAGGAGGAACACACTTAAATGCTTTTAGAGAGGCAATAGTTAAAACTATCCGCGAGTATTATAATAAAGGTTTTGAAGCATCGGATATTCGAAAATCTATTGTCTCAGCTGTTTCCATAAAAGTGGAAGAGCCAGTATTTGAAAGTCAAACTAAAACCAAATTAGGATCTAACGATATTGGTCCGAATGGTCCAACAGTACGAACTTTCATTCACGATTTCATTACTACTAAATTAGATAATTTTCTACATAAAAATCCGGAAGTTGCCGATTTACTTTTGCGCAAGATTTTGCAAGCTGAACGCGAAAGAAAAGAACTTTCTGGAATTCGAAAATTAGCTAAAGACCGAGCTAAAAAATCGAGTTTGCACAATAAAAAACTCCGCGATTGCCGCGTTCATTTAACGGATGCTAAAAATCCTCGAAGTCTAGAGAGTACACTTTTTATTACCGAGGGAGATTCGGCTTCGGGGTCCATTACTAAGAGTAGGGATGTGAATACACAGGCTGTGTTTAGTTTGCGAGGAAAGCCATTGAACTCCTATGGAATGTCAAAAAAAATTGTGTACGAAAATGAAGAGTTTAATTTGCTTCAAGCAGCATTAGATATAGAAGAGAGCATTGAAGATTTACGTTATAATAATATTGTAATTGCAACGGATGCCGATGTAGATGGAATGCATATTAGATTGTTGTTAATTACCTTTTTCTTGCAATTTTTTCCTGAAATGATCAAAGAAGGGCATTTGTATATTTTGCAAACACCATTATTCAGGGTTCGAAATAAAAAAGAAACTATCTATTGCTATTCAGATGAAGAACGAAAAGATGCCATTGAAAAACTAAAACCAAAACCAGAAATTACTCGATTTAAAGGTTTGGGAGAAATTTCGCCAGATGAGTTTAAGAATTTCATTGGCGAAAGTATCCGCTTAGACCCTGTAATGTTAGACAAAGCTACTTCTATAGAAACATTGTTAGAATTCTATATGGGTAAAAATACTCCAGACCGACAAATATTTATCATCAATAATTTGAAAGTAGATTTGGATGTTATTGAGAAAAATTAAAGATGCCATTTTAAAAGATACTGAAATATTCAGCATAAATGAAAGACGAAGAAGATAACATAATTCCAAACGAAGACGAATCTAACGAGGAGTTAAACGAGTCTGTAAATCAGGAAATCGGTGATGAAGGCTTTGAAGACTTAGTTTCTTCAGGTGGAAATCACTTTTATGAAAACGACGAAAATCCTGAAGATACTATAACCAAGGTTACAGGAATGTACAAAGATTGGTTTCTAGATTACGCTTCCTATGTGATTTTGGAGCGTGCCGTTCCCGCTATTGAAGATGGTTTTAAACCTGTTCAACGGCGTATTATGCACTCTCTGAAAGAGTTGGATGACGGCCGTTATAACAAAGTTGCAAATGTTGTTGGGCATACCATGCAATACCATCCCCATGGAGATGCAAGTATTGGAGATGCAATGGTGCAAATTGGACAAAAAGAATTGCTTATTGATTGCCAAGGAAACTGGGGAAATATACTTACCGGAGATAGCGCTGCGGCTTCGAGATATATTGAAGCACGGTTGTCAAAATTTGCTTTGGAAGTTTTGTACTCTCCTAAAATCACCGATTGGGGAATGTCTTACGATGGTCGACGTGCTGAGCCAAATAATCTACCAGTAAAATTTCCGTTACTCTTAGCGCAAGGAGCTGAAGGGATTGCTGTTGGATTATCGACTAAAGTCTTACCACACAATTTTAATGAATTGATTGATGCGTCGATAAAAATTTTGAAAGGGAAACCTTTTACTTTATACCCGGATTTTCAAACAGCAGGAATCGCCGATGTTTCTAATTATAATGATGGTTTGCGTGGCGGACGGGTTAGGGTTCGTGCAAAAATTGCTCAGTTGGATAAACAAACATTAGTAATTACTCAAATACCGTTTTCAACAAATACGTCGACTTTAATTGATAGTATATTGAAAGCTAATGAAAAGGGTAAAATCAAAATTAAAAAAATTGAAGATAATACTGCTGCTGAAGTTGAAATATTAATACATCTTTTTCCAGGTGTTTCTCCTGATAAATCTATTGATGCTTTGTATGCTTTTACTGCTTGCGAAACATCAGTTGCTCCTTTAGGTTGTGTTATTGAAGATAATAAGCCTTTGTTTATTGGAGTTTCGGCTATGCTGAAAATTTCAACCGAAAGAACAGTAGAATTATTGAAGGCAGAATTAGAAATTCAACTAGAAGAGCTCAAAAATAAATGGCATTTTTCTACTTTAGAAAAAATATTCATTCGTGAAGAAATGTATATTGATTTCAAATTATATTCTGATAGAGAATCGCTTTACACCTATATGTATAATCGTTTTGAGCCGTTCAAAAAGTCATTTGTTAGAGATATTGAAGACGATGATTTACAAAAATTAACTCAAATTCCGATGATTCGTATCACCCGTTTTGACTCGGATAAAGCGGATGATTTTATTTCTAAATTAGAAGATGAAATGAAAGAAGTGCAACATCATTTAGACAATCTAATTGATTTTGCGATAGATTATTTTACCAAATTAAAAGAGAAATACGGAAAAGGCCGGGAACGTCAAACGGAGTTGCGCAGTTTTGAGAATATTGAAGCTACCAAAGTAGTTTTAAGAAACACGAAACTATATGTAAACAAGGAGGAAGGATTCTTTGGAACTGGATTAAAAAAAGACGAATATGTTGCCGATTGCTCGGATATTGATGATGTAATTGTTTTTCTACGAGATGGTAAAATGATGATTGCCAAAGTCGATGAAAAGAAATTCGTTGGTAAAGATATTATTCACATTGCAGTTTTTGATAAAAATGATAAACGTACCATTTATAATATGATTTATCGTGACGGAAAAAATGGATCTACATTTATAAAACGATTTAATGTATCGGGAGTTACACGTGATAAATTTTATGATTTAACTCAAGAAAAACCAGGGTCTCAAGTTTCTTATTTTTCTGCAAATCCAAACGGAGAAGCGGAGGTTGTTACTATATTATTAAGACAGGTTGGAAGTGTGAAGAAACTTAAATGGGATGTTGATTTTACAGATATTGCAATAAAAGGTAGAGCTTCTCGTGGAAATACGGTTACCAAATATCCAATCAAGAAAATCGAATTAAAGGAGAAAGGAATTTCAACTTTGCGACCTAGAAAAGTTTGGTTTGATGATACTGTACAGCGCTTAAATGTGGATGGAAGAGGGGAGTTATTAGGAGAGTTTAGACCTAATGATCGTTTGCTGATTATCAATCAATCTGGAAAATTGAAAACTATTATTCCAGAGTTGACAACGCATTTTGATGAGGATATGATTGTTTTGGAAAAATGGAATCCTAAGAAACCAATTTCTACTATTTATTATGATGGTGATAAAGAACGCTATTTTGTAAAACGTTTCTTAGTAGAAAATGAAAATAAGGAAGAGATCTTTATCACGGAACATGAAAAATCGCAATTAGAAATTGTTTCTACCGATTGGCGACCAGTTGCTGAGATAGTTTTTGCTAAATTGAAAGGTGTTCAAAAAGAAAATCAAACTATTGATTTAGAACAATTCATTGCTATTAAAGGTATTAAGGCTTTGGGTAATCAATTGACTGCCGATAAATTAAAACAAGTAAATCTATTAGAATCTTTGCCATTTGAAGAACCTATTGAAGAAGCTCCAGAAGAAATAGAAGGTTCAGGAGAAGACACAGTTACAGAAGATATTCAAACTGAATTAGATGATGACGGTCAAATAACCTTGAGTTTAGAATAATAACCGAAACATAGAAGGTTTCTAAATAAAATATTCCTATTTTTTAATGTTAATCGATTTAATGTAAAATTTTGTCGATTATATTTGTCGATAAAAAACATATTGTGTAAGTTTGATTATAATTTAAACTTTACATTATGGTTTTTTATCGACTAACTTTGTTATTTGTCAAATTCTTAATCGTTTTGATTAATCAATATATTAAGTAAGATAAATAATTTATTGAATCAAAAAACCTCGAATTATATTTATTTGAAAGATAATAAATATAAATGTGTAAACTTAGGCCTTTGACTTTTTTAAGTTATACAACTTAATCTATTTCTTATAATTAGATTATTACAATTACTTCTTCTGCAATCCCAAATGCAGTAAAGTGTATTATATTTTCAACCTACTATTAATTTATTAGTTATATGGATGTATTAACATTTATATAAAATAATGTAAAAATTGAATTTATGAATAACTTTACACAAGAAGTATTTTCTTTGAATAGAAAATTTATGAAAATGTCATTTAGGGTAATCAACTTGCTGTTGGTTTTCTTAGCTGCACAATCTAGTTTTGCTCAACCAGGAGCAATGTTGGTAAATCAAGATGTTAGTGGGGATTATGTTAACTCTGCTATGTCAAATAAAGGATCTGTATTTCAAGCACGATTTCAGGAAAATGCTACGGGAACCGTATCAGGGACTAGGAATTGGCAATTTAATTCGGATAGTTATTATAATACATGGGGTGTAAAATCTACTAATGGATCAAGTAATGTTGTAGTGTCAAATTATAATACTATTATTGTGCCAAATGTTTCTACAGCATCTTCTAATTTTGAAGCAGGCCCAGGGTACAATTCTAAAGGGAAACTTACAGCTACACAGCCAAATTATTATTATACATATAATATTAATAAAGGGACCTCTTATGCGGATCAGATGATGAGTGTATTAGAGACTAGTTATAATCCAATTTCAATAAGTACTGTAACTAGTGTAGTTGGTGCGTATGCTTCAAGACAGGTATCCATAACAACCTCTGGTACTCCAAATGCATCGGAATACATTTATTTAAGATATTCAAATTCAAATAGTTTTTCAACTTCTACATTAGTTCAAGCAACTGGCTCCGGAAATTCATGGTCTGCATCAATACCATGGCAATCTAATGCAGTTTTTTATACTGTTTATTCTAGTAATAGATCCTTTGCTACTATAAGTGGTGATGTAGCATCCAATGGCCAGTCGGCACACTATTTATCAATGTTAGATTTAAATAATAATAGTGGTGCTAATTATACTTACTCGCCACCTACAGGTGCAATTATTGTAACTAGTTCGGGAGGTACTCTTGCAAATGTTCCAACTGCGTATACTACATTTACCCTTGCAGGTGGTCTTTTTTCAGTATTAAATACAGGAACTGCCCATTTAGGCACTGTATCTGTTTTAATCACATCCGATTGTACTACCGAAGCAGGTGATGTTACTTTATTAAATTCTACTAATTGGACTTCTTTATTAATTAATCCAATAGGTAATAGAATAATAAGCGGAACCGTTGCCAAGCCATTAATAGATTTTGAAGGTGCTGATAATGTTACAATTAATGGGTTAAATTCTGGTGGTAATAGTTTAACTATTTCTAATTTAAGTACTGCTGCTACTTCTGGTACAAGTACAATAAAATTTGAAAAAGATGCCACAAGTAATACAATTACAAATTGTACTGTTTTAGGATCTTCTACTATGCCAACAGGAACAAACGGAGGTAATATTTGGTTTGGTGCAGGTGCTATTACTACTGGAAATGATAATAATACAATTTCAAATTGTAATATAGGTCCTGCCGGAATTAATTTACCTACAAAAGGAATTCATTTTGGAGGAACCACTAATACATTAAATAATAGCGGAAATAGTATTGTTAATAATTCTATATACGATTATTTTGGAGCTACAGTTGCTAGTGCAGGAATATACATAACAACAGGAACGCAAGATGCTACTATTTCTGGAAATAAATTTTTTCAAACTGCAACTAGAACGCAAACAACAGGTGCTAATCATTCTGCAATTTATATATTTAATGCGACTTCGACTTCTTTTTATTCAATATCAGGAAATACAATTGGTTATTCTTCTGCATCAGGAACTGGAACTTATAATTTATCAGAAATATCGGGATCGATTTTCACTCCAATATTTATAAATGTAGGAACTACAGCAGCAACAAGTATTCAAGGAAATACTATTAAAGCAATTGCAATTAGTGGTTCTGGAAGTGGCACAATTTCTACCTCCACACCATTTATAGGGATTTTTGTAAGTTCAGGATTGACAACGGTAGGTGATATTACAGGGAATATAATAGGCGATATGTCTTTAAATGGAAGTATAACGTATACATCTAACTCTACTTCTGCATCCGATATTAATGGTATTTATAATTTTGGTTCTAGCAATTGGATCACTAATAATAATAATGTTGGAGGTATTAACGTTTCTAATTCTGCCTCTGGATCAGTTAATTTTTATGGTTTACGTTGTAATACAGCAACAAATGTAAGTTGGACCGCTAATGGAAATTCTATAGGGGGAGCAATCTCAAACTCTATTAATAATACATCAACAGCAATTAGTTCAATAACAAATGGGATAGTCAATATACTTTCGGCTTTATCTGCGACTAATAATACAATTAGAAATATAACAGCAACTGGTGGAACAGGAACAGGATCTACAGCATCCTTAGTAGGGATTTCAAATCAGGCAAGTTCAGCAAATCATAGTCTTACACAAAATACTATTTATGCTTTAAATAATACTAATTCTGGAGCTACTTCTACTGTTGTAGATGGAATTTATTTTAATGCTTCAACAGGAACTAACTTAATTTCAAAAAATAATATTCATTCGTTTTCAGTTGCTACCTCGGTTGCTTCTTCAATAAATGGCATCGAAGTTGTTGGAGGAACTTCAACTTATCAAAATAACATGATTCGTTTGGGTATTAAATCAGACGGTACTGATTTAACAGGTGGGAATGTTATAAATGGTATTAAATCTACTGCAGGCAGTAATAATTTTTACTTTAATAGTATTTATGTAGGAGGGGTTAATGTAGTTGGAGCTTCTGCAACCTATGCTTTTAATAATTCAAGCACTGGTGTAAGGAGTATTCGAAATAATATTTTCTTTAATGCTAGAAGTAATAGTACAGGAACAGGTAAGCATTATGCTTTTATTGAGCCAAGTTTGACGGGATTAGCAATTAATAATAATGATTATTTTGTAAGTGGAATAGGAGGAGTATTAGCAAATGTTTTAAGTACAGATAGAACAACTTTTGCTTCTTTACAAGCTGGTACTTTGCAAGATGGGAATAGTATTAATGGTAATCCTCAATTTATCACTCCATTAACAGGTACTCCTGATTTACATATAAGTCCTTCAATTGCAACAGCTGTAGAAGGATCAGGAATAATAATAGGAACTGTTACAGATGATTTTGATGGACAAACTAGATCAGGATTATCTCCAACAGATATAGGTGCCGATGCTGGTAACTTTGTTTCTTCAAATGTTTCATGTACAACCCCGATTGTTCAACCAACTATTTTAGTTTTCTCGGGAATGACTACTACAACTTTATCTGGTTCATTTACAATGGCTAGTCCATCTCCTACAGGATATTTAATTATTAGAAGCATTTCTTCTACTTTGTCTGCAAATCCTATAGACGGTACTGTTTATGTGGCAGGAAGTTCTTTAGGCGGGGGGACAGTAATTGTGCCTATTGGAGTTGCTTTTACCGATTCTGGTTTAACAGCGGGAACTACATATTATTATTATGTGATGGCATATAATAGTGGTGCTTGTACTGGAGGACCTAAATACTTAACGACTTTACCTCTGTTAAGTGGTCAGTCAACAGTATGTTCTGGCGCGTCTAGCTTGAATGCGGGTATACCTTCTAGTTCAGGAACTACTTTAGTTTGGCTAGGTTCAGGAAATTATATTGTTGAATATGGTCCAGTAGGATTTACTCCAGGTACAGGAGCAACTCCAGGAATTAGCGGAACAATTTCGTCAAGTATAGCTACAACTCCTTATTCATTAACAGGGTTGTCTAGCTCTACAACATATGATGTATATGTAAGACAGGTTTGTCCTTTAGGTAACTTTTATAGTTCCAATAGTACAAAAGCAACTTTGACAACCGCTTGTGGTAATTTTGCATTAAATGTTGTTGAAGGATTTAATTCTACAACAATTCCAAGTTGTTGGTCCCAGCAATCGGTTGTTGGAACTTCTAGTTTATCTTTTTTATCTACAAATGCAAATCCAACAACAACACCTCAAGAGGGATCAGATTATGTGTATTGGGATTCTTTTAATGTTTCTGCAGGTGAAGAAACTAGATTAGTTTCTCCAGCAATTATTTCAACTGGAATAAGTTCTGTTGATGTAACGTTTCAATGGAGAAATGAAAATAGCACATCTTATAATACAGGTGCCTATTTAAATGAAGGAGTACAACTACAATATTCATTAAATGGTACTACATGGGTAAATGCAGGTGCATTTTATCCTAGATATGATAGTAGTCTTGATTCTGGAGTGGCTCAATGGAATAAAAAATCACTTACTTTACCAGTTGCTGTAGCAAATCAAGCAACAGTTTACATAGGTTTTAAATTTCATTCAGAACTAGGAAATAATTGTGCTTTAGATGCAGTTGCAATAAAAGTAACTCCAATGCCAATTGTAATATCCCCTTCTCCAAGTGCAACAATATGTAGTGGAACTTCTACAACTTTAACGGCTTCAAGTGCTGCGGGATATACTTATTCATGGTCTCCGAGTACAGGGTTAAATACTTCGGTTGGAGCTATTGTTTTAGCAAGTCCGACTTTGACTACCACTTATACGGTTACTGGTACAGCCGGTGTCATGTCAAATACTCAATCGATAACAGTTATTGTTATTAATACACCAACGGCAATTAGTTTAACTCCTATAAATGTTTCAATTTGTCCGGATGCAATTCAATCTATAGTAGCTACAGGAGGCGTTATTATAGGAAATCCTTTGTTGATTGAAAATTTTAATGGAACTGCAACTGGCTGGACTCAGTCTAATTCCTCAACAGGAGGCCTTCCGGCAAATGCCGCTTGGAGCTTTGCTTCCGATGGTTATATATATTCAGAAACTTTTCATAGTAATGATTCTTCTCGCTTTATGATTTCTAATAGTGATTCACAAGGAAGTGGGGGTACTACATTAACATACTTTAATGCTCCTGTTGTAAATACTTTAGGATACACTAGTTTATCATTGTCATTCTATCAATACTACAAGTTTTTAGGTGGTGCCGCAATACTACAAGTCTCTACTAATAACGCTACTTGGACAGATGTTTTTACGCAAACGGCAACATCAGGAACAGCTATAGGATTTGTACAAAAAACGGTTGATTTGACAGCTTATATTAATAAAGTTGCTTTATATATCCGATTTAAGTATTCAGATAATTTCGGATACTATTGGCTAATTGATAATTTTAATTTGTCAGGAAATTTACAGCAAATTAAATGGTCTCCTACTACAGGATTATATACTGATGCTGCTGCTACAATGCCATATTTGGCAAATACAAATGCTACATCGGTTTATGTAAAATCATCTATGCCAGGCACAACAAACTATACTGCAGTTGCTTTAAATGGCGCATGTGCAGTGACTAATATTTCTTCAGTTACAATAAAAGCAGCAGTTGCTATTAGTTCAGCTACAGCTTTTGTTAGTCCAATATGTCCAAATGCTACCACAACGTTAACAGCTAATGGGGTAATTGGGGATAATGCAGTAGTTACTTGGTTTACAGGAGCAGGAGGGACAGGGATAAATAAAGGGTACGGACTTTCATTAGTAGCTGGTCCTGGAACTTATTATGCTCATGTAACTGGCGATTGTGGAACAGCGGCGGAAGCAAGTGTAACTGTAGGGTCAAAAATAAATGTTGCAATTACTAATATTTCTGCTTCTATTAATCCTATTTGTATTTCAGATACTACAACATTAACAGCAAATGGAGTGGAAGGAACTAATGCTCTTGTTACATGGTATACTGGAACAGGTGGTACTGGGACTAATTTAGGTACTGGTTCTTCAATTACAGCCGGACCGGGTACTTATTATGCAAGAGTTACTGGGGATTGTGGTAATGCTGCTGAATCAAATTTTACTATTAATGAAATCAGCGCTATAACATGGGCCAATCTTCAATGGCCGTCCGATGGAAGTATTTGTCAAGGAGGTGCCTTTGATGCATATGGAAAAGTTTTTCTGTCTGGAGTTACCGACAGTGTAGGTCAAGGTTTAGGAATCACAGTTGAATTTGGGTATAATAATACAAATTCCGATCCGGCTAATTGGACCATTTGGGCACCTGCTTTATATAATACAGACAACGCCAACGATGATGAATATAAATTCACCTTCACGCCATCTATCATTGGTACTTACTATTATACTTTCCGTTATCGTACTGGTTCTTGTGCTTGGAAATATGGAGGTTTTAATGGAGGTTTTTGGGATGGGATTCTAAATGTTAGCGGTCATTTAACAGTAAGTACTAATGTTCTTTATTATGTTGATACAGATCAAGATGGATATGGCAATTTAGCTGTAACACAATCTTCTTGTTCAGGGACTCCGTTGGGATATGTAACAAATAATACAGATTGTGATGATACTAATGCTACAATTTGGCATTTAGGTAATTTCTATATAGATATGGATGGGGATCATTATACAATTGGCTCAGTTGTGACCATTTGTTATGGATTGGCAACTCCACAAGGATATTCAGCAACTTCATTAGGAACGGATTGTGATGATGCTAATGCCACAAAATGGCGTTCAGGGATTTTCTATTTAGATGCAGATGGAGATCATTATACCATTGGATTGCCAGTTGCCTTATGTTATGGGGCAACAAACCCATTGGGCTATTCTACAATAACTTCAGGAACAGATTGCGACGATACAAGAGCTAATACTCATCCAGGTGCAGCTGAAGTTTGTTACGATGGACTTGATAATGATTGTGATGGATATATCGATAATGTTGGTTTGCCTGGAGGTTGTATTCCGGTTGTTTCAAATGTTATTCCTGCACAATGTGGAATCACTTTAGGATTTATTGATGACCAAGTTTATGCTGCATTAGTGCCTAGTGTGCAAGGGTATCGATGGAGAATAACTAAAGTTGTTGCTGGGTTGGTAAGTAATGACCCAGCAGACATTCAATCTATAGATACAGGTTTAAGGGTGTTTAGATTTACCCAATTACCAAGTTATTCTTTTGATACTTTCTATCAAATTGAGGTAGCTGTTCGAATGAATACCATTTGGCAACCTTTTTATGGAACTGCTTGTATTGTTAAAACTCCAGCAACTACAACTAAAATAATTACTTCTCAATGTGGCACAACTTTGAACTTAATGACCGATATTGTATATGCTAATCTTGTTCCTTTCGCAACTGGATACCGATTTAAAGTAACCAATTTGCAGTCAAATAATGTTCAATACATTGATCGAAGTTTAAGAGAATTTAGATTTAACTTGCTGTCTGCTATTTCGTATAATACATCCTATAGTGTTGAGGTATCTGTAAGAAACACAGATGGAACTTATTTATCTTACGGTCTTGGTTGTACTATTAATACCCCTTTATTTCCAACAACGAGTTTGCAAAATTCACAATGTGATTATACTTCAATAAGTACAAGAGAGATGATTTATGCCAATATAGTTGCAAATGCTACAGGTTATAGATTTAGTATTTCCAACGAAACTTCGGGTTATAATTATGTTTTTGATACAACTTTGCGTGCATTTGCTCTAAACAACGTTCCAGGATTAATTCCTTCAACGACATATTCTGTTCAAGTAAAAGTTAAAATAGGTAATGATTGGGGAGCTTATAGCAGAATTTGTAATTTGACAACTACCGTAAATACGAAAGCAGAAATACAAACAGAAATAATTAACTTGTTTGAAGCTTCTGCGTATCCAAATCCATTTGCAGAAAATTTCAAGTTAGATATTTATACAAATAGCAAAGAAACTATACAAATAAAAGTTTATGATATGTTAGGAAAACTGTTAGAAAAAATAATACTTCAGGAAAAAGAAGTTGAAGGATTTGAATTAGGTGCAAATTTTCCATCTGGAGTTTACAATGTGATTATAAGTCAAGGAGAAAATTTTAAAACACTTAGAGTCATAAAAAGATAACCTTAACTTGATTTTTTAATACTTAAGCCTTCTCAAGAAATTGAGGAGGTTTTTTTTAAGAACGTAAATTTTTTATTTGAAGTAATAATAAGATTTTTATTTAATGATTATATTAATAATAACTTTAGTTTATTGCCTATAGTTATCGTACATTTTAGAAAAGATAAGAATAATTCATTTTTTTTAAAAAAAAATAAAAAATAAATTGTATTTTAACCCCCTCAAATTACATCAATATGATTCAAATAATATATTCAGGATTTAAGAATAGATTTAACATTTTTTCTCAAACAAGTTTTTTTATTGTTTTGCTTTTTATATTATTAAGTAATCCAAATTTAAATGCCCAATGTATTGGTCCTTATGCGCGGTTTGAGAGCTTTGCTGCTCCTGGAACAAATGTAGTTACATCAACATCTTCGCCTAATTTCACAACTTTATCAACTGCAACAGTTACATTTGGATCAGGTGTGGCTAATGCAAGATCTGGAACTGTTTTCTGTCAGACAATGGCAAATGGAGGTTGGTTAATGACTCCTGCTATTACAAATCCTAAAACATTTTCATTTTATATTAAGACGTTTACAAACTCTAGTGTGCCTGGATCTAGTCCCCCTTCTTTTATTGTAGAATATGCTACCTCTTTAGATAGTTATGCCACTTTTACCAATATTAACAATGTGTCAGGAGTAATTTTGCCTACAAGTGCAACTTCATCTTATAATCTTGTTTCGGTTACTTTGCCAAATTTGGGTGCAGATGTGAAATTTAGAATTAAAGATATTAATACTAGAGCAACATCGGCTGCATTAGCTAGTCCTCCATCTACTTATTTTGGTCAATTGCAAATAGACGATGTGTTTTGGGATACTTACAATTCTTCAGATAACAATGTTATTGTGCCAGCAAGAAATGGAAATGGAGCACTTATTCAAAATTGTGCAGGTGGACAAGTTATAGTTGGATCTTCAGAAACTTATAATTTTTATGATAATGGAGGTATTTCAGATAAATGTAGTACAAACCAACTAAATACAGTTACCTTTACACCTACAAGCGCAGGTTATTTAGCTGGTGATAGAGTAAGAATTCAGTTTGTTAATTATGCAGGTGCTACGACAGACAAGATTGAAGTTTGGGATGATAATGGAACGGCTTTAAATGCAGCTACTAATCTTTTAACGCATACAGCTATTGCAGCACCAACTATATTAACTTATATTTCTACTATTTCTGCGGATGGTTCAATAACCATTAGATTCACTTCGGATGCTACAACTAATGTTGTTGGATTTAACATTAAAGTGGATTGTGTTCGTTGTCCGACTCCAACTGGTTTAGCAACAACACTTGTTGGTGTGTCAAGTGCTTCTTTAACATGGAACACTACTGGTGCTTCTAATTATGAAATTTATTATAATACAACCGGAATATTGCCAACAGGAGTAATAACCCCTACTGTTACTAATGTTGCTACAAATTCATATGATATTTTGGGTTTAACTGCAGGATTGACCTATTATGTTTGGGTGCGTTCTAAATGTAGTTCATCCCCTGATAGTTATAGTCCTTGGTCATCATCAATTAATTTTTCTACAACAAGTTGTACTTTTGTTTTAGCTACATCACCATCTTCTACTGTCCAAAATTTATGTAGAAATGCAACAAATGCTGTTGCATTAACCGCATCGGCAACTGGCGGAACTGTTAGTACGTACCAATGGTATAGTAATACAACCGCAACTACAACAGGAGGAATTGCTGTAGGAACAAATAGTTCTAGTTATATTCCACTTACTACAACAATTGGAACTTTATATTACTATTGTGTAATTACAAGTAATTTAAATTGTACTGTAACAACTACTGTTTCTGGTGCTGTAAATGTAACCGCTCCAGCAGCAGTTCCATCTGC
The DNA here is from genome assembly GCA_903838055.1 of uncultured Bacteroidota bacterium. GTDB lineage: Bacteria > Bacteroidota > Bacteroidia > Flavobacteriales > Flavobacteriaceae > Flavobacterium. The sequence goes on along the minus strand of CAILWV010000003.1, from coordinate 62,281 downwards.
AACTGCAGCAACAACAGTTACAACTTCTTCCTTTTTTGCAAATTGGAATGCAATTGCTGGGGTTACTCAATATTTTCTTGATGTGTCCACTAGTAGTACGTTTGCATCATTTGTAACGGGATATAATAATTTATCTGTTGGAAATGTAGTAACTTATCCAATTACTGGATTAAGTGCTGGGACTACTTATTACTATAGAGTTAGTACCAATAGCAATTCTTGTGGCACATCTTATTCAAGTTCTATTTCTCAAACTACAGTAAACATTACTTATTGTATTCCTGCCGCACCTTCAACCACAACTTCTTTTGTAAATAGTTTTTCAACTAATGGAGGGATTACAAATATTACAAATAATATTACTGGATTTTCAACTGGTGGTTATGCTAATTACACCACTCAATCGTGTTCACAGTATCCATCTTCTTTAGTAAATTATTCTATTACAAGTGTTAGGACAGATTCAACAGATCAAACTTTTTTCTATTATATTTGGATTGATTGGAACCAAGATGGAGATTTTGCAGATGTAGGCGAAACTATTTTAGCAACAACAACTTATTTAGGCGGACCATTTACAGGAGCATTTGCAATTCCTAATTTACAAACTCCCGGTAATTACCGTATGCGTGTCTCAACAAGTTGGGTAGGGGCTAATACTCCGTGTGCTATTAATGCTTCGGGAATGGGTGAAATGGAAGATTATACACTTGTTGTTGTGCCCGTTCCACCATGTGCCCCAAGCACCCCATCTGCACTAACAACAGCTAGTGTTACTGGTACTACTGCAATTATAACATGGACAGATGCCGCCATGACTCCAAATAGTGTTTATAATTATTATGTTAGTTTATCACCAATTACACCAGCTGTAGGTGCTACACCAACAGGAACAGTCACCGGTGCTAATTCAGTTTCGTTAACTGGATTAATGGTTAACCAACATTATTATTTTTGGGTTCGTTCCAATTGTGGAACACCAAATCCATGGGTTGGGACAGGCGATTTCATTACAATTCCTCAAGATGTAATTAATATGGCAAATGGCAATTTTACTTCTTGTAATGTGAGATTTTATGATAGTGCAGGGCCATTAGTTAATTACGTTAATAATGAAACGTTCACTTATACTTTTTATCCTTCAACTCCAAACTCAAAATTGAAAGTTGTTTTCAATTCTTTTAGAACAGAAAATAGCTGGGATGGATTATCAATTTATAACGGAAACTCTACCACGGCTCCTTTAATTTCCTCAGGTTTACCAGTAGGTTTTAATGCTGCAACTTGCCCAGCAGGATCATTTTATGGGACTAATTCACCTGGAACTATAATTTCTACTGCTTCTGATGGATCTTTGACTTTTAAATTTACAACTGATACTTCGGTTACGTATGCAGGATGGGATGCAACAATAATTTGTGTAACAGTTCCTAAAATAACAAGTTTTACTCCTACAAATGCATGTGTTGGAACTACTCCAACAGTAACTATACTAGGAAGCAATTTTACAAATGCAACCTCTGTTAAATTTAATGGGGTTAATGCTGTTCCATTTACTGTTAATTCAGACACCTCTATAACAGTAACGTTACCTGCATTAGCAACAACTGGATTTATTACTGTTTCAAATGCTCAAGCTACAGGAACAAGTACTACTATATTTACAGTAAACCCAATTCCAAGTATTCCTAATGCCGGAACTTCTAGCACAATTTGTTCAGGGGCATCAATAACATTAGGAGGTTCAGCTTTAGGATTTCCAACTACAGTAATTAGTCAAGATTTTAATACAGGTACTTGGCCTTCTACTTGGACAAGAACAAATAATGGTGGGCGTAGTCCTGGAGATTTCCGTACAACTTTTGAGGCTGCTTCAGCTGGAAATACTTGGACTGGCGCTGGTCATACCGGCTATTGCAGTTATTTTTATTCCTTCTTGATAGGAAGTGGGGTTAGTGGTGATATGATTTCTCCTGCTATGGATTTGACAACCTATTCTGCTTCTAATTTAACTTTTTGGATTTACAATTCTACGGGTACTGATAATGTCAAGGTTTATGCTAATAATAATGGAGGAACTTATACCCAATTAGGTTCTACTTATTCTAATTATGGATCTTGGACTCAAATTACAATTAACTTAAATAGTTATGTTGGAACAGGTTTTAATAATGTAAGAATTAAATTTACTGGTGCTAGTGATGGTGTTGGATCTTCAGATATTGGAGTAGATGATATTGTTGTTACAGGATACACTAATCCAATACTTAGTTGGACTCCAACAACAGGATTAAGTGCAGCTAATGTTCTAAATCCTGATGCAAGTCCAACAGTAGAAACAAGCTATGTTTTGACATCAACTTTTGGTAATGGTTGTTCTTCCTCAAGTGCACCTGTTACTATTTCAGTAGATCCAAGACCTACAATCAATTTCTCTGCTGCTGCCGCTTCTACAACCCTATGTTATAGTGCGAATAGTCAAACGGTGCAATTATCATACAGTGCAGTAAATAGTGCAGTAAATAGTGCATTGCCAAATTATAATATTATTGCTTATAGTACAACTTCAAGTGATGCAATACTAGGTTTTGATCCTGTTGATGGCGATCCATTGACTCCTTCAGCAATTTCAATTAATATTCCTGCAAATACTCCTGGAGGAACTTATACAGGTAGTTTAGTAATTACAAATATTAATGGTTGTGAGAGTGTGCCTTTTATTTTTACAATTATTATTAAACCAAAATTATCTATAACTACTGCTCCTTCAGTGCAATCACTTTGTGGAAGTGCAACCCTAATAACACGTCCATTAGTATATACTGCTACTACAGGAAATCCTGCTACCTATAGTATAACTTGGAATACAACACCAGCTAATAGTTTTGTTCCTGTTACAAACTTACCACTGATTTCAAGCCCTATTAATATTTCAATTCCTGGAGGAACTATGGGCGGAGTATATACCGGAGTTGTTACGGTTCAAAATAATGGTTGCGAAAGTTCAGGAGCACCCTTTACTGTTACAATTAATCAACAGCCAACAATAATTTTAGACCCTATTGCGGCAACATTATGCCTTAGTAGTAGTGCACAAACATCTACTTTAAGCTACAGTAATATAATAGGATCTCCAGATAAATATAAAATTATTTGGAACCAACCAGCATTAGACGCAGGGTTTATTAATGTAGCTTTAACAAATCCTTTAACAACACCGCTTACAAACCCGATAGTATTTAATGTTCCTGCTGCTGTGCCAAATGGTATTTACACTGGAAACTTAACTCTTGCAAATACGGGATGCTACAGTTCGTCTATGCCATTTACAATAAGCATTGGAAAATTGTGGAATGGAGTAACTTCTTCAGATTGGGCAACAGGTTCTAACTGGACTCCATCAGGAGCGCCTACTTTAGCTGATTGCGTTACAATTTCATCAGGAACACCTAATAGTCCAATTATTAATTCAAATGCTTTTTCAAATAATTTGACAATTAATTCTGATGCAACATTAATTGTAAATCCTGGTTTCACTCTTAAAGTATTAGATGTAGTTAAAAATTATGGAACTTTAACTTTTCAAGACGGTTCAAGTTTATTGCAACCTAATGATGTTTCAAATGGATTAGGTATTTATAATGGTGGAAATATTGGAAATATTACCTATAATAGAATCACAAAGCCAATTAATAGATACGATTACAATTATTGGTCAACTCCAGTAAGTTCGCAATCTTTATTCAACTTATCGCCACTTACTTTATATGATAAATACTTTTATTATGATACTACTATAGATAATTGGGCTAATAGTAATAATAGTGATATTATGACTCCAGGAAAAGGATATATTATTAGAGGACCGCAATCCTATGATTTAACTATAAGACAAGCTTTTACTGGTATATTTAATGGAGTCCCTAATAATGGTACTTTAACTACACCAATAGTTTCAAATAAATATAATCTTATTGGAAATCCATACCCAAGTGCAATTGACGCAGATTTGTTTTTAGCAAATACTTCAAATGTATTAGCGGTTGAAGGAACTATTTATTTATGGACGCATAATACACCAATTACCAATCTTCAATATACTTCTGATGATTATGCAGTTTATAATTATTTAGGTGGTACAGGAACTACTTCCGCACCTTCAAATGGATTTAATACCGATATTCCAAACGGTAAAATTGCATCGGGCGAATCCTTCTTTATTAAAGGTATAAATACAGGAGGAACCGCTACTTTCTTAAATTCAATGCGTGTTTCAGGTAGCAATAATCAGTTTTTCAAAAACAGCTCAAACTCAAGTAATGGAAATTCTGTTGAAAAAAATAGAATTTGGATTGGAGTTAATGATTCTCAAGGAGGCTATAAACAATTTCTTCTAGGATATGCTACAGCTGCAACTTTTGGATTAGATAGAGGTTTTGATGGTGAACTATTTAATAAAACCAAAGTGTGTTTATATACCTTAGCAGGAAATAAATCACTTTCTATACAAGGACGACCATTGCCATTTCAAGTTAATGACATTGTCCCTGTAGGTTTCCATGCTGATAGCGCAGGAACTTTTACTATTAGTTTGTATGATTTTGATGGTTTGTTTGTAGATCAAGATATCTATTTAGAAGATAAATTATTGAATGTAATTCAAGATCTTAAAGCAAGTAATTATAGTTTTGTTTGTAATTCAGGTACTTTTGAAGATCGTTTTGTTTTAAGATATACTAATTCGCTATTGAGTAACACTTCTAATGTGCTTTCAGATGAATCTGTTATTGTATATAAAAATAATCAAAATATAATCATAAGTGCTAATAATACAATTCTTAAATCTATAGAGATTTACGATATCCGAGGTAGAGAATTATTCCAACAAAAAGATATTAATTCGTCTCAATTTGAAGTAACAAATTTTATTTCTTCACAAGAAGTAGTATTGGTAAAAGTTACTTCAGAAGATGGGAAAATTGTTACTAAGAAAATTATCTTCTAGTAAATGAGCATAAATATATGAATCTATAAAATCAAAAAACTCGTTTAGAATTCTAAACGAGTTTTTTTATATAGTTTTTTTGTTTTAATATTACCAACTACCTCCGGCTCCACCTCCTGAAAATCCTCCTCCACCGAAACCGCCACCGAAACCTCCGCTTCCACCTGAAGATCCACCAAAACCGCCACCTCCAAAACCACCGCCACTACTTCTTCCCAAACTACTTAAAATAAGTATGTCTAGTAAATTAGGGCCGCCAATTCCGGAACCTGTTCCATTTCCTTTATTTTTAGACATGATGATAAGTACAACAATAAAAATTACTAAGAATATCAGTAATGGTAAACTCCCATTAGTGTTGTTATGTTTTCTTGTCCCTTTATATTTCCCTCTTAATACATCAAAAATTGCATCCGCTCCTTTATCCAATCCATTATAATAACTTCCAGCTTTAAATTCCGGAATAATAATATTTCTAACAATTTCACTAGTTGTTCCCGCTATTAATTTGTCTTCAACACCATAACCAGGAGCAATCCATATTTTGTGGTCTTCTTTAGATACCAAAATAAAAACTCCATTATCTTCTTTGGCTTGGCCTACTCCCCATTGTTGTCCCCATTTCGGAGCTAATATTCCAATATCTTCTCCTTTAATATTGTCTATAGTTACAACCACTATTTGGGTACTTGTAGAATCAGAATAACGAACTAATTTTTCTTCTAATTGGTCTTTATCCGAATCGCTCAATAGTTTGGCATAATCATAAACGGAAGTTTGAATAGTTGGTTTGTCTGGAATTGTAAATTGTGAAAAACCAATTTGTGAAAACAAGCAAACTAATAAAATCCCAAAAGTTTTCGGAAAATTCATTTTATTTTTCATAATTCCCCTTTAGATATTTCATTAGAAAGTTCATTAGTGTCATCCTCTTGATACGGAAAATAACTTTTTAATTGTTCCCCAGCTTTAATAATTCCCTCCACTAATGCTTGTTTATTGTTGCCTTCTTTAAAATGGTTTAACATAATGTTTTTAGTGCTATCCCAAAACGAATCGGTTACTTTGTTGTGAATTCCTTGGTCGCCATAAATAGCAAATTGCTTGCTTTTCACAGCAACATAAATTAATACTCCATTTCGTTCTTGAGTATTTTCCATTTTTAGTAAATGAAAAACTTCCACTGCTCTCTCTAAAGGAGCAATGGAAGTTTCTTTTTCTATATGTACTCGAATTTCACCAGAGGTACTTTTTTCTGCCATCCCAATGGCTTCTAAAACTTCTGTCTCTTCTTCTTTCGATAAAAATGCTGCTACTTTTGACATTTTAAAATTTAACTTCTACAGGTTTATCTGCACCGGCAACGGCTTGAAAATAAGCTTTTTCTTTATAGTTTCCTAAAAACCAGCTTTGTGGCATTGCTAAAATGTAACCATTATAATTTTGAACACTTTCATTAAATCTTGTTCTTGCAGTAAGAATCTGATTTTCAGTACTTGTTAATTCAGCTTGTAAATCCAAGAAATTTTGGTTTGCTTTTAATTCAGGATATTTTTCTACAGAAACTAATAATCTTGATAAAGAACTACTTACGCCACTTTGCGCTGAATTAAATTGTGCTAATTTATCTGCAGAAATATTTTTTGGGTCAATAGTTATTGAAGTTGCTTTTGCTCTTGCTTCAATAACCGCTGTTAAAGTGCTTTTTTCAAAATCAGCAGCGCCTTTTACCGTATTTACTAAATTACCAATAAGGTCATTTCTTCTTTGGTAAGAAGTTTGAACATTTCCCCATTCTTTTTCAGTAGCTTGACTGTATCTCAAACCGCTATTTTTAACTCCCATAACCCAAAAAGCAATTACTAAAATTGCTCCTATTCCAATAATCCAAGGTAAAAATTTTTTAAAATCCATTTTCTAATTTATTTAATGTTTATTTTAGTTTCTAATTGATTTAGCAAAAATCATTCCTAAAGTTGATTTTTTATATTTATCAGTTCTGCCTTTATACCTTCCAACTTCGAAATAACATCAAATTTATCTAAAGTTTTCTTTTGGCCTTCTTTCAAATGGGTTTTGGCGCCTTCTAAAGTAAACCCACGTTCTTTTACCAAATGATATATTAATTTTAAATTTTTTATATCTTCTTGTGTAAACATTCTATTTCCTTTAGCATTCTTTTTTGGTTTCAGAATTGCAAATTCCTTGTCCCAAAAACGAATCAGTGATGCATTAACATTAAATGCTTCAGCAACTTCTCCAATGCTAAAATATAATTTGTCTTTTGATAACTCTACATGCATATTTTTATTTTTTAATTATTTTAAATCCTAAATCCTAAACCCTAAACCCTAAACCTAATCCAACGACTGGTTCTCTTGATTAGCAATTTTAGAAATCGCAACATATTCTGCCGCAGAAATATTGCCGTAATAAAAATTTATTGGGTTTACTACCTTTCCATCTTTATGTACCTCATAGTGACAATGTGGCGCTTGACTTCTGCCAGTACTACCTACATATCCTATAATATCTCCTCTTTTAACTCTCTGTCCTGTTCGTACTTTATATTTACTCAAATGCCCATATAAAGTTAAATATCCATAACCATGATTTATCTCAATATGATTTCCATACCCCGATAGTGAATTATCGGCATTTTTCACAAATCCATCTCCAGTTGCATAAATAGGTGTTCCCGTTCTAGCAGTAAAATCCATTCCTTCGTGCATTTTTCTTGCCTTAGTAAATGGGTCACTTCTATATCCAAAACCTGATGCCATGTGTTTTAAATCTTCATTTTTTACAGGCTGAATTGCCGGAATCGCACTTAATAATTTATCTTTTGCTTTAGCTAATTTCAAAATTTCGTCAAGTGATTTTGATTGTACCGCTAAAGCTTTCGAAATTCTATCTACTTTTTCAGAGGTGTTAATCACTAACTCCGAATTGTTAAAACCTTCTAATTCTTGGTATCTTTTTTTATCTATAATACCTCTTCTTTTTTCAATTGAAATTGGTGAAGCATTAAAATAAACACGATATAAATTATTGTCTCTATCCTCTAAATCGGATGCAACTTGATCAATCTCTTCTATTTTTTTATTTAAAATAGCATATCGAAGCTTCAAATTTTCTATTTCTCGGGTCTGAATCTTGTCTTTTGGTGTTTCAAAGTAAGAGGTATTCATTAATACCACAAAGCATAAAAAACCAAATAATGCCGATGCTAATAAGAAAAGTGCAGGATAACCGTACTTTTTTCGCTTTTGAGGGCCAATTATTCGGTAAGCCAAACTTTCAGGATCGTAATAATACTTAACTTTCTTCGACATTTCTTAAATTATACTATTTTTGTAATCGTTTTAAGAATAACAATGGTTTTACCAACAAATTTAAGAAATGTTTTCTTCTAAATCTATTTTTTGTTTTTTAGAAGCGAATCATTTGGCATTTTTGTTTTCCATTTTCCTGCTTTCCGTTTCTCCCTATGAAAAATAGGGATTCACTTCTATCAGGGCTAGGTAGCAATCTAATTGTATAAAATTAAAATTATAACAACTATTCAAAAATAAAAATAATAACTTTGTGACTTAGCGCCTTATGGGCAAATTACATATGAAATCAAAAGAGATCCGCAAGCAATTTTTACAATTCTTTGAATCAAAAGGACATTTAATAGTTCCATCTGCTCCAATAGTATTAAAAGATGACCCTACTTTAATGTTCAATAATTCGGGAATGGCACAATTCAAAGAATACTTTTTAGGAAACGGAACTCCTAAAAGCAAGCGAATTGCCGATACCCAAAAATGCCTTCGTGTATCTGGAAAACATAATGATTTAGAAGATGTAGGTTTTGATACGTACCACCATACTATGTTCGAAATGCTAGGAAACTGGTCTTTTGGAGATTATTTTAAAAAGGAAGCCATTAATTGGGCATGGGAATTATTGACCGAAACATACAAGATCCCTAAAGAAAATCTATACGTTTCTGTTTTTGAGGGTAATCCCGACGAGAATGTTCCATTTGATCAAGAAGCTTGGGATATTTGGAAAGAACTTATTGATGAAGATCGGATTATATTAGGAAATAAAAAAGACAATTTTTGGGAAATGGGTGATCAAGGTCCTTGTGGACCATGTTCTGAAATCCATGTTGATTTACGTACTGCCGAAGAAAAAGCCTTAGTTTCTGGGAAAAGTTTGGTGAATAATGACCATCCACAAGTAGTAGAAATTTGGAACAACGTTTTCATGGAATTTAACCGTAAAGCTGATGGTTCACTAGAAAAACTTCCTGCACAACACGTAGATACCGGAATGGGATTTGAGCGTTTGTGTATGGCATTACAAAATAAAACTTCTAATTACGATACCGATGTTTTCACACCACTTATTGAAAAAGTAGAACAGATTACAGGTTTAAAATATACTTCAAACGAAATTGTAAACCTATCTCAAGAACAAAATAAAACTAACATTGCAATTCGTGTGGTGGTAGATCACGTTCGTGCTGTAGCATTTGCTATTGCTGATGGTCAATTGCCATCCAACACTGGTGCAGGTTATGTTATTCGTAGAATTTTACGTCGTGCTATTCGTTACGGTTTTACCTTTTTGGATACCAAAGAACCATTCATTAATAAACTAGTGGAAGTATTGGCAAATCAAATGGGCGAATTCTTTCCAGAAATCAAATCACAACAGCAATTGGTTACCAATGTTATTCGCGAGGAAGAAGTGTCTTTTTTAAGAACTTTAGACCAAGGTTTACAATTATTAGACAAAGTTATTTTAGAATCAAATGGAAATACAGTCCAAGGGGAAAAAGCATTTGAATTGTATGATACTTTCGGTTTTCCAATTGATTTAACTGCTTTAATTTTAAGAGAAAAAGGTTACGAACTAGATGAAGCTGGATTTAATGCAGCCATGCAAGAACAAAAAAATCGTTCTCGTGCAGCATCTGAAGTGTCTACGGAAGATTGGTCGATTTTAATTCCTGGAAATGTAGAAACTTTTGTCGGTTACGATCAGACAGAAAATGAAGTGAAAATAACTCGTATTCGAAAAGTAGACTCTAAAAAAGATGGAATACTATATCAAATAGTAATTGATAACACGCCTTTTTATCCAGAAGGAGGAGGGCAAGTTGGCGATAAAGGAACCTTAGTTTCTGCTAACGAAACCATTGAAATTATAGATACTAAAAAAGAGAATAACCTAATTCTTCATTTTACTAAACAACTTCCAGAGAATGTTTCTGCCAGTTTTGTTGCCAAAGTAAATACCGATTTAAGAACTTCAACATCTAAAAATCATTCGGCTACTCACTTGATGCACCAAGCATTACGTTCAATTTTGGGTACTCATGTGGAACAAAAAGGTTCCTTGGTAAATCCGGAGCGTTTGCGTTTCGACTTTTCGCATTTTGCAAAAGTAACTGACGAAGAAATTAAGCAAGTTGAAGATTTTGTTAATGCAAGAATTGAAGACCAATTGCCATTAATAGAGCGAAGAAATATTCCTATCCAACAAGCATTAGACGAAGGTGCAATGGCTTTATTTGGGGAAAAATATGGGGATAGTGTACGTGCCATTAAGTTTGGTCAAAGCATGGAACTTTGTGGTGGAATTCACGTAAAAAATACTACTGAGATTTGGCATTTCAAAATTGTTTCTGAAGGTGCTGTTGCAGCAGGTATTCGAAGAATTGAAGCCATTACAGGTGCTGCTGTTAAGAATTATTATTCCAATCAAGAAAATACTCTAGCAGAAATTGCAGTTACTTTGAAAAATCCTCAGGATACCATTAAAGCGGTTGTTGCTTTGCAAGAGGATAATGCCAAATTAAAAAAGCAATTAGAACAATTATTGAAAGAAAAGGTTGAGGGATTGAAAAATTTGTTGTCTGCTGATTTTCAAGAAATTAACGGAATTAACTTTTTAGCAAAACAAGTAGATTTGAGTATGAGTGCCACTAAAGATTTAGCTCAATCAATTGGAAGTTCTACGCCAAATTCGTTTGTAGTTCTTGCTTCTATTGAAGATAATGCACCTAATATTCATTGTTCTATTTCTAAAGAATTAGTAGCTGAAAAAGGTTTAAATGCAGGAAATGTAATTAGAGAATTAGGCAAATATATTGAAGGTAACGGAGGAGGACAACCATTTTTCGCTTCTGGAAAAGGTAAAAACGTTGCTGGAATTACAGAAGTATTAGCTAAAGCAGTTGATTTTGTGAAGTAATACAATATAGTAATAAACAAATTCCTTTTAAGAAGTATTTCCTAAAAGGAATTTTTGTTTTTAGTTTATTACACTTTTTTTCGTTCCCCAATTTGCTGTCTCCACATGGCATAATACAAGCCTTTTTCTAACAATAAATCGTCGTGTTTCCCTTGCTCAATAATTTTCCCTTGCTCTAATACAAATATTTTGTCGGCATGCATGATTGTAGATAATCGGTGTGCAATCAAAACGGTAATCCGATTACTATCGGAAATATTACGGATGGTAGTATTAATTTCTTCTTCTGTTATTGAATCTAGAGCCGATGTTGCTTCGTCAAAAATCAACAAATTCGGATTTCGCAAGATGGCACGCGCTATAGACAAACGTTGTTTTTCTCCTCCCGAAATTTTCATTCCGCCTTCACCAATAGTGGAGTTTAATCCATCTTCGGCACGGTTTAGTAAATTTTCACAACTAGCTTTTTTTAATACTTCATTAAGTTCTTCATCGGTAGCGGTTGATTTAACAAACAATAAATTTTCTCTTATCGTTCCTGAAAAAAGTTGCGCGTCTTGTGTTACAAATCCCAATTGTTTTCTCAAATCTAATAAATCAATTTTAGTTGAATCAATGCCGTTATAAAGTACCTTTCCTTGTTCCGGTGGATATAATCCAACAAGTAATTTTACTAAAGTAGTTTTTCCAGCACCCGATGGACCAACAAAAGCAACAGTTTCTCCTTGCTTTATTTCAAAATTAATATCGTCAACCGCCTTGTAATTTGCAGTTTTATGTTGAAAACTAACATTTGAAAATAGTAAGGAATGAATAGCGCCAACATGTTCTGGGTTTTTAGGGCGGAATTCTTTTGGAGCGCTCAATAGAATTTTGAAATTTTCCATGGATACTTTAGTCTCATTAAGTGCAATAATAAAATTACCCAATTCTTGCAAAGGACCAAATATATAAAAAGTAAAAAACACCATTGTAAGTAAGTCACCAACAATAATTTTACCTCCGAATAAGAAATAATACAAAGTAAAAACTACAGAAGTTCTTAAAAAATGCACCGTAGTTCCTTGAATAAAACTTAAACTTCTAATAAATCGAATTTTTTGCAATTCAAGTTGTAGAATTTTGAAAGTATTCAAATTCAAGCGCTTCTCTTCTTGATAGGTTAAACCTAAGCTTTTAACTAGCTCAATGTTTCTTAGACTTTCTGTTGTTGAACCTGCCAAAGCATTAGTTTGATTGACTATTTTTCTAGAAACTACTTTTATTTTTTTCCCCAAATAAGAACTTACTAAAGCAATTATTGGTGCGGTAATTAGAAAAATTAATGATATTCTATAATCTATTCGGGATACATAGATGATAACAAAGATGAATCCTATTACGGTTTGAAAAATTAATGAAATTGAAAATGTTATCAACTTCTCTGAATCCGAACGCACTTTGGTTAATTTGCTTAAAGTTTCCCCACTTCGTTGGTCTTCAAAATCTTCAAATGGTAAGTCTAACGATTTTTTTATTCCATCAGTATACATTTGTGCGCCAGTTCTTTGAATTACAATATTTGTGAAATAATCCTGAAAGTTTTTTGTAATTCTTGAAATCATTGCAGCACCAAGCGAAAGTCCTAGCCAAAAACTTAAGACTTTAATAAATGCTATTTTATCGCCTTTGAAATTTCCTATTTCAACTCCGCAATGTTGCATTAATTTTCCTGTAATAATCGAATCTGATAAACTGAAACAAATGTTGATTGCAGCCATAAGTAGTGCAAAAAACAACAAAATCTTGTGTTTAATTATATAGGAATAAAGAAGTTTCATAGGACCTTTGTTTTAAAGAAGTGCAAAAGTAGTGAATTGATTTGCATTAGTAACCAACAGAGGGAAATGGTTAAGATAACTTATTGATTTTTTTACACGAATTGCACGAATTGGTTCGAAAACCAAATAAATTACTTATTACACAAATCTGCCATAGGTAGATTAAATTCGTGTAATTCGTTTTTAATTTTTGTTGATTTTAAGGTACCTTAGAGGTTTATTTTTATTCTTTTATCCTATCGGAATAGCTATATGTATTGCTCCTTCCGGCACCGAAGGAACTTTAATTTCTTGAATAATTTCTTTATTTAAGGCAAAATTTACGTCCTTTCCTTCACCTTGTAAAAATAGGTCTGTTAACTCTTTTTCAGTTAATTTAGAATGTTTACTCACGGTTTGTGCAATTCTATTTTCCATTCCTTCTAACCTGCTTAATGCTTCTTTTAAAGCATTTCTAGTTTGTGGACCGCCAAAATTCATAGAAACACCATGAAACAAAAAAGCAGCATTTGGTGCAGCATATCGGTTTTGACCACTAGCAAAAATTACATTTGCAATAGAATCAATTGTACCTGTATTGTGCATGGTAATGGTCATTTTGCCTTGAAGCGAAACTAAAAAATTGTATAATACAAATCCTGAATCTACATCACCACCATTGGAAGAAATGAAAAAATAAAGTTCACTTGGATTATGTTGCTGAATAACGTCTGATGTAAATTGAATAAATTTAGATACTTTGACAGGGTCTATTGCATCAAAAAAATTAAGATATATGGTTTTGTTTTCCATCAGGAATAGTTTTAGAATTTAAATTTCTATAAAAAAAAATCCCCAACTGTTTAATCAATTGGGGAATAAGAATTGTTTTTTAGTGTTAAATTGCATTTACAATTGCAACAAAATCCTCGGCTTTCAATGCTGCCCCACCTATTAATCCTCCGTCAACATCTGGTTTTCCAAATATTTCTTTGGCATTGTCAGGTTTAACGCTACCTCCATAAAGGATAGAAACATCCTCGGCAACATCACTTCCAAAAGTTTTTCTCACAGTTTCTCTAATAAACGCATGCATTTCTTGTGCTTGTTCTGGACTAGCAGTTTCTCCCGTACCTATTGCCCAAACAGGCTCGTAAGCAAGGATAATGTCTTCCCATGAATCTTTTTCTAAATGAAATAAACCATCTCGTAGTTGATTTTCAACCACATTAAAATGTTGATTATTTTGACGGTCTTTCAACTCTTCCCCAAAACAAAAAATTACGGTCATATCATGCTTTAAGGCAGTGTCAACTTTGTTTGCAATCATTGCATCTGACTCATGAAAAATAGCACGACGCTCAGAATGTCCGAGAATTACAGTATTTACACCAACACTTTTTAACATATCAGCAGATATTTCTCCTGTATATGCTCCATTTTCAGCTTGGTGCATATTTTGAGCAGCAACACTAATATTGGTGAATTCTAAATGATCAACAGCGGATGCTAAGTTAATAAATGTAGGTGCAACTACGATTTGAACTTCTTTATCCAAGGGTAATTTTTCAATTAATTCGTTCAATAAGTCTTCCGTTTCTTCAGCATTTTTATTCATTTTCCAATTACCAGCAACAATCTTTGTTCTCATTTTTATAAAGTTTTTAGAGTAGTATTTATTTTCTCAAAATCAGTTTCTATGGCACGATAAATTGCAATTGAACCATTTTTATTTATAACCATATATCTCGGAATCCAGTCTAAATCAATTGATTTTCCGAAGGCTCCTTTCATTCCATCTACATCATTCACCCAATAATGATCACCTGTTAATTGGTGTTTTTCAATTCCTGCTTTCCATTTGTCAAATGTTTTGTCCATTGAAATGAAAACATAAGCTACATCCGGATTATTAGTTTGCAGTTCTTTTATTTTTGGCATTGCTCCCACACAATCCCCGCACCATGAAGCCCATATTTCAATTACCAAAGTTTTTCCTTTGTATTTTTCAATTACTTCTTTAAAAGGCACTTCTTTATTGTCGGAATTAGTTAAAATTCCATTAAGGGCTTTTTTAGAAAATTCATTTTTTTGTGCATTACTGCAAGAGATAGAAGCCATAGTAATAACTAATAATAATAATATTTTTTTCATATTTTGATGTTTTAATTTTTTTGATAATCGTGAAAATGAGCAATCCATTTCAATAATAATAGTAAATTTACAACCACCACCAAAATTCCTATTGTAGGATATAATGGTAAATCTAGTATTTTCAAATTACTTTTGATAATTATTAGGAAGATACCAATCTTAATAAATACAATACAAATTATACTATTGTAAATTGCCTTGGCTTTTCTCTTAACAACTATTTTAAATCTATTAAGCAATTATTTCTTTAACTCTGAATATGATTTATGTAGATACACATTCAAATCAGTGCCATTAAATTTATCTTCCTTAATTCCCCAATAGTATTTAATCTCGTTTCCATTCCAAAGATATTTTACACCTGGAGTATCTTTTCCTTTTCCTAAAATATTCCAAAACGGAATGATTTCAATAATTGTATACGGATAAGTTGCGCCTGCTTCTTTAAAGAAATCCGGAATTAATTCGGCTTCCTCGTTCATGAAAATAACAGAAAGTGGTGGCATAGAAGCGTCTTTTTTTCTCATTTCGGTCAACTCTTTTGCCGCAGCACGACAATGATCACAGCCTGGAACAAAATAACAAAGTAACTTTTTGCCTTTATCAATACCCGGAAATAATTTAGAATTTCCCGATTTTACTTTCTTTGGTTCATTAACGACTTCAATATCTACCTTTTTTATAGTGTCTTTTATTACCTCTGTAATAGGAGTTTTTTTCTTTATTGAATCTATTGTAACAACTTCATCCGATATAGTGTCTTGCGCTCTTTCCACAATAGGAGAAACAGTAAAATTTGTTGCTGGTGGCTGAATAGGAGCCAACATATAAATACCTAAAATAGTTGCGAAAAGCACCGTTGTTAAAATCCAAAAATTACCATTATTAGAAGTGCTTGGAAGTAATTTATATAAATAAACTAGCAAACCAATAGCAACAATATTTTTGATGATAGCCTCAATAGGGGTCATTGGCAACAACTCACCAAAGCACCCACAGTTTCCAGAATTTCCACCGCTTAAAAAAGTGACATACGTTAAATGTCCTATGAATACCGCTAACATTGTAATTGTTACCGGAATTAAAAATTTACGAAGCCAATTATTTTGCAGTAGCAATAATCCTAATGCCAGCTCAATTCCGATAAGTGTTCGTGAAAAGTAAGGTGCAAATCCTTCAGAAAATCCAATCGTATAAAGTTGTTTTACTTCAAATGTAGAAATAGCAAAATAAGGAGAATCTAGTAAATGTCCCTTAGAAAGTTTTGCCAATGCAGAAAGAATGAAAAGTGCCGAAACAATTATCCGGAGACTCCATGCGATGTAGGTTTTTTTAGTTGCCATAAAATAGGTTTTTACAAATATATAAAGGCTTTCAATACTATGTTGTTAATGAATTGTTATTGTCCGAATTTCATCAAAATCAAAGCAAATACCGAATAGTTAATCATATCCTGATAATTTGCATCAATTCCTTCAGAAACTAATGTTTTTCCTTGATTATCTTCAATTTGCTTTACGCGAAGTAATTTTTGTAGAATCAAATCGGTAAGCGAACTAACTCGCATTTCGCGCCAAGCCTCACCGTAATCGTGATTTTTGTCTTCCATCAATTGCTTAGTTATCGCAATTTTCTCCTCATATAATTTCACAGCTTCAGTGACACCTAAATCAGGTTGCTCAACAACACCTAATTCTAATTGGATTAAAGCCATTAGACAATAATTGATAATCCCAATGAATTCACCTGTTTCATCTTCATCCACTTTTCGAATATCATTTTGTTGCAAACTTCTTATGCGTTGTGCTTTGATGAAAATTTGATCGGTAAGTGAAGGTAATCGTAAAATACGCCAAGCACTTCCGTAATCGTTCATTTTTTTCTCAAATAAATCTTGGCAAATTCCAATAACTTTATCGTATTCTTGTGAAGTATTCTTCATTAATGATATCTTTGTATATATTTTTCAAAAGTAAATAATATTGAATTAAGATGGAAGTATTAAGTATAAAGATTTTAACTTCTTAAATTAATTTATTGTAACACTGAATATTGATGACGCTAAATTGCAACGGAAAACTTATCGATTTGTCTTCGCCAAAAGTAATGGGAATACTCAATGTAACACCCAATTCTTTTTTTGACGGAGGAAAGCATACTACCGAAAAAGCGATTTTAATTCAGGTAGAAAAAATGCTGTTTGAAGGTGCTGCATTTATTGATATTGGTGGCAATTCAAGTAAGCCAAGTGCCGAATTTGTTTCTGAAGAGGAGGAATTACATCGATTAATACCTGTAATTCGGAGTGTTGTTAAGGAATTTCCAAGTGTTGTTATTTCTGCAGATACTTTTCGAAGTAAGGTTGCAAAAGAATCTATTGAAAATGGAGCTGCACTAATTAATGATATTTCTGCTGGAAATTTAGATGCCAAAATGATGGAAACAGTTGCCAAATTGCAAGTGCCATACATTATGATGCACATGAAAGGAACACCTCAAACCATGCAATCTTTAGCACAATATGAAAACATCGTAAAAGAAATATTGTTTTATTTTTCTCAAAAAATTTCATACGCAAGAAGTTTAGGGATAAACGATTTAATCTTAGATCCAGGCTTTGGATTTGCAAAAACATTAGAACAAAATTTTGAAGTGCTAAGCAAATTAGAATTGTTTCAAATGACAGAATTACCATTGCTAGTAGGAGTTTCTAGAAAATCAATGGTGTATAAAACATTAGAAACATCAGCTGAATTTGCGTTAAATGGAACTACGTCTTTAAATACTATTTCATTACTAAAAGGAGCAAAAATTTTACGTGTTCACGATGTGAAAGAAGCATTTGAATGCATACAATTATACAATCAATTAAAGAAATAAATGAAAAAATATTTAGCACTAATAATTGCATTAGCCCTGTTTTCTTGTGAAGGAAATAAAGAAATTCAACTCCCAAAAGCAAATAAAACTATAGTTGCCGATGTGCAAGAACATTCTCCTATTTATATTTTTTTCAAAATAGAAGGAAAAGATACAATTGCAGATGTGAACAGAAAAAACTCTATTGTTTCTACCAATTGGATTTTCAATATCGACAAGCGCTTGCCACTGCGTTTAGTAATTCCTGAATTGATAAAGTTGCAAGCAAAAAAAGACGGAAGCATGCACAAAAATGAAGCTGCCGAAAACTTTTTTTCGTATGCAAATGATATTAAAAAAACTATGGCTTTTTTACCGTTTACTAAAGTGAAGTTTGTGATTGGGAAACCAAAAACTGGCGTGATTGTTTATTTTGCTAAAAATAATAAAGTTCTTGTAAATAATGTTGGAGTGCAAAAGGATTCATTAGAGGTTTATCTGAATAAAATGGCAGACATTAACTATCATGATATTAACTTTTGTTATGATAAAAATGATTCTTTTGGGGAGTATTTTAAAAATGTAATTTTGGTAAGAAGTTTAGAAATTGAAGTTGTAAAACAAGAAGAGTTCATTTATTAACTTAGATATTTTGCTAATAACTGAATACTAAAAACTGAACACTGCCAACTGATTAATGGTGGTGATACGGCTCATTTCTCAAAATAGTAAACCCTCGATACAATTGTTCAATTACAAATAAGCGCACCATTTGATGTGAAAAAGTCATTGCTGAAAGTGAAATTTTCCCTTGTGCTTTTTTGTATACTTCTTCACTAAAGCCATAGGGACCTCCAATTACAAAAACCAAAGTTTTAATTCCGGCATTCATTTTCTTTTGCAAATATTCTGAAAATTCTACACTCGAAAAAGTGCTTCCGTTTTCATCCAATAAAATCAATTGATCAGTTGGGGATATTTTGGATAAAATTAATTCACCTTCTTTTTCTTTTTGTTGCGCTTCCGATAAATTCTTAACGTTTTTAATATCCGGAATTACTTCCAAATCAAATTTTATATAAAACGACAACCGTTTTGTATAATCGTCAATCAATGTTTGTAGCGATTTATTATCGGTTTTGCCAATGGCTAGAAGACGAATGTTCATTTCAATTTCAAATTAATGTACAAATCTACAAATTGATTTTTATTTTATTCCAACATCCAACAACCAACTCCAAACAATTTTCTACTTTTGCAACATACAACTACAACGCTATGTACAAATTACTAATTAGACCGTTTCTTTTTCTTTTTGATCCAGAAGAAGTCCATTATTTCACCTTTTCTTTAATTCGATTTTTATCTAAAATCCCTGGATTTCAATCGCTTTTCAAAGGATTATATTTAGTAAATGATAAACGATTAGAAACAGAAGTTTTCGGATTAAAATTTAAAAACCCAGTCGGACTAGCAGCAGGTTTTGATAAAGATGCCAAATTATATAGCGAACTTTCAAATTTTGGTTTCGGATTTATTGAAATCGGAACTTTAACCCCAGTTGGTCAAGATGGTAATCCAAAAAAACGGTTGTTTCGCTTAAAAGAAGATTCGGCAATCATTAACAGTATGGGATTTAATAATGGGGGAGTTCAAGAAGCTGTAACGCGATTAAAGAAAAATAAAAACGTACTAATTGGTGGAAACATCGGAAAAAATAAGCTTACGCCAAATGAAAATGCAATCCAAGATTATGAAATTTGCTTTGAAGCACTTTTTGATTATGTTGATTATTTTGTGGTAAATGTAAGCTCTCCAAATACGCCAAATCTTCGTGAACTTCAGGATAAAAAACCGCTAACGGAACTTTTGCAGACACTTCAAAATAAAAATTTAGCAAAACAAAATCAAAAACCAATCCTTTTAAAAATCGCTCCCGATTTAACAGATTCTCAGCTTTTAGACATAATCGATATTGTGAATGAAACTAAAATTGCTGGAGTAATTGCCACTAATACCACGTTGTCAAGAGAAGGCTTGCAATCAGAAAATAAAGCTGAAACAGGTGGTTTATCGGGTAAGCCTTTAACCAATCGTTCTACAGAAGTCATTCGTTTTCTATCAGAAAAAAGCAATAAATCATTTCCTATTATTGGAGTTGGAGGAATACATTCTGCTCAAGATGCCATCGATAAATTAAATGCTGGAGCCAGTTTAATTCAATTGTATACAGGATTTATTTATGAAGGGCCAAAATTAGTTAGAGATATCAATAAAGAAATATTGAAAAATATTCAACAATAAACTTTTAAACTTCAAACTTTTCTATCTTTGACTTCAATGAACAAAATCAAAATCATAGAATGTCCACGTGATGCTATGCAAGGCATTAAACCTTTTATTCCCACCGAGCGGAAAGTGGATTACATTCAATCCTTACTTCGGGTAGGTTTTGATACTATCGATTTTGGAAGTTTTGTTTCGCCCAAAGCCATTCCGCAAATGGTAGATACTGCCGCGGTATTGTCACAGTTAGATTTATCTCAAACTACAAGTAAATTATTAGCAATAATAGCAAATACTCAAGGTGCAGAAATGGCTTCTGTTCACAAAGAAATTCAGTATTTAGGATTCCCTTTTTCGATTTCTGAGAATTTTCAAATGCGAAATACCCACAAAACTATTGCCGAAAGTTTAATCACCTTACAAGAGATTTTGAATATTGCCGACAAGACCAATAAAGAAGTGGTAACTTATATTTCTATGGGTTTCGGTAATCCCTATGGCGATCCTTGGAATGTTGATGTAGTAGGCGAATGGACCGAAAAATTAGCCACTATGGGAGTGAAAATTTTATCTCTTTCGGATACCATCGGAAGTTCTACGCCAGAGGTAATTAGTTATTTGTTCTCCAATTTAATTCCAAAATATCCAAACATCGAATTTGGCGCTCATTTACATACTACTCCCGATAAATGGTTTGAAAAAATCGATGCCGCATACAAATCTGGTTGCCGCCGTTATGATGGTGCTATTCAAGGTTTTGGTGGTTGTCCGATGGCAAAAGACGATTTAACAGGCAATATGCCCACCGAAAAAATGTTGTCCTATTTTACCCAACACAAGGCCGATACCAACACAAGCCCAATGAGTTTTGAAAGCGCTTATAATGTCGCTTCCCGATTGTTTGGCGAGTTCCATTAGAAGCCAATCCAGCTATCCATTTCAAGTTTGCTAGTAAAAAATCTTTTTTCTAAGTCTAAAAACGCGCTCCCAAGGTCGCAGTTTTAAGTCAAGAAAAAATAGCTTTTCCCTTCGCAAAGCTTTTCATTTCTATCTGGGCTAGAGAGGTAGTATCTACTACTAAGTGTTCCGTGAGAGATGTTCTAAATTTATTAATTTGTGCAAATTCGTCCATTCGTGTCAAATAAAATAATTCATTTTTAAATCCTATTTACTTAATCCCTAAATTAACTATATAATTCAGATTAAGAAAAAAACTTACTGCAATTATCTTCTAATTTCCAACTTTTTACTATATTTGCTCGCAATTTAACTACATCTATAAATTGCAATGAAAGCACACACTTCTAAAATCATTGGCGAAGGTCTTACTTACGACGATGTTCTGCTTATTCCTAATTACTCTGAAGTATTACCACGCGAAGTTAGCATCCAATCGAAGTTCTCTAGAAACATTACGTTAAACGTTCCTATTGTTTCTGCTGCTATGGATACTGTTACCGAGAGCTCTATGGCAATAGCTATGGCACAAGAAGGCGGAATTGGTGTTTTGCATAAAAACATGACCATTGAACAGCAAGCAGCAAAAGTTAAAAAAGTGAAACGTGCCGAAGCTGGAATGATCATAGATCCGGTAACCTTACCTTTAACAGCAACAGTTGGAGATGCTAAACAAGCCATGAAAGAATTTGGAATTGGCGGAATTCCAGTTGTAGATGAAAACGGAATCCTTAAAGGAATTGCTACTAATCGCGATTTGAGATTTGAAAAAATAAATTCCCGTTCTATACTTGAAGTAATGACTTCTAAAAATTTAGTAACTGCTGCGGTAGGAACGACTTTACAAGAAGCTGAAGGGATTTTGCAACAAAATAAAATTGAAAAGCTACCTGTAGTGGATGCGGATTATAAATTAGTTGGGTTAATTACGTTTAGAGATATTACCAAACTAACGCAAAAACCTATTGCCAATAAAGATAAATTTGGTCGTTTACGTGTTGCTGCTGCATTAGGGGTAACAGCCGATGTGCTTGAAAGAGCAACGGCTTTAGTTAATGCTGGTGTAGATGCTGTAATTATTGATACTGCTCACGGACATACGCAAGGTGTAGTAACGGTTTTAAAACAAGTAAAAGATAAATTCCCAGATTTGGATGTGGTAGTTGGAAACATTGCTACTCCCGAAGCAGCATTATATTTAGTTGCAAATGGTGCTGATGCCGTGAAAGTAGGAATCGGACCTGGATCTATTTGTACTACTAGAGTAGTTGCAGGAGTCGGTTTTCCTCAATTTTCTGCAGTATTAGAAGTTGCTGCAGCATTAAAAGGCACAGGTGTTCCTGTAATTGCTGATGGTGGAATTCGTTACACAGGTGATATACCTAAAGCTATTGCCGCAGGAGCAGATTGTGTTATGTTAGGATCGCTATTAGCAGGAACTAAAGAATCTCCGGGAGAAACTATTATTTTTGAAGGACGAAAATTTAAGTCTTACCGCGGAATGGGCTCTATTGAAGCAATGGAAGATGGATCCAAAGATCGTTATTTTCAAGATGTAGAAGATGATATAAAAAAATTAGTTCCAGAAGGAATTGTAGGGCGCGTGCCTTACAAAGGAGAACTAAACGAAAGTATGCAACAATTTGTAGGTGGTCTTCGTGCCGGAATGGGATATTGCGGAGCTAAAGATGTTCCTACTCTTCAAGAAACTGGTCGCTTTGTTAGAATTACAGCTAGCGGAATTGGTGAAAGTCATCCACATAATGTGACTATTACCAAAGAAGCTCCAAATTATTCAAGATAGTTTAGTTTTTTGTTCCCGGTTTTAAATTCTTAGGAATTTCATTATACAAATAGCACGTATTTCAAATACGTGCTATTCTTTTTTTAAGACAATGTTAGTTAATTTGTTTACAATTTCCCTTTGTATTTAGGATCAAAGTCAACCATCCATTCAATTCCATATTTATCTCTAAACATACCAAAATAAGAACCCCAAGGACTATCGGAAATAGGAAATTCAATTTGTCCACCTGCTGAAAGTCCGCTGAATAATCTGTCGGCTTCTTCTTTGCTTTCAGCACTGATTGCTATTTTAGATCTATTTTCGTTCTCGTTTGTTGGTCCCAAAATTTCAGGAACATCATTTGCCATTAAAATACTATCTCCAATTTGTAATGCAATGTGCATTATTTTATTTGCTTCCTTTTCTGCAACCGGAAATTCATCACTTGCCAAGTCTTTGAAGCGCATTATTTTTGCAAACTCTCCGCCAAATACCGATTTGTAAAATGTAAATGCTTCTTCGGCATTTCCGTTGAAGTTAATGTGAGGATTTATTTGTGCCATATTTTTATATTATTAATATTAAAGTTTGTTAATTGTTAAGCTCTGCTCTAAAAAAAATTACTTCTTTTAGTATTTCTAAATTTATATCCATAATCGACTTAAAGGTTATGCCATAACTTCCAACTTTAGCTTTGCCAATAGTTTTTCCATAGTTGTCTTGTAAGAATTTTTTGTCCTCTAAACCCATAATATGAACGGCAAGTCCAGTAGTATTTGCTAATAATCCAATTCTGAAAAATTCTCTAGTACTTCCATCTTTATAAGTTATTGTGTAATTTCCATAACCAATCGTTGGGTGAGCTATTTGTTTACCATTTTCATTCTTACCATCAAAATACCATTGTTTGCAATTAGGTAAGATTTGTAGAATGAGATTGTGCAATTCTTGCATTTCATTCTGTTTTAGCTCGGGTTGACTTTTAATAAAATCTCTTATTCGTGCTTTTATTTCCATCTAGATTATTCTATGAATAAGACAAAACTAAAAAAAAATCACACCATTTAGATGCGATTCTTGTTTATTTAATTTCAATTCAGTGATTTCAAAACCAAAGTAGGAGGTTTAGGCTGCTATAATTATCTTATGTTATAGAAGCATTGCGAACCTATTGCTCCTCCGCCATACTCTAACACTAATTTGTCATTTACTTGTATATAAGTACAACTATCATTATACTTATTTCTTAAATTTTCAGGAATTGGATTATCAAAAACATTAAAGGAATACATTCCCATTCCACTTCGTTTAAAACCAATTTTAGTTGGTTCACCACTTTCAATTTGAATGCAATCCGCATCGTCTAATTTCTGTTTGATTATTTTTAAAGTTTCTCTTGTCCAGCCTAACGTATTAATTATACTATCCATTCTAGAATTGTCAGTTTTTAAATCCCATTCTAAAAAAATTCTTTTATTAAATCCGTTTTTTGTAGAGTCTAATTTTGAAATTCCAAATCTCGCTAATGTATTATCATCTTCAAATTCAATTTCCACAAATTTATCTTTCGGAACAATTTGGTTAAAATATTTTTTTAGTTCATAAATTTTCGTTTTATTATTTTCGAAATTATCTTTTAAATCTGTAACTGAATAATCTTTATCAAAGCCACCAAAAGCATAAATAATCATAATTATGTAGCCTATTAAAAATAAAAGTCCAATTCCAGATAAAATCAAAATTATTTTTAGAATTTTCTTAAACATATTTTTGAATTAACTAGTTAGTAATAAATGAACAACATATCAGAAGGTCAATTAAATCCCTACAAAATTACTTGGTGTGATTTGCATAAGTTCCACTTTTATTTCATCAGAAACTTCTAGGGTTTGAATGAAAGTGTGAATTGCATTTTTGTCAATTGTTTCGTTTGTTCTAGTCAATCCTTTCAATGCTTCATATGGGTTTGGGTAGCCTTCTCTTCTTAATATGGTTTGGATTGCCTCGGCAACTACAGCCCAGTTTTTCTCTAAATCTTCGTGAAATTTATTTTCGTTTAATAGCAATTTATTCAACCCTTTTAAAGTCGATTCAAAGGCAATTAGAGTGTGTCCCATTGGAACACCAATGTTTCTCAAAACGGTGCTATCAGTTAAATCACGTTGCAATCTAGAAAGTGGCAATTTTGCAGAAAGGTGCTCAAAAATAGCATTTGCAATTCCAAGATTTCCTTCGCTATTTTCAAAATCAATAGGGTTTACTTTATGAGGCATGGCAGAAGAACCAATTTCACCTGCTTTGATTTTTTGTTTGAAATAATCCATTGAAACATACGTCCAAATGTCGCGATCTAAATCCATTATTATGGTATTAATTCGCTTTAAAGCATCAAAAAAAGCTGCAAAATGATCGTAATGTTCTATTTGCGTTGTAGGAAAAGAATGGTGTAATCCTAAAGTTGATTCAACAAAATCAGTTCCAAATTTCTTCCAGTCGGTTGTTGGATACGCTACGTGATGTGCATTGTAATTCCCTGTAGCGCCGCCAAATTTAGCCGCAAACGGAATGTTAAATAACAAACGCATTTGCTCTTCAAGTCGTTCTACAAAAACTAATATTTCTTTTCCTAAACGAGTTGGAGAGGCAGGCTGTCCATGAGTTCTTGCAAGCATTGGGATGGTCGCCCATTCAACAGATAATTCTTTTAATTTAGAAATTAAAGAAATCAGCCCAGGTAAATATACTTTTTCGAAGGCTTCTTTAGTAGATAGCGGAATGGCTGTGTTATTGATGTCTTGAGATGTCAAACCAAAGTGGATGAATTCCTTAAATTGTTCTAATCCTAACGCTTCAAATTTACTTTTGATGAAATACTCTACCGCTTTTACATCGTGGTTCGTAGTTTTTTCGGTTTCTTTTATCCAAAGGGCGTCTTCGGTAGAAAAATTAGTATAAATTTTACGTAAATCCTCAAAAACAGATTTGCTAACGCCAGAAAGTTGAGGTAATTCGGCTTCGCAAAGTGCAATAAAATATTCGACTTCTATTAAAACCCTATATTTAATAAGCGCTTCCTCTGAAAAGAATGGCGATAAGGAAACAGTTTTGCTTCTATATCTTCCGTCAATAGGAGAAATAGCGTTTAATTCAGTTAGTTGCATGTTGTTGTGTTGTTATTTGAAGTTGCAAAAGTAAGCATTAGTGTTCAGTGTTTTGTAATCAAATTTCAGTTTTTTATCAATTTTATATCTTGTAAATTGAAAAAAAAACAGCATTTCCTAATTAATATATCTTTCATCACTTTTTTTAATTGAATAAAAACCTTCCAATTTTACTATTTTTGTCAAAAATATTATTCCCAAATGGTCGATTTAGAATACCTATTCTTTTTAGAAAACATCCTTACTGACAATAGAAAGGAACGGTTTCAACAAGTTTTGGCAAAACGAACCAATCATTTTACAATTTGTATGGAAGATGTTTTTCAATTACATAACACTAGCGCTGTAATGCGAAGTTGTGAAGTTTTTGGCATCCAACAACTAAATGTCATTGAAGAACGCTACACAAAATCTATAGATAAAGAAATTGCTATGGGAGCCCAAAAATGGGTAGATGTGAATCGGTTTGATAGTATTTCGGGTTGTATTTCGGATATGAGAAGTAAAGGGTATCAAATTATTGCCACTTCACCCCACGAAAACGATTGTGATTTAGATGATTTTGATATTTCAAAACCAAGTGCCCTTTTTTTCGGAACAGAAAGGGATGGTTTATCTACAGAAGTACTCCAAAATGCTGACGGATTTATTAAGATTCCAATGGCAGGATTTACCGAAAGTTTGAATATTTCTGTTTCAGCTGCCATTATAATTCAAAATCTAATGAGTCGTTTGCACAAATCGGAAATTAATTGGCAATTATCAGAAAACGAAATACTTGAAAAAAGATTACAATGGGCTAAAAATACCATTAAGGATATTAAGCGAATCGAAGCGCGATACAACGCTGAACATAATATCTAATCCATAAAATATGAATTTCACTACTAAAATTCCGATTGCAAAATCCAATTCACCAATAGACTATTCTTCTAAAATAGTTTCTATTGGCTCTTGTTTTGCTGAGAATATGGGAGAGAAATTGGATTTTTATAAGTTTCAAAATACCACAAATCCTTTCGGAATAATATTCAATCCAATTTCTATTGAAAAGATTATTGATAGAGCCATTAAACTGAATTATTTTACTGCTGAAGATCTTTTTTTTTATAACGATTTATGGCATTCTTTCGAGGTGCATTCCGATTTAAGTACCGATAATAAAGAAGAATTTCTTTCTCAATTGAATCAAATTCTTGTTAAAATGAATCAGCAATTAATTACTGCAACTCATATAATTATTACCTATGGAACTTCTTGGGTTTATAAATTAAAATCTTCAGAAAGCGTTGTTGCAAATTGCCATAAAGTATCCCAAAATCAGTTTGATAAAGAAATTATTTCTGTTGAAAATATCGAAAAATCTATTCAAAATAGTATTGAATTTATTCAAAAAGCAAATCCGAAGTGTAATTTTATTTTCACTATTTCTCCTGTACGTCACCTAAAGGATGGGTTTGTTGAGAACCAATTAAGTAAGGCTCATTTAATAACGGCTGTCCAAAAAATAATAAAGTATCCATTGTCCAATATCCATTATTTTCCTTCTTACGAAATTATGATGGATGAACTTCGTGATTATCGGTTTTATGCCCAAGATATGTTGCATCCCAATTCAATTGCTATAGATTATATTTGGGAACGTTTTTGCGAAAGCACCATTACCGATCAAGCAAATTCAATTCTGCTTGAAGTGGAAAGTATACAAAAAGGAATGGCCCATCGCCCGTTTCATCCAGAGTCGATAAGCCATATTAAATTTCTTCAAAACCTTTCTGAAAAAGCAGCTCTACTCAAAGCGCAATTTCCATTTATGAAATTCTAAATTAATTTCGTTTACATTTTATTTTGCAAACTACTCCATCCGCCACCATTCATGGCGTCCACTTCATTACTCTTCAAAATTGAAGTTGCCTGAGCACTTCGCATTCCGCTTGCACAACAAGCAATAATTGGTTTCTCCCATTTTTTTATTTCAGCTATTTTTTCTGAAAGTTCATTTAACGGAATGTTTTTTGATCCTTTTATATGACCTCCTTGGTATTCTCCTGGAGTTCTTACATCAATAATTACAGCACCTTTAGCTATAAATTCTGTAACACTTTCCGATTTTCCGCCTAAACCTAACATGCTTAATAGTCCCATATTTTATTATTTTTTTAAATTATTTTTTTGTAAATATTGATTCTTTTAGATGCATTAAAGAAACAATCTGATGCCAAAATTAAAGTATTTTCTTTAGCAATTTTGTAACAAAGGTTACGTAAGCCAAAATATTCTTTATATTTGAAATCGTATGAAGATTACCGACAGAAAAACCGAAATAATAAATGTAGCTGCTAAACTTTTCAAAGAGAAAGGTTATAGTGCAGTTACAATGAGAGATATTGCGCAGGCAATGGATATTAAAGCTGCTAGCTTGTATAATCACATCAAATCGAAACAGGAAATTTTAGTATTAATTATTATCGAAATTGCCGAAGAATTTACTAAAATTATGAATGAAGTTTTGATTTCTAATGAATCAGCAATTTCTAAAATCGAACGTATTATTCAGTTGCACATTGATATTACTCTTCGAAATCCGGATGCATTGGCTTGCCTTAATAACGATTGGATGCACTTAACAAATGCCGAATTACTTCATTTTATTAAAATGAGGGAAGAGTATGAAAATAATTTTAAAACAATTGTAAAACAAGGAATTGCCAATGGCGAAATAAAGAATTACAATCTAGATGTAATAATTTTTTCAATTCTTTCTACATTAAGAACCCTATATATCTGGTACAATAAGACTAATAAATTAAGTTCAAAAGCATTGACAGATAACATGATAAAAGTCCTGTTAAATGGAATAGCCTGATTCTAAATGTATTTATTCTTGTAATAAATTTATGTCCTGAAAAAAATTACAACGTTTTCGTAACATAACAAAAAAATCAGTAAATTTGCATTGTAAACTAACATTTGTTAGTTTGGTTAAATAATATTTTTATGTCCAAATTTCATAGAATACAAGTTGCGGATATTTATAAAGAAACTAAAGATTGTTCGGTAATCACCTTTGATATTCCTGATAATTTAAAATCTGATTTTATTTATAATTCAGGGCAGCATCTTACCTTAAGAGCCACTATTAATGGTGACGAAGTAAGACGTTCCTATTCTTTATGTTCAAGTCCAACACAAAACAGTTGGCAAGTTGCCGTTAAAAAAATTGATTCTGGAATATTTTCTTCATTTGTAAATGACCAATTAAAAAAAGGTGATTTCTTAGAAGTTATGCCACCTAATGGAACTTTTTTCACTCAAGTTAATCCTAGTTTAGCAAAAAACTATATAGCATTTGCTGCAGGAAGTGGAATAACGCCAATACTATCTATCATAAAAAACCATCTTGCAAATGAGCCAAATAGCACTTTTCAGCTCTTTTATTTAAATAAAACGGTTAAATCAATCATCTTTAAAGAGGAATTAGAACAACTTAAAAATTTATATTTCAATCGATTTGAAATTTTCCATTTTTTAACCAAAGAACACCGTGCCTCCGAATTATTTAATGGTCGTTTTACCAATGATAAATTACAGATTTTAACCCAACAAATAATTAATATTCCTGCTGTAAGTGATTGCTTTATATGCGGTCCCGAAGAAATGATTTTTCTCATTCGTGAGGAACTAGCTGCAGCTGGATTGCATAAAGATAAAATACATTACGAGCTTTTCACCACTGGATTAACAGAAGAGGATAAGCTAAGAATTAACAAAATTGTAGAGAAAAAAGTAGAAGGAACCGAAGTAACTATTGTAGATGGTGGCAAGGAATTCCATTTTGTAATGGGAGAAGATTTTGATACTATTCTGGATGGTGCTTTAGCCGCTGGTGCTGATTTACCTTTTGCTTGTAAAGGTGGAGTTTGCAGTACCTGTCGCTGTCAAGTAATTCAAGGAACTGTAGAAATGAAATTGAATTATTCACTTGAAGAAGATGAATTAGCCAAAAATTATGTGCTTAGTTGCCAAGCCGTTCCTACTTCCAAAAAAGTGGTAGTTGATTTTGGAATTTAAAAATAACAGACTTAATACATCCATAAGTATCAAATAAATTGTAAAAAATTATGTCAGAAAAAGAAGTAAAAAATTTAGAATTACTGTTTCAGGCTCGTATTGATAACGATGAAAAAATAGAACCAAAAGATTGGATGCCCGAAAAGTATCGCAAGACACATATTCGTCAAATTTCACAGCATGCTCATTCCGAAATTGTGGGAATGTTGCCAGAAGGAAATTGGATTACTCGCGCTCCTTCCTTAAGAAGAAAAGTGGCTTTGCTGGCTAAAATTCAAGATGAAGGTGGCCATGGATTGTATTTGTATAGTGCCGCAGAAACTCTTGGAATAACTAGAGATGAATTGTTTGAACAATTGCATTCGGGCGAAGCTAAATACTCTAGTATTTTTAATTATCCAGCTGTAACTTGGGCAGATATGGGAACTGTAGGATGGTTGGTAGATGGAGCTGCAATTATGAATCAAGTAGCTTTAATGGGAACTTCCTATGGGCCATATTCTCGCGCTATGGTTCGTATTTGTAAAGAAGAAAGTTTTCACCAACGCCAAGGATATGAAATTTTATTAACTCTTTGTAATGGAACTCCAGAACAAAAAGCTATGGCACAAGATTCTCTAAACCGCTGGTGGTGGCCTTCATTAATGATGTTTGGACCACGTGATGCTGAATCTCCAAATACAGAGCAATCTGTTAAATGGAAATTAAAAAGAAAAACAAACGATGAATTACGTCAAGCATTTGTTGATCAAACGGTTCCGCAAGCTAATATCTTAGGATTAACTATACCGGATTCCAAATTAAAATGGAACGAAGATAGAAAGCATTATGATTTTGGAGATATTGATTGGGATGAATTTTGGCAAGTTGTAAAAGGCCATGGTCCATGCAACAAACAAAGAATTGAAGCAAGAATTAAAGCCTACCAAGAAGGAGAATGGGTAAGAGATGCTGCTATGGCTTATGCCGAAAAGCAAGAGAATAAACTAGAGAAACAAGCAATATAATCAATTACGAATTATGAAAAATTGGCCACTTTGGGAAGTATTTATCAGAAGTAAAAACGGATTAGAGCACCGCCACTGCGGAAGTTTACATGCAAGCGATGCCACAATGGCACTTGAAAATGCTCGAGATGTTTACACACGCAGAATGGAAGGAGTAAGTATTTGGGTAGTACCTTCTGCACAAATTACCGCATCTAATCCTGAAAATAATGGGGAAACTTTTGAGCCAGCAATGGACAAAGCCTATCGTCATCCAACATTCTATGAATTGCCTGACGAATTAAAACACATGTAAACCTCTTCTCATTTTCCTTCTTTGGAAGGGTGACCAAAGGGAGAGATGGTGTTAAACTAAAATTAATTTACGAATTTGCGGTAAAAGTCTTTATAACTCAGCTTTTTTCGAGAAAATAATTTAAATATGAACAACAATTTAATTCAATACATCTTCGGAATTGCAGACAATTCGCTTATTCTAGGCCAACGCCTTGGAGAGCTTTGCGGTCATGGACCTAGTCTAGAAACCGATATTGCACTTACCAATATTTCATTAGATTTATTAGGTCAA
Organism: uncultured Bacteroidota bacterium; assembly: GCA_903838055.1. GTDB lineage: Bacteria > Bacteroidota > Bacteroidia > Flavobacteriales > Flavobacteriaceae > Flavobacterium. Next base: position 30,373 of record CAILWV010000003.1, on the reverse strand, counting down.
ACTAGGAGTTATTTCCAATATGTTGCAAAATTGCAAGGTGGTGAAGCTACAGAAGATACGGTTGCTTTCCTTCGATTGGAAAGAGAATACAAAAATGTTTTATTGGTAGAACAACCTAATACCGATTTTGCTTATTCCATAACTAAACAATTTCTATTTGATATTTTTCATTTGTCATTATTGGAAGAATTACAAAATAGTAAAGATCAAATGTTAGCAGCAATTGCAAAGAAAAGCATTAAAGAAGTTCTATACCATACTCGGTTTTCATCCGATTGGATAAAAAGATTAGGAGATGGAACAGAAGAAAGTCACAATAGAATCCAAAAAGCAATTAATGATTTATGGATTTTTACTGATGAATTATTTCACCAAACAGATGCCGATAAAGCTATGGTTGCTCAAGGAATCGGAGTGGATACGACCTTGTTAAAATCAAATTATTACAAAAAAGTAAGCAGCTTTTTAGATGAAGCTACACTTGAAACTCCAGTTATAGAATATTTTCAAAAAGGTGGAAAACAAGGAATTCACAGTGAGCATATGGGATATATTTTAACCGAATTGCAGTACATGCAACGAACGTATCCAAATATGACTTGGTAATATTATATTTCTACTCCTTTGGAGGTTCCCGAAGATAGGTATAGATTTATTTTAAATCCATTCCAAATTAATTAAATCTGCATGACAAAACAACTTCCACATATTGATAAAAAATTATTTGAAATTTTGGAGACGGTATCCGATCCAGAAATTCCGGTTTTGTCTATTGTGGAAATGGGAGTTGTTCGTTCTGCCGAGTTAATAAACGGTATAGTTGAAGTAGAAATTACACCAACTTACAGTGGTTGTCCTGCAATGGATGTTATTGGAGATGATATCAATGCAGCATTTAATAAAGCAGGATATAAAGCCAAAGTTGAATTGATACTGTCACCGGCATGGACTACCGATTGGATTACTCCAAAAGGAAGGTTAGCATTAGAAAAATACGGAATTGCGTCTCCCTTATCTGCTGAGGCTGATAAAGATGCACTTCTAGGAAATAAAAAATTAGTTAAATGTCCACAATGTGGTTCGTTAAATACTAAATTAATAAGTCAGTTTGGGTCTACAGCTTGTAAAGCATTTTTTCAATGTGAGGAGTGCCTAGAACCATTTGATTATTTTAAATGTTTGAAATAAGTTCTCTCTTGCAGCCCTTATTTTGGATAGGAGCTGGGATGAGAAAAAAAATAAAGGTATGAGCAATAATTCAATAGAATTAAAAATTGAAAATAGTGTTGCGTGTATTTCACTCAACAGACCTGAAGTGTTTAATAGTTTCAATCGTGAAATGGCTTTGCTATTGCAAAAAACACTAGATGATTGTGATTCTAATAGTAGTGTTCGGGCCATTGTTATTACTGGAAACGGGAAGGCTTTTTGTGCAGGACAAGATCTAAAAGAAGTTACAGATTCTGAGCTAAATCCTGGTTTTCGTAAAATATTGGAAGAACATTATAATCCAATCATTCAAAAAATAAGAAATATTGAAAAGCCAATTGTTGCAGCAGTTAATGGTGTTGCAGCAGGTGCAGGTGCAAATATTGCTTTAGCATGTGATATTGTAGTAGCTAATGAGCATGCAAGTTTTATTCAGGCTTTTAGTAAAATTGGATTGGTTCCTGATAGTGCTGGAACCTTCTTTTTGCCAAGATTAATTGGTTTTCAAAAAGCATCTGCTTTAATGATGTTGGGCGATAAAGTTACAGCTCCCGAAGCATTAACTATGGGTATGATTTATAAAATATTTCCAACGGCTTTATTTGATGAAGAGGTGAAAAACTTAGCAATAAATTTAGCTCAAATGCCAACCAAAGCAATTGGATTAACCAAAAGATTATTAAATCAATCCATGAATAATAATTTAGAACAACAATTAGCATTAGAAAGCGACTTGCAAATAGAAGCAAGTTCATCCCTTGATTATAACGAAGGCGTAACAGCATTTGTTGAAAAAAGAAAACCAGAATTTAAAGGGAATTGATTAACGGTTGAAGAATATAAATTTTTGTTGCTAGTTTAAAAACAGCTTCTATAAAAAATAGATTTAAATAGTAAGATGGACGAAAAAAATCAAAAATACTCCGACAATTCGAGCACAGCTCTCGGTTCAACAAACGCAAATCAGCAATCGTTAATTCACATTGCAGTAATTGGCTCTGGAACTATGGGAAGTGGTATTGCACAAGTAGCATCGACAGCTGGTTGTGTAGTAAAATTATTCGATTTAAATCAAGATGCTTTAGCTAAAAGCAAAAATGCTTTGGAAGTTACTTTATCTAAATTGGTTGAAAAAGCAAAAATAGATACTGCTGAAAAAAGTCGAATTCAAAGTAATATTTCTTATGTAAGTTCAATTAAAGATTTGGCAGATTCCGATCTAGTCCTTGAAGCAATTGTTGAAAATTTGGAAGTCAAGCGAAAGGTATTCTCAGAATTGGAAGAACTAGTTTCTAAAAACACTATTCTGGCATCCAACACTTCGTCACTTTCTATAGCTTCCATTGCTGCATCATGTAAAAATCCTGATCGCGTCATTGGAATTCACTTTTTTAATCCAGCACCATTAATGCAATTGGTGGAAGTAATTCCTGCTGTACAAACGAGTGACCTAGTTTTAGAAAAAGTAGTGCAAATTATCTCCGATTGGAAAAAAGTAGTAGCTGTCGCCAAAGATACTCCCGGTTTTATTGTAAATCGTGTAGCACGATCTTATTATAGCGAAAGCATAAGGATTTATGAAGAGGGAATAGCCGATTTAGTAACGATTGATTGGGCTTTAAAAACTATTGGTGGCTTCCGAATGGGGCCATTTGAATTAATGGATTTTATTGGTCATGATGTCAATTATACCGTTACCGAAACTGTTTTTAATGCTTTTTATTTTGATCCGAAGTTCAAGCCGTCTTTCACTCAAAAACGTTTGGTAGAAGCAGGGTTTTTAGGTAAGAAAACAGGTAGAGGTTTTTATGATTATAATCTAGAAATGCCAAAACCTAAAGAAGATAATGAACTGGCAAAATCTATTTTTGAACGAGTAGTTGTAATGCTGATTAATGAAGCTGCAGATACTTTGTTTTTGAATATTGCTTCTGCAAAAGACATTGATAATGCGATGACTAAAGGAGTGAATTACCCAAAAGGATTATTAGAATGGGCTGATGAACTTGGAATAAATTGGTGTGTTGAAAAACTTGATGCACTTTACAATGAATACCATGAGGATAGATATAGATGTAGTCCGATTCTAAGAAGAATGGCAAAAGCAGGTAGTAGGTTTTTAAATTAACGATTAAATAAATCATTATGGAAGGAACAAAAATACCATATAAAATGCTTTCTCAAGATGCCTACAGCCAATGGCTTGGTATCGAAATTTTAGAATGCGAAATTGGGCGTTGCAAAGTGGCTATGACTGTTCGTAAAGAAATGTTGAACAGCATGAATAAAGCACATGGCGGAATAACATATTCTTTAGCAGATACTGCTTTTGGATTTGCTGCAAATACCCATGGAAAGTTTGCGGTTTCAATTGAAACTTCAATAAATCATATTGAAGCAGTAAACGAAGGCGATTATTTAGTTGCCGAATCCGTAATTGAAAAAGTAAATAACAAATTGGGATTCAATATAATTGAAGTAAAAAGAGGAGATGAGATGGTAGCGCTATTTAAAGGCGTGGTGTATCGCACTCAAAAGGAATGGGATTGATTAATTATGAATTAATAATTATTAGTTATGAGTGAAAGTATAATAAAAGTTAAGAGTTTTGATTTAGCAATTTCAGGGGTTAATTTTTATAAATATTTAGTAACTGAAAGGAAGGAATTTGTAATGAGTAAACAGTTTTTAAGATCAATAACTTCTGTTGGAGCTAATGTAAGAGAAGCTGTAAATGCTCAAAGTAAATTAGATTTTATTCATAAGTTGGCTATAGCACAAAAAGAATGTGATGAATCATTATATTGGCTTGAATTATTAAATGCAACAAAATATATTGAGGAGATAGATTTTAATCCAATCTACAAACAAACAACAGAAGTTTTAAAAATAATTAAAAGTATAATTATTACAACAAAGAAAAATATACAAGTTCATAACTAATAATTTATAACTAATAATTCATAATTATCGAAATGGAAGCATATATTATAGACGGAGTTCGAACTCCAATTGGAAGTTACCAAGGAACACTAGCATCAGTTCGTGCTGACGATTTAGGAGCTTTAGTAATTAAATCGGTGACCGATAAAAACCCAACAATTCCATTGGATGCTTACGATGATGTAATTCTTGGATGTGCTAATCAAGCCGGTGATGATAATAGAAATGTGGCGCGTATGTCTTTATTATTAGCGGGATTGCCTTATACAGTTCCTGGTGAAACGGTAAATCGCTTGTGTAGCTCTGGTTTGTCTGCAATTATTCACGCTAGTCGTGCAATAAAAGCTGGCGATGGACATGTTTTTATTGCTGGTGGAGTTGAGAATATGACTCGTGGTCCATTAGTTGTTTCTAAACCATCTTCTGCCTATGGAACCGATTCTAAAATGTACGACTCTAGTTTTGGCTGGCGCTTTGTAAATCCTAAAATGCATGCTATGTACGGTACGGATGCAATGGGTGAAACCGCCGAAAATTTAGTTGAAAAATATAATATTACTCGTGAAGATCAAGATGCTTTTGCTTTGCATAGCCAACAAAAAGCAGCTGCAGCTCAATCTTCAGGTAGATTGGCAAAAGAAATTGTTACTGTTGAAATTCTGCAACGAAAAGGGGATGCCTTACTTTTTTCAAAAGACGAATTTGTAAAGCCAACCACTTCTATGGATGGATTGGCTAAACTTCGCCCTGCATTCAAAAAAGATGGAAGCGTAACTGCCGGAAATTCTTCTGGGTTAAATGACGGTGCTGCAGCAACTATTATTGCTTCTGCAGAAGCGGTGCAAAAATATAACTTGAAACCTTTGGCGCGAATAGTAAGTTCAGCCGCTGTAGGAGTAGAGCCAAGAGTAATGGGTATTGGTCCTGTTGAAGCATCAAAAAAAGCGTTAGAAAAAGCAGGATTAACTCTAGATCAAATAGATATTATAGAGCTTAATGAAGCTTTTGCAGCACAAAGTATTGCTTGCATTAGAGAATTAGGATTAAAAGATAATGATTCAAGAATAAATCCAAATGGTGGAGCCATTGCAATCGGTCATCCACTTGGAGTAACAGGCGCTAGAATTTTATATTCTGCTGCATTAGAATTGCAATTAACGCAAAAAAGATATGCATTAGTAACCATGTGTATTGGTGTTGGACAAGGTTATGCGGTAATTATTGAAAGAGAATAGACTAACGATTTTTGAATTTTGAACTTTTTGAATCAACAATCAAATAAAAAAGTATGAATAAAACTCAACATTACGTACTTGGAAAATGGACATCGGCTATTGGTGAAGGAAAAGCCACTTACGATGCGGTAACAGGTGAATTTATTGCTGAAACTTCTGTTGAAGGATTGGATATTCCTGCTATTTTGCATTATGGAAGAACCAAAGGCGGTGAAAAATTGCGTAAAATGACTTTCCAAGAACGCGGAAATATGCTTAAAAGTTTGGCCATGTATTTAACCAAACGCAAAGAAGCATTTTATGAAATTAGTTATAAAACTGGAGCAACACGAGTAGATTCATGGATTGATATTGAAGGTGGATTCGGAAATTTATATGCTAATGCCTCTTTGCGAAAGTTATTTCCTAATCAGCCTTATCATGTGGAAGGCGATCCAATTGATTTATCAAAAGGAGGTCGTTTCATGGCCCATCACATTTTGGTTCCCAAAAAAGGAGTTGCAATTCATATTAATGCGTTTAATTTTCCAATTTGGGGAATGCTAGAAAAATGTGCTGTTAATTGGATGGCCGGAATGCCAGCCGTTGTTTTGCCAGCACCAGTTACTGCTTATTTAACAGAAGCCGTAGTGAGAGAAATTATAGCTTCTAATATTTTGCCAGAAGGTGCTTTGCAGCTTATTAGCGGAACTGCCAAAAATATTTTCGATACCATTGAAAGTCAAGATGTGATTACATTTACAGGTTCGGCTACAACAGGAAGATTATTGAAATCTCATCCCAGAATTATCCAAGAAGCTGTCCCGTTTACAATGGAAGCCGATTCATTGAATGCCTCGATTTTAGGTGAAGACGCCGTTCCTGGTACACCTGAATTTGATTTATTTATCAATCAGGCGCGAAGCGAAATTACAGTTAAAGCTGGTCAAAAATGTACTGCCATTCGTCGAATGATTGTTCCAGAAAAACTAATTGATGCCGTACAAAATGCCCTTTCTAATTCATTAGAAAAAGTTACCGTTGGAGATCCAAGATTAAAAGAGGTACGCATGGGTGCATTGGTTAGTAAAGACCAGGTGGAGGTTTTAAAAAATAGAGTTTCGGAATTGTCACAAACTGCCAAAATTGTTTATGGTGATTTTGAAAAAGTAAATTTAATTGGCGCTGATTCTAAAGGTGCTTTTGTAAATCCAATTTTACTAAGAGAAGATAACCCATTTCAAAATATAGCAGTACATGAAACAGAAGCATTTGGACCTGTTTCAACTCTAATGCCATATAAAAATTTGGACGAAGCGATCGAATTAGCTCAAATGGGTAAAGGTTCTTTAGTATCTTCTATTGTAACTAATTCAGATGCTATAGCCAAAGAATATGTTATAAATGCCGCTTCTCACCACGGTAGAATTTTAGTGTTAAATCGCGAAAATGCGAAACAAAGTACCGGTCATGGCTCGCCATTACCATTATTAGTTCACGGAGGTCCAGGGCGTGCTGGCGGTGGAGAAGAGATGGGTGGTGTTCGTGGTATTACTCATTACATGCAACGTTGTGCCATTCAAGGAACTCCAACAACCTTAACAGAAATCACCGGAATTTACCAAGCAAATTCAGCTTACAAAGAAATTACACAACACCCATTTCAGTACCATTGGGAAGATATCCAACCCGGAATGTCGTTGCGAACAAATAATAGAACCGTTACCGATACCGACATTATTAATTTTGCCAACTTGACTTGGGATCATTTCTATGCGCATACCGATATTACTTCGCTAGACGGAAGTATTTTCAAGAAAAGAACTGCCCATGGTTACTTTATTTTGGCAGCCGCAGCTGGGTTGTTTGTTTATCCAAATAAAGGGCCCGTGGCGGCAAATTATGGATTGGAAGAGTGCCGTTTCTTACGTCCAATATACCATAATGATACCGTTTATGTGCGCTTGACATGCAAACAAAAAGTAGATAGAGATGTGGCTTCTGCCGAACATCCAAGTGGAATTGTAAAATGGTTTGTGGAGGTTTTTGATACCAGTGATGAGTTGGTTGCAGTGGCGACAATATTGACAATGGTAGAGAAAAAACAAGAAGTTTTTGTTGAAATGACCGATGAAAAAATAGCAGAATGCATCCATAAATTAACTGAAAATTCTAAACCACAATGGGGAATTTTAACTCCCCAACATTTATTAGAACATTTGGAGAATGGTTATAAAATAATGTCTGGAGAAATTCAAGATTTTGAAATTGCAACTCCCGAAAAGATTTTGGATAAAGTACATAACTCCTTATATAATTTTGAAAAGTTTCCGAGAGGCACCGCTTTTCCAACCATGAAAAAAGGCGAGGTAGAAAATTTAATACATGCAGATTTTGATACAGCAAAGGCTAAATTTTTTGAAGCAAGAGAAGTATATAAAACTTTTTTCAAACAAAATCCTGAAGCTGTTATGAAGAACATGGTTTTTGGAGAATTAAATAAATATGAATCCTATTTATTGGAACGAAAACATTTGAACCATCATTTTGAACAGTTCAATATTTTGTAAAATTAGGATTAGAAGCTAATCCTGCTATTCGCTTAATCTTTTCCTTTTTAAAGAAAAAAGAAAAAGGATATCGCTACTATCAGGGCTAAAAATAAAAAATATTAAATCTTATTGTTTTAAAAACTTTAAATATAAAATGGACGCATACGTAAAACATAATATAGAAAATCACATTGCCACAATTGAGTTTTTTCATCCGGAACAAAACTCGTTGCCAGGTTCTATTTTGGCACAATTAGCTAATACGATTACTGAAGTAGGGAACCTTTCTGATGTAAAAGTCATCATCCTAAAAAGTGGCGGAGACAGAACCTTTTGTGCTGGAGCAAGTTTTCAAGAATTAATTTCAATAAACGATGCCGCTACAGGAAAAGTATTTTTCTCAGGATTTGCTAATGTAATTAACGCCATGCGAAAATGTCCTAAATTTATTATAGGCCGAATTCAAGGAAAAACCGTTGGTGGGGGAGTAGGAATTGCAGCAGCAACAGATTATTGCATGGCTACTAAATTTGCAGCCATAAAATTATCAGAATTAAATGTTGGAATTGGACCATTCGTTGTGTCGCCAGCTATAGAAAGAAAAATGGGAGTTTCTGCCATGTCTCAAATTGCTATTGATGCTAATTCTTTTTACGAAGCCAATTGGGCTAAAGAGAAAGGATTGTTTGCTAATGTTTTTGAAAGTATCCAAGAATTGGATGAAGCAGTAAATAAATTCGCAGAACATTTATGTACTTATAATCCAGAAGCCATGCTCGAAATGAAAAAGGTATTTTGGAGAGGTACTGAAGATTGGGACAATTTATTAGCCGAAAGAGCCGCCATCAGCGGAAGATTAGTATTATCTGATTTTACTAAAGAAACATTGAAGAAATTTAAATAAGGTATAAGGTTTGGGGTGTTAGGTAGGAGTGAAAACTTAGATCCCAAAATCTAAAACCCATATCCAAAAATAATGATTTACGAATTTAAAGGGTTCATCCCAGTCATACACGAAAGTAGTTTTATCCATCCGCAAGCCGCGGTAACTGGTAATGTGATTATTGGGAAAAACGTTTATGTCGGTCCAGGAGCGGCTATTAGGGGTGATTGGGGTGAAATCATTATAGAAGATGGTTGCAATGTGCAGGAAAATTGTACCATTCACATGTTTCCTGGAAAGACGATGGTTTTAAAAGCCGGAGCTCATATTGGTCACGGAGCAATTATTCACGGAGCCAACATTGGTGAAAATTCCCTTATCGGAATGAATGCTGTAATAATGGATGAGGTGACTGTTGGCGATGAATGTATAGTTGGAGCATTAAGTTTCATTAAAGCTGGGACCCAAATTCCAAACCGGAAAATGGTAGTTGGAAATCCTGCAACAATAATAAAAGATGTTTCTGACGAAATGATAGAATGGAAAACCAAAGGAACTGCTTTGTATCAGCAATTGCCAAAAGAATGTTATGAAACATTAAAAGCAGTAGAGCCTTTGCGAGAAATTCCAAAAGACAGACCAACACAAGAAGCGTTTTATAAAACATTAGAAGAGTTTAAAAAGAATTAGTTGAATGATTAATATAGAAAATCCAAAATATAAAAGTGCATTTTTAACACTGTCGTTTTATACAATTTATATTTTTTTGATTATTATCAGATATAAAATTATTCCATCAGGAAACGTAATGATGATTCTTGAAACTATTGCGCCAATTGTAATGCCATTAATAGCTTTGATACTCTTGTTAAAAAATATTTGGCAATATTATTACAGAGCGAAAACTAACATTTTTTCAATTATAATTCATGCAACAATAATTTTGATTTATATTTTTTTGATTATAAAATATTTAGGTTAACATAACCAAAAACAAAAATGATAACAGAATTCAAAATGCCCAAAATGGGTGAAAGTATATCCGAAGCTACAATAATCAGTTGGTTGAAAAACGTAGGCGATTATGTGGCAGCTGAAGAAACGATATTGGAAGTTGCGACCGATAAAGTCGATAGTGAAGTGCCTGCGCCTGTATCGGGAGTGATTACTGAAATTCGTTTTCAAAAAGATGCTGTAGTTGAAGTTGGAACTGTTTTGGCATTAATTGAGACAGTAGAAAGTAGTGATGATGCTGTAGGCAATGTAAAAAAGGGAATAGATACTATTTCACCCAATAACCCAAAACCTACTATCCAAAATCCAAAATCTAAAACCCACAACCTACAATCTACAACCTTTATAAGTCCATTAATCCTATCAATTGCACAAAAAGAAAACCTTTCTATTGAAGAATTACAAACCATTTCAGGTTCTGGCGCTGATGGGCGTTTGCAAAAAAGTGATGTTTTCAATTATCTAAAAAATAGAAAATATCCAATTCAAAGCAAGCCGATATTGGTCGATGGACAATCAAAAAAGTCTACATACCCAACTCCAAAAATCAATTTTGTTGAAGGAAAAGACCGAATTGTAGAAATGGATCGTATGCGCAAAATGATTGCCGATCATATGGTGTATTCCAAACAAACATCGCCACATGTAACTTCTTATATAGAAGTTGACGTTACGAATTTGGTGAATTGGCGCAATGAAAATAAAGATAAATTCCAAGAAAAATACAACGAGAAACTCACATTTACTCCTGTATTTGTTCAGGCTGTTACCAAAGCAATTATAGATTTTCCAATGATTAACGTTTCTGTAGATGATAAAAATATTATAGTACATAGCGATATTCACATCGGAATGGCAACTGCGCTACCTAATGGCAATTTAATTGTTCCGGTGGTTCGAAATGCTAACGAAAAAGATTTAGTAGCCTTAGCAAAAGATGTTAATTATTTGGCAGATGCTTCTCGAAATAACAAATTAAAACCAGAAGAAATTCAAGGTAGCACTTTTACAATTTCCAATGTAGGTACATTTGGAAGTTTGATGGGGACACCAATTATCAACCAACCCGAAGTTGCAATAGTAGCACTCGGAATTATAAAAAAACGACCAGAAGTAATCTCGACATCTAAAGGAGACGAAATTGCTGTAAGAAGTATGATGTATCTATCCCTGTCTTTTGATCATAGGGTAGTAGATGGATTTTTAGGAGGTTCTTTTTTAAGAAAAATCGGAGATTATTTAGAACAATTTGACACAAACACAACACTATAAATTAGGAATAAGATTATGAAATTTGACATTAAAATTAGTAAAGTAGCGCAATCCAAAGTAGGCCAAGTAGATTTGGATAATGTAACAATGGGATTCAATTTTACAGACCATATGTTTGTCTGTGATTATGAAAACGGACAATGGAATAATCCAAGAATTGAACCGCTAGAATTAATTCCTACCCATCCAGCAGCTATGGCATTGCACTACGGACAAGCTATTTTTGAAGGAATGAAAGCAACTTTAGGAAAAGATGGAACTGCATTGTTATTTCGTCCTAATGAAAATGCCAAACGCTTAAATCATAGTGCTGATAGAATGGGAATGCCATCTTTTCCAGAAGATTTATTCGTTGAAGCACTTAAACTATTTACCGCATTAGAGAAAAATTGGATTCCTACTAATGAAGGAAGCGCCTTGTATTTACGACCATTTATGTATGCCGATGAGCCTTTTATTGGTATGCGTGCTGCAACGAGTTATAAGTTTATTGTAATGGCGTCTCCTGCAGGACCCTTATATAGCAGAAAAATTAAACTATTTGCTGAGAAAAAATATGTTCGTGCGGTTAATGGTGGTACAGGAGAAGCTAAAGCTGCCGGAAATTATGCTGCCGCTATTCGTCCTACAGAATACGCAAAGGCAAAAGGATACGACCAAGTGTTATGGCTAGACTCTCAAGATTTTGAATATATTCAAGAAGTGGGAACCATGAATATTTTTATTAAAATTGATGGAAAATTCATTACTCCTGATTTAAGTGGTTCTATATTGTCTGGAATTACAAGAATGAGTGTTATTGATTTGCTTCGTAGCAAAGGGTTTGAAGTGACTGAAAGACCAATAACTATTTCCGAAATAGTTGAAGCTTCTAAAAATGGAACTTTAGAGGAAGCATTCGGAACTGGAACAGCTGTAGGAATTGCTATGATTGAAGAAATTGGAAATAACGAATTAGCTATTAAATTTCCTGAAAATAATACAGTTTCAGTAATGGTAAACGACACCTTGAACGCCATTAAAGTTCAAGATATTAAAGACGACTTTGGTTGGATAGTGGAAGCAAAATAATTCAAACCTGTCAGGTTTCAATAACCTGTCAGGTATACTAGCGGCGGGAAAATGATTAACAAATAAAGCCCGAGGCATCCGCTCAAAAAATAATACAAATGAGTTCATTAGACAAAAATATCCTTGAAAAATCCTTCTCTACTATGGCAACAGCCAAAGCAATGGCTGCCTTGTATGAAGACAATTTCAAAATAGTTTCTAAATATGTACATGCAACCTCACGCGGGCATGAGGCCATTCAAATTGCCATGGCAATGCAATTATTGCCTCAAGATTATGTATTTCCCTATTATCGGGATGATGCCATGATGTTGGGTATTGGAATGCAACCCTATGATTTGATGTTGCAATTAATGGCAAAAAAAGACGATCCGTTTTCTGGTGGTCGAACTTATTATTGTCATCCTAGTTTGAAGGATGCTGATAAACCTAAAATTCCACATCAATCTTCGGCAACAGGAATGCAAGCAATTCCAGCAACTGGTGCTGCAATGGGATTTTGGTATAAAGAAAATACAGGAATTCAAGATAAGAATCAAGAAAATCCAATTGTGGTTTGTTCGCTTGGTGATGCATCGGTAACAGAAGGTGAAATTGCAGAGGCACTTCAAATGGCAGCTTTAAAACAGCTTCCAATATTGTATTTAGTGCAAGATAACGGCTGGGATATTTCGGCTAATGCTGCCGAAACAAGATCTCAAAATGCATTTGAATATGCCAAAGGATTTCACGGGATAGAAGCTATTTCTATTGACGGCGCTAATTTTACTGAAAGTTATCAGGCCGTTCAAAAAGTGGTGCAAACCATTCGAAAAGAGCGTCGACCGTTTTTAGTTCATGCAAAAGTTCCGTTGTTAAATCACCACACTTCTGGAGTTCGAATGGAATGGTATCGCGATGATTTGGATGAAGCAAAATCTCGAGATCCGTATCCGGTTTTAATTAAACAATTAGAAGATGCTGGATTTTCATCGGAAGAAATAAAAAATATTGAAAATAAAGCTGTTGCCAAAGTGCAAGCCGATTTTGAAAAAGCACAACTTGCAGAGGACCCTTCGCCAGAAGATTTGTTCACGCATGATTTTGCTCCAACTCCAATAACTGAAGAAGTTGGAGTACGAAATCCGGATCGTGAAGAGAAAGTAGTAATGGTAGATTGCGCTCTTTTTGCAGTAGAAGAATTAATGAAAAAGCACTCGGAGTGTTTACTTTACGGACAAGACGTAGGCGGACGATTAGGTGGTGTTTTTAGAGAGGCCGCTACTTTAGCTCAAAAATTCGGAGACAATCGTGTTTTTAATACACCCATTCAGGAGGCTTTTATTGTAGGTTCAACTGTTGGAATGTCAGCGGTGGGTTTAAAACCAATCGTTGAGGTGCAATTTGCAGATTACATATGGCCAGGGTTAAACCAATTATTTACAGAAGTCAGTCGCTCGTGTTATTTATCCAACGGAAAATGGCCGGTGAGTATGATTTTGAGAGTGCCAATTGGTGCTTATGGCAGTGGTGGACCTTACCATTCGTCTTCTGTAGAAAGTGTGCTGACTAATATTCGAGGGATAAAAATTGCCTATCCAAGTAATGGTGCCGACTTAAAAGGATTGTTAAAAGCAGCCTATTACGACCCAAATCCAGTGGTTATTTTAGAACATAAAGGTTTGTATTGGAGTAAAGTTAAAGGTACCGATGCAGCTAGAGTAAACGAACCGAGTGAAGATTATATGTTGCCATTCGGTAAAGCGAATATCGTTCAAGAAATATGGGAGCAAGAAACCGACGAAACTATAACCGTTATCACCTACGGAATGGGAGTGCATTGGGCATTGAATGCTTCGGCAACTATTAAGAACCAAGTGGAGATTATCGATTTGCGAACTTTGTATCCACTAGATGAAGAAGCGATTTTTAAATCGGTTAAGAAAGCTAAAAAATGTTTGGTTGTAACCGAAGAGCCAACCAATAATTCTTTTGCCAGAAGTTTGGCAGGATTAATTCAAGAAAAATGTTTTAAACATTTGGATGCTCCCGTGATGGTGATTGGCTCCGAGAACATGCCAGCAATTCCATTGAACAGCGTTTTAGAGTTTACTATGATTCCGAATGTGGATAAAGTACGATTGAAAATGGAGGAACTTTTGGAGTATTAGCCACAATATTGTCCTTCCTTAGGAATCGCATAATGTAAATTATTGGTTTTTTAAGGAGCTATTTCCTGCTTTCCGTTCCAATCTTTTATTTTTTTAAAGAAAAAAACAAAAGGATTTCCACTGCAATCAGGGCTAGGAACAGTTGGTTTAAAGAATGGTTTTTTATCTATTCAATACCATATTAATGAGCCCAAATGATGTCTGATTCCTTTTTTTTGTTAGCGTCTTTGTATGGTCAATATTTTAAACTGCCAACTGAAAACGGAACATTGCCTACTTCTTAACTGGTGGATATTGCGATAAAATTCTATCTACAAATTCTTTAATACGGGCGTCTTTTTGTTCGGTGTCTTTGGTTAGATAGCCGCTTCCTTCGCCTTGCCAAATCAGTTCTTTGGTTTTAGCATCTATTAGGTCTATATATAAAGTTCCTTCGGGAGTAATATAAGTAGAGGTGTAACCCATACCCATGTAAGGACCCCAGCCCCCGCCATGACCCCATCCAAAACTAGCATTATTGTAAATGTCTACTCGTTGGTTTTCTTTAGTGAAAATACTTACTAATAAATCAGGAGTTTCACTTTTAGAAAAACCTTTTAGTGTTAGCGCATCGTCAATAGAATGTAGAATTCGTTTTTTATCTAAGTCAGAAATTTCTACTTTATCTACGGCACTTTTTAGGTAAGCATAGGTTTTGTAACTTTCAAAATTAGCCTTTTTGTCGTAATCGGCATTTACTCTAACCGAACTACATGAAGTTACTATTAATAGTAAAAATAGAGAAACTAATTTTGCTGTTTTCATAATCAGAGAATTTAATAAATAAATGATTTTTAGAATGTTATTTGAATATCAAATTTAATAAAAAATAAGATGAAACTCCTTTTAGTTTTCTTAATTAACACTTTCTAAACAAGTTTTAACATTAATTAACAAGGATTTATTTAAACCATTTTTGTGCATTTGGTCTTCTATGTGGGCATCCAGGCCAACAACAAGGTTGTCGTTTTCCTTCACTTAATTCTTCCCCCATTCGTTTAATATGGTCTTCTCTAGTTTCTGATTTTTTTACAATTGTTACCCAACATATCCATTCATTTCGTTGAATGGGGGTAAGTTTATTCCATTTTTCAAGTAGTTTAGCATCAGATGATAATGTCTTTTGCATATCGTCAGGAACTTCATGTAAGATGCCATTTAAGATTTCTGTTTCCATATTATTGAATTTCTTTCTTTAATTAATGGTTTTCCTTGAATTGCTTGTATAAGTGTAAGCAGAGCCAATATTCCATAAAGTATAGATAAGCCAATTGTTAGTTTGGTGTTTTTAAGTATGTAATAGGATAGGAAAGGTACTACTTGAAGTGCGTGCATTCCAATAAAATGAGATATTCTCAAGTCACCAACAGTCTTACTCCATCCTAAAATAAACCAATTGGAATTGTCATATAATGCGCCAACACTATGATTTAGTCTGGAGCCCATTGCAAAGCCTTCAAATGAAAAAATTACAAATAGCAGAATACTTAATCGAATAGCCCAAACATAGTAATTTGGCAAATCTGGAAATGAGTTTTCGAAAAATAATAGTCCAACATATCCTGTGTAAATAGTTACTAGACTAGCTGCAATCGCCATCATTGAATATAAAGTAGCATAAACTGGCGTGCTAATGTTGTAATGAGATAGTTGCCCTTTATTGGCTTGAAATGCTATATAAAAAATCTCAAATCCTAATAAAATTATGACTGTCCAATTGTAAAATTGGATATTGAAATTGGGTAAATAATAGCAATACCAACCCATAGACCATGAAAATAAGAAGGTAGAAAAAGCAAATTTAAAGGGCTTGTACCATGCATTTACATTGTATACTTTTGTATTTGAGAATTTTGTGAGCGTAATAAAAACAATAGACAGCAAAAGGCACAACAACCCATAATAGAATAGGGTTTCATTGCGGTGTTTGAGTTGTTGTATGAAATCTATCATTTTTAATATTAGGTTAACAAATCTTCATCTACCATGTTTGGGATGGTAATTTTTAATAAAGGTTGCGTGGCCATGGCTCTTTTTATTGCAAAAATAGCTCCTTCGTTTCGAGCCCAACTTCTTCGAGATATTCCATTATTTACATCCCAAAAAAGCATCGATTCTAAACGCTTAGATGCTTCCATAGATCCGTCCAGCACCATACCAAAACCTCCGTTTATTACTTCGCCCCAACCTACGCCACCACCATTGTGAATAGATACCCAAGTTGCTCCACGAAAGCTATCGCCAATAACATTTTGTATTGCCATGTCCGCAGTAAACCGTGAGCCATCATAAATATTAGAGGTTTCTCTATATGGAGAATCTGTTCCTGAAACATCATGATGATCACGACCTAAAATAATGTAGCCAATTTCGCCACGAGCAATAGCTTGGTTAAATGCTTCAGCTATTTTAATTCTCCCTTCGGCATCGGCATATAGAATTCGTGCTTGTGATCCAACGACCAATTTGTTTTCTTGAGCTCCTTTGATCCATTGGATATTATCCGCCATTTGTTGTTGGATTTCTTCGGGTGAATTTTGCATCATTTCTTCTAAAACATCGCAAGCAATTTTATCGGTTTTAACTAAATCTTCTGGATTTCCAGAAGCACAAACCCAACGAAAAGGGCCAAAACCATAATCAAAACACATTGGTCCCATTATGTCTTGTACGTAACTATTATATTTAAAATCGATATGATTTTCAGCCATTACGTTGGCACCAGCTCGAGAAGCTTCTAATAAGAATGCATTACCATAGTCGAAGAAATAAGTTCCTTTTTCAGTATGTTTGTTGATTGCTGCGGCATGACGACGAAGCGTTTTTTGGACTTCTTCTTTAAACTTTTCTGGATTATTAGCCATTAATTCGTTAGACTCTTCAAAGGTGTGACCGATAGGGTAGTATCCTCCAGCCCATGGATTGTGTAAGGAAGTTTGATCGGAACCCAAATCGATATGCAGATTTTCTTGATCGAATCGTTCCCAAACATCTACTACATTTCCGAGGTAAGCGATGGAAACTACTTCTTTATTTTCTAGTGCTTTTTTAACTCTAGGTACTAAATCTTCTATATGTTCTACTATTTCATTTATCCAACCTTGTGAATGGCGAATATGAGTTATTTTTGGATTTACTTCGGCACAAACCGTCACACAACCAGCTATATTTCCTGCTTTTGGCTGTGCGCCAGACATTCCGCCAAGTCCAGAAGTTACAAACAGACCTCCTCTAGGTGATTTTTTTATTTTTCTGAAACCATTCAAAACTGTGATGGTAGTACCATGAACAATTCCTTGCGGACCGATATACATATAACTTCCTGCTGTCATTTGTCCGTATTGGGAAACTCCTAAGGCATTCATTTTTTCCCAATCATCGGGCTTGGAATAATTTGGAATCACCATTCCGTTAGTAACAACTACTCTTGGAGCCTCTTTATGGGATGGGAACAACCCCATTGGATGACCGGAATACATTGCTAAAGTTTGTTCTTCGGTCATTTCGGCAAGATACTTCATGGTCAAGCGGTATTGCGCCCAGTTTTGAAATACAGCGCCATTTCCACCATATGTAATTAATTCATGTGGATGTTGTGCCACGGCATGATCTAAATTATTTTGAATCATCAACATGATGGCTTTTGCTTGTTCACATTTTCCCGGATATTCAGAAATTGGTCGGGCATATATTTTGTAATCTGGTCGCAAACGGTACATATAAATACGACCATAAGTTTCTAATTCTGCTTTGAATTCTGGTAATAAAGTTGCGTGGTGTTCCTTTTCGAAATAGCGTAAAGCATTTTTTAATGCTAATTTTTTTTCATCTGCAGAAAGAATTTCTTTGCGTTTAGGAGCATGATTTATTTCAGTTTCATATGGTTTTACATTCGGTAATTCGGATGGAATTCCTTGTAGTATTTCTTCTTGAAAGGTCATTTTAATATGAGTTTATAAGTTTATGAGTTTGAAAGTTTATAAAAAGTAGTAACTAAAAACCTCCGATATTAATTAATTTACAATAAATATTTTGTTTGTAATTAGTTGTTTTTTTTGATACTTCCCGTTTTTTTATCAAATCCATACGGACAATGTCTGCAGCCACTTCGGCAACAGTGTCCACGTTTTAAATGGTATTTTTCTGTGAAAACTTTATATCCTTCAGGTGAGAGATAATAATCTTCACCTTCAATTATTTTATTTTCTTTTTTATCTTCAAACATATCTACAAATTTAGCAACTTTGTACTATATGATTGTAGTTGTTTTTAAATATTTAATTCCAAAAGATTATCGAGGGTTAACTTTGTATCCTTTGTTATAATTTCTAATGAGAAAGATAGAAGTGATTCGACTTTTCTTAATCATGAAAAAATCCATATAAGGCAACAGGTAGAGATGTTGGTATTTCCTTTTTATGTTTGGTATATAATTGAATATTTGTTTCGATTAATTCAATATAAAGACAGGAGGAAAGCATATTTTAATATTTCATTCGAAAGAGAAGCATATGCTAATGAGAAAGATTTAAACTATTTAACTAATAGGTCTTTTTGGTTGTTTATTAAATATTATTAGAAAAATTTTAAAGGCAAAATTAGAAAGATAATTGTTTAAATAATTAATCTTCAGTTTTAAGATTGTTAACTTTGCAATAAAAAAGTGGAAATTCCGACACAAGAAATAAAAATTGTAAATTCAACAGTAAAAGTATTTATTCGTCGGGAAGATTTGATTCATCCTTTTGTTTCTGGGAATAAATTTCGAAAACTCAAATATAATTTGCTGCAAGCCATCAAAGAAAATCACCATACTCTCTTGACTTTTGGAGGAGCTTATTCTAATCATATTGCGGCAACGGCATATGCCGGAAAAGAAAGTGGGTTTAAAACTATCGGAATAATTAGGGGAGATGAATTGGCTTCTAAAATTAAAGAAAATCCAACTTTGAAATTTGCTCAAGATTGTGGTATGAAATTTGAATTTGTTTCGAGAGAGCAATATCGAATGAAAGAATCTTCGGATTTCATTTCCAAATTAAATGAAAAATATGGCTCTTATTATTTGGTTCCTGAAGGTGGAACAAATTCATATGCGATATTAGGATGTGAAGAAATTCTTACCAATGAGGATTTCATTTTTGATTATATTTGTTGTTCGGTAGGAACCGGTGGAACCATTGCTGGAATAAGTAATAGCATAACCGGAAAGCAAAAAGTTTTAGGTTTTCCTTCGTTAAAAGGAGATTTTTTACAAAAAGATATTTGTAATTTTGCAAAGCAAGATAATTTCAGTTTAATCTCGGATTATCATTTTGGAGGTTACGGAAAAGTAAATGAAGAATTAATTCTTTTTATTAATACATTTTATAAAGAATATAAAATTCCATTAGATCCAATTTATACTGGAAAGATGGTTTTTGGCGTTATAGATTTAATAAAGAAAAATTATTTTCCAGAAAATTCTAAAATCCTACTAATTCATACAGGAGGGATTCAAGGTGTAGAGGGAATGAATATTAAATTGAAAAACAAAAATTTACAAACAATAGGATTCGATGATTAAAAAGATAGTTTTTTGTTGCAGTATTATTTTGGCTACTTCATGTGGTACAAGTCGACCTGCAGTTTCTAATTCGAATAGAACTAGAACATCTTCAAATACTGTGACTAAAACGGTAAAGAAAAATACACCTCTTAATCAAGAAAACAAAAGCCAAGCTTCTAAGAGTAACAATTCTACTTCTGAAATTCAGAATGCTAATTCAAATAATTCTACTGAAGTTTTAGCTGCTACAACAAGAGTAAAAGTAACCACTGCAATGGTATTGGAATATATTGAAAAATATAAAGAAATTGCGAAGCACGATATGTTGGAATTTGGAATTCCTGCAAGTATTACTTTGGGGCAAGGAATTCTAGAATCAGGAGCCGGAACAGGGCCATTAAGTATTCAAGCCAATAATCATTTTGGAATTAAATGCCATAAAGAATGGACAGGTCCAAGTATTAATTATGATGATGATGCGGCACAAGAATGTTTTAGAAAATATAATGAACCAAAAGAATCCTATAGAGATCACTCCTTATTTTTAACTTCTAGAGATAGGTATTCAAGTTTATTTAAATTGGATAAAGAGGATTATAAATCTTGGGCAAAAGGATTGAAAGATGCAGGCTATGCAACAGATGTAGCTTATCCAACTAAGTTAATAGGATTGATAGAACGTTACCAACTACAAAAATATGATGCTGAAGCACTAGGTAAAGAATATTTAGCCACTTCTTTAAATTCAATTGATACTACCACAGTTGCGACAATGACTAGTTCAGAATTGCACCTTGTAATTAAAGGAGATACCTTGTATTCTATTTCAAAAAAATATAATATTTCAGTGGACGAATTGAAACGTAAAAACAATATTTCAGATACTGGAATATCAATAGGTCAAAAATTAATTGTGAAATAATAATTCACACAAAAATAGTATTAATGCAATACCAAAGAAGCAGTAAGTTATTTGCTGAAGCGGAAAAAGTCATTCCGGGTGGAGTAAATTCGCCAGTTAGAGCTTTTAAAGGAGTAGGAGGAACGCCAGTTTTTGTTAAAAGTGCTAAGGGAGCATATCTTTACGATGAAGACGGCAATAAGCTTATAGATTATATCAATTCTTGGGGCCCCATGATTTTAGGCCATGCCTACCAACCAGTTATTGAGGCCATAACCGAAATAGCAAAGCTTGGTACTTCCTTTGGGATGCCAACAGAATTAGAAACTAAAATTGCACAATTAGCAGTTTCTATGGTTCCTAATATTGATAAAATAAGATTTGTAAATTCTGGAACTGAAGCTTGTATGAGTGCTATTCGTTTGGCCCGTGGATTTACTAAAAGAGACAAAATAATAAAATTTGCAGGTTGTTATCATGGCCATTCAGATTCATTTTTAATCCAAGCGGGTAGCGGCGCTAGCACTTTTGGAACTCCAAATAGTCCTGGAGTGACACAAGGAACAGCTAAAGATACTTTGCTTGCTACTTATAATGATTTAGAAAGTATAAGATTATTATTTGAAGCAAATAAAAATGAAATAGCTGCTATAATTGTGGAACCTGTAGCAGGAAATATGGGGTGTATTCCTCCGGCACTAGGTTTTTTAGAAGGATTAAGACAAATTTGCACTGATAATCAGGCATTATTAATTTTTGATGAAGTAATGACAGGTTTTCGATTGGCAAAAGGCGGCGTTCAAGAATTGTATAATATTAATGCTGATATTGTATGCTTCGGAAAAGTTATAGGTGGTGGTTTGCCAGTTGGAGCTTTTGCTGCAAGAGAAGAAATAATGAATTATTTAGCACCTTTGGGACCTGTTTATCAAGCAGGAACACTTTCAGGTAATCCTTTGGCAATGGCTGCTGGATTAACTATGTTACAATCTATAAATGAGGACCAAGAACTTTTCGCTAGATTAGATAATAAGACATCATATTTAGAAGTTGGAATTAACAAAGTCCTTGCTCAAAATGGGATTGAGTTTACTATTAATAGAGTCGGATCTATGATATCAGTTCATTTTGATAAAAATCCGGTGATAGATTTTCAAACAGCAAAAAATGGAGATAATGAAACTTTTAAAAAGTTTTTTCATGGTTTGTTAAATGAGGGAGTTTATATAGCTCCGTCTGCATATGAAACATGGTTTATTACCGATGCTCTTACATATGAAGATTTAGATTTTACAATTAATGCAATAGATAAGGTTTCTAAGATATTATAAACTTAAATGCTCCAATTATTTTGGAGCATTTTTTTATAAGTATTCTAAAGTTCTTTCTAGAGCCATGCCTCGAGAACCTTTAATTAATAAGGATTTATTGTGAAATGGATTTTCTTTCAAAAAACTTGTAAATGTTTCGAAGTCTTTATAGAAATGAAAATTCGGATTTTCTATCCTATTAGAATAAAAATCATTTCCAATAAAATAGCAAGTTACTTTTTCCTTAGGTTCTAAATAGTTAATAATTAATTTATGTTCTTCAAGACTTTCATTGCCAAGTTCAAACATGTCTCCTATAACAATTGCTTTGTTGTTTTTTTCTAATTGCAAAAAGTTCTCCAATGCAACTAACATACTACTTGGGTTTGCATTATAAGCATCCAAGATAATCTCATTGGAATTTTTGTTGATTAATTGTGATCTATTATTTTCAGGAATATAACTTTCTATTGCTTCTTTAATGTCCATGTCGGGAACAGCAAAGTAATTCCCAATAGTTATTGCTGCACTAATGTTATTTGCATTGTATAGGCCAATTAATTGAGAATGAATATTTAATCCATGATAATCCAAATTTACTAATGGATTTGCAATTACATTTTCTATGGAAACCGAACCTGTTTTAGTAGTTTGACTAAACGTAATACGTTCTATATCTTTAGTTTTTTCTGCTTGAATTGTATCATCTAGATTTACAAATACTTTTTTTCGATTGGTTTTTAAATAATTGTACATTTCACTTTTCCCTTGAATTACTCCTTGTACTCCTCCAAAACCTTCAAGGTGAGCTTTACCAAAATTAGTTATATAACCATAATCTGGCTGTGCAATACCGCAAAGAAATTCAATTTCTTTTAAATGGTTTGCTCCCATTTCAACAATTCCAATTTCAGTATTATGGGTGAATGATAAAAGTGTTAAAGGAACTCCAATATGATTATTTAAGTTTCCAATTGTTGCTGTAGTCTGGTATTTTTTAGAAAGTACTACAAGAATTAATTCTTTAGTAGTTGTTTTACCGTTGCTTCCTGTTAAGGCAATAATCGGAATATTTAAAAATTCTCTATGATACTTTGCTAATTCTTGCAAAGTGATTAAACAGTTTTCAACAAGGATAGTTCTATTGTCTATGTAATATTCTTGGTTGTCAATAAGTACAAAGGAAGCGCCTTTTTCTAAAGCTTCTTTTGCAAAAGTATTAGCGTCAAATCGTTCTCCTTTTATTGCAATAAAAAAAGAGTTAGTTTCAATTTTTCTAGTATCAATAACAACTGATTTGCAGTTTAAGAATATTTTGTGAATTTCTTGAATAGTCATTTTTAAAATATTAAAAAAACAAAAAGCCCTAATAAAAGGGCTTTTGCTATATTAGATTAAAAAAATTATCTTTTTTTATTTCTTGCAGATTTTTTGAAATCTGATTTTGGTCCAACTCTAGACATTGCGCATCTAAATCCAATATAATCCGTTGCCATATCTTGAGGAAAATATCTTCTTTGAGCAGGATCTAACCAATATGCTCTGTCTCTCCAAGAGCCTCCTTTGTAAACCCTTGATTTGTCATCTACTAATGTAGTTCTAGAGTTAGAGTGGTCATATTTACGAAGCATATTTCCAATACTGTCAGTAGATACATTGTGAACTGGAGAATCATACATTCTTTGTCCGTCTTTTAATTTACCATCACCTTCTTCAGAACCCGCTTTGAAATTTTTTGTTGATTGTCTATCACCATCTCTGTAATCTACTTCAAAACTTTTATCGAAATTTTGTCTTAAATAAGTTTCTTTATCATCAACGGGAACTTGAGCAATTTGTCCAGAAAAATTTCTAGCAATTAGTTTCCCATTTCTCATAGTATCAAATTTTTGAGTCTCTTGAGTAACTAATTCTACTTTTCCATCCTCGCCAATTTTATTTTTGAAATATTCATTACCTCTAAAGTAGTTGAAGTCATTTGCTTCATCATCAACAATAGGACGGTAAACATCTGCTACCCATTCGGCAACATTTCCTGCCATGTCATACAATCCAAAATCATTAGGTGGATATGATTTTACTCTATTAGTAATATCAGCATTGTCATCAGACCAACCTGCAATTCCGCCATAATCCCCTTTTCCTTGTTTGAAGTTAGCTAATTGATCACCTTTTATTTGTCTTTTGCTAGTTCTAGTATAACTGCCAGACCAAGGATATTTCTTTTGTCCTTTGTATGTATTGTATTCTCTTTGACCTACATCTGCAGCAGCAGCATATTCCCATTCCGCTTCAGTTGGTAAACGATATTCTGGCAAAATTAATCCAGAAGTTCTTTGCGCATAAACGTTTTTAGGTTCGTTATTTGCTCCATTTGCTCCTTTAGTACCACCTTTTCCTGCAGCTTTTGAATTTCTAGGTCCTTTTAATACAATTTTATCATCTCCACCAAAAGTTTTAGTTGGAGCTGCTAAATAGGTATTAGTACTAAATGTAGCTTCTGCTTTTACATCAGCAACTTTTGCATCTTTTTTCAAGAAACCTTCTCTTTCTAAAACAGATTCGTTTACACGGTCTGTTCTCCATTTACTGAATTCTGTAGCTTGAATCCAATTAACTCCAACTACTGGATATTCTGCGTAAGCAGGATGTCTTAAATAGTTTTCAGTCATTGTTTCGTTATAACCTAGTCTGTTTCTCCATACTAAAGTATCTGGAGAAGCCCCTTCATAGATGTTTTTATAGTTGTCTTCTTCTGGAGGGAATACTCTTTTTGTCCAATCTAAGTACTCCATGTACATTAAATTAGTAACTTCAGTTTCGTCCATATAAAAGGACATAACATGCTGTTGGTTTGGAGTATTGTTCCAATCGTGCATAGGGTCGTCTTGAACTTTACCCATAGTAAATGTTCCGCCTTCCACTAATACTAATCCTGGTCCGGTTTCTTGTTTCTTAAATTTAGAAGCATATTGAAATCCTCCTTTTTTGTCATTGATTTTCCAACCTGTTGCTTTTGATCCTGAATTAGAACTTGATTTTTTGCTACAACTTGAAAAACTAACGGTAATTACTAACATTAGTAATACTCTAATTGCCATAAATTTGTTTACTTTCATACTTAAGTAGGTAATAAATTTCGAGCCGCAATATAAGAATTAACCTTGAAATTGCAACATCTTTTTTTAAAAATAGAAAAAAAATATTTCGATCACAAATATATAACGTTATCTAATATTTATTATTGTATTGCAAAGAATAAATTTTAATTTTACCAAATTGTAATATTTACTAGAAATTCACGTTTCTTTATTTAATGAAAAAGTTTATAATCTTTATTGTACTATTTTTCTCTTGTTTTGTTAATGCACAGCAGAGCGCTACAATTACTTTAGATTGGGTTACTAAAACAGACTATTCTATTGGAGATGCTAAATTACAAGTGCCTCAATTTTCGTCAGATTCTTATAATTTTGATTTGCAAAATAAATCCATTTCTTATGTTAAGAAAATCCCAATTGATTATTTTGTTGACGAATCCTCTCTTCAAATCACTGCTATTATATTTGAGCCTGTTTCCGTTAATCAATTAGGAGAATTGAATGTAAACACAATAAAAAATTCTATTAATTCGTCTGTTAAAACAATAATTTCTAGAGATAAATACTTTGCTTATTTATCCTTTTCACCAATTATTAAAGATGAATCTGGATATAAAAGAGTAAAATCCTTAACTTATTCTTTTAATAAGGAATCTAATACTTCCAAAATTATATCCAATAATAATGTAGCAGCTATTACAAATTCAGTTTTATCTTCTGGTACTTGGAAACGTATTTACGTTCAAAAATCAGGAGTATATAAAATTACTAAAAGTTTTTTGGCTGATTTAGGATTTAATCCGGATGCTATTAATCCTCGAAAAATTCAAATTTACGGTTTAGGTGGCAGAATGGCGCCACTTTTTAATAGTGTTTATTACCCTTCTGATTTAACAGAAAATGCCATACAGATTATAGGTGAATCGGATGGTAGTTTTAATGAGGAGGATTATATTTTGTTTTATGCAGAAGGAATGGATAATTGGAGTCCAGAAAATAAGACGAATTTAAATTTGTATGCCGATAAGTCCTATTATTATATTACAGTTGGTGCTGCAGATGGGAAAAGAATAAATACAATTGCACAGCCATTAGGAACTCCCGACCTTACAATTACTAAATTTGATGATTACCAATTTCATGAAGTAGATTTAACTAATATCGGAAAATTGGGTAGAACTTGGTTCGGAGAAGATTTTAGTTTGAAAAATGAACAAACTTTCGATTTTAATTTTCCAAATATTGACACTTCAATTCCTGTTAGTATCGCACTTCACACTGGAGCTAATTCGGTTGTTTCTACTTCGTTTGTAGCAGCAGCTAACGGATTAAATATAGGTACATTAACTATGGTAGATGTTGCATTAAATTCTGGTAAAGTCGCTGCAGAAGCTAGTTTGTCTTCTGCCACTACCTTTCCTGCTGCTTCTAATATTAGTATAAAACTAACCTATAATAATAATGGTGTGCCGACATCCAAAGGCTATTTAGATTACATTAATTTAAAAGCTAAAAGCAATCTAATTGGTTACGGAAAACAATTTCGTTTTACATACAGTAATGCAAGTGCCTTATCAGGAATTGCACAATATCAAATATCTAATGCGGTTGGAATTTCACAGGTTTGGGATATTACGGATATTTATAATGTTGGTACTTATACAAATCAAGGACAAAGTAATTTTGTGTTTACTTCCCTTTTAGGGCAAGATAAAAAATATATAGCTATAGATTTAACAGATATTTACACTCCTTTTAAAGAAACAAACGTTTCTGTATCTAATCAAAATTTGAAAGGAACAATTTTCAAAAATGCGCAAGGAAATTTTCAAGATGTTGATTATTTAATTATCACTCCAAGTTTTTTAATTGCACAAGCCGAAAGGTTAGCTAATTTTCATAGAAATTATTCTGGATTGAATGTGAAAGTTGTTAATCTTGATCTTATATATCAAGAATTTGGAGGAGGTAAACAAGATATTGGTGCTATTAGAAATTTTATTAAATATGTTTACCAAAATGCTTCCTCTCCTGCAAATAAAGTAAAATATGTAAATCTTTTTGGAGATGCATCGTATGATTTTAAAAATAGAATTCAAAATAATACCAATATAGTTCCAATTTATCATGCTGTAAATAGTTATTTTGAAACTTCAACTTCTTTTTCATCGGATGATTATTTTGTTATGATGGATTCTAATGAGGGTAATCTTGACTATAGTTTTTATGGAACTCCTGATATTGCTATAGGAAGAATGCTTGTTTCTTCGGTGCAACAAGCAGACGAAATGGTTAACAAAGTTATAGAATACCACGACATAAAATCCTATGGAAGTTGGAGAAATAATTATGTTGCAATTTCAGATGATACAGATAAAGATGGAGATCAGGTTTTGCAAGATGCTCAAAACAACTTAACCGATTTAATTTATGCAAATAAACCTTTTGTCAATTTCAAGAAAATTTTATTGGATTCCTACCAACAAGAAACTTCTGCAGGGGGTGCTCGTTATCCTAAAGCCAAAGAAGATTTAACTAATTATGTTGAAAAAGGTGCTTTAGTGTTTAATTATTTAGGTCATGGTGGAGAAGATGGATTAACAGGGGAACGGCTTTGGGATAAATTAGATGGTGCAAATTTTCATAATCAATATAAATACCCTTTATTTATAACAATAACATGTCAATTTACTCGGTTTGATAATCCGTATAGGCCTACTGCTGGAGAATATACTTATTGGAACCCTACAGGGGGTGCTATATCTTTGGTTTCTACCACTCGAGAAATTAGTTATGCTTTTGATTTTAATACTTCCTTGTCAGAATTTCTTTTTTCATTTGGTAATTCTCCGGAGGTATCTATTGCTGAAGCTTTGAGACAAACAAAAAGTATAAGTAATGCCGATGGATCTGCTGTTAGAGTGACTTCTTATATTGGTGATCCTGCATTAATGTTAGCGATGCCAAAACCTAATGTAGTTCTTACGAAAATTAATGACGTTTCAATTTTGCAACCTGTAGATGATTTAAAGGCATTAAGTTATGTGAAATTTTCAGGGGAAGTTCAAGATGAAAATGGTGCTTTGTTAACTTCTTATAATGGAGACTTGTCTATTAATGTTTTTGATAAAAACTATTCCCAATTGACCTTAAATAATGATGGTTATAGTCCGCCCATTTCTCTTGATAATTTAGGTGAAACTATTTTTAGAGGGAATGCATCCGTAACTAATGGTTTGTTCGAGTTAGGATTTGTAGTTCCTAAGGATATTAAAATTCCTTTAGGAAATGGAAGAGTAAGTTTTTATGCCAAAAGGAATCAGATACTTTTAGATAAAACTGGATACAATTTAAATATTAAAGTTGGAGGTATTAATACCAATGCTGTTGCAGATGTTACGCCTCCAAGAGTTAAATTGTATATGAATGATGAAACTTTTGTTAACGGTGGGATTACTAATGAATCCCCATTTTTTCTCGCTTTTTTAGAAGATGAACATGGAATAAATACTGCAAGTGGAATTGGCCATGATATTGTTGCAATTCTAGATGGAGACGAAACTAAGCCTTATGTTTTAAATGATTATTACGAAACAGAATTAAATAATTATACTAAAGGTAAAATTCGCTTTCCATTTCGGAATTTAGCTGCAGGTTTGCATACTATTATATTTAAAGCTTGGGATGTTTATAATAATTATGTGTCCAGTGAAATTCAATTTGTAGTTGCTAACAGTCAGGAAGTAACCTTAACGAATGTATTAAATTATCCAAATCCCTTTGTAAATTATACTCAATTTTGGTTTAGTCATAACAAACCATATGAGCCTTTAGAAGTTCAAGTTCAAGTAATGACAATTACAGGAAAAATTGTTAAAACGATCAATCAAATTATTACCACCGACGGATTTTTGTCTAGAGATATAACTTGGGATGGTAAAGATGATTTTGGTGATAAAATTGGGAAAGGGGTTTATATTTATAAACTTACCGTTAAGTCTTCAGTTTCTAATAACAAAGCAGAAAAATTTGAAAAACTTGTTATCCTATAAGAAAATACTATATTTGTTAAATAATAATATTATAAAAATGAAATCCAAGATTCAACAATTAATAATAAAAAATCAAATTAGCACCGGCAAAACATTAGTAATGTTAGTGTTGCTTGTTTTTACTAATCAGATTATTAATGCACAAGAAAGAGTTATTACTACAGGCGTTCCCTTCTTATTAGTTGCCTCCGATGCTCGTGCTGCTGGTATGGCTGATCAAGGTGTTGCAACATCTTCCGATGCTTATTCCCAACAGTGGAATCCAGCAAAATATGTATTTGCACTAGATAAACAAGGGTTTTCTATTAGTTACACCCCTTATTTAACTCAGTTAGTTAACGATATTTCTTTAGGACAAGTAAATTATTTTAATCGTATTTCTGAGAGAAGTGCATTTGCAACAAGTTTGCGTTATTTTAGTTTGGGAGAAATCGAATTAAGACAAAATTTTGATGACCCTGCAAATGTAGTAAAACCTAACGAATTAGCTCTAGATGGTTCCTATTCATTGAAATTAAGTGACCATTTTGGAATGGCAGTAGGAGGTAGGTACATAAGATCAAACTTAAAAATAGCAGATATAAATACCGATGCTGTGGCAGGAACTTCTTTTGCTGTAGATGTTGCAGGTTTTTATCAATCAGAAGAAATAAATTTTAATGATTTTAACGGTAGATATCGTTTTGGATTCAATTTTCAAAATATGGGACCAAAAATCAGTTATGATGCGACTAAAAACGATATTACATCTAATTACTTACCTGCTAATTTGAGACTTGGAGGTGGATTTGATTTTATTTTAGACGAGTATAGTAAAGTTGCATTAAATGTGGAATTTGCTAAATTGATGGTTCCAACTCCGCAAGCACTTACAGATGTGAATGGAGATGGAGTAATTAACAATACAGACCAATCTTTAATAAATACTGAATATAAAAAAATAAACTGGGTTTCGGGGATGTTTAAGTCATTCAATGATGCGCCAGGTGGTATGTCAGAAGAATTAAAAGAAGTTACCTATTCTGTAGGAAGTGAATATACTTATGAAGATTCCTTTTCAATGCGAATGGGTTATTTTCATGAAAGCCCAATGAAAGGAGCTAGAAAGTTTTTC
>CAILWV010000002.1 GCA_903838055.1 uncultured Bacteroidota bacterium | reverse complement strand
TTATTAAATAATAAATCAACAATTTAAAACAATAAAAAATGAAAAAAGTAATTTCAGTTATGGCGGTTGCAGCTTTCTTATTTGCTGCTAATGTAAATGCTCAAGAGCAACAACCAAAAAAAGAATGTAGTAAAAAAGAAATGAAATCTTGTGATAAAGATAAAAAAGGTGGATGTTGCGCTGGTAAAAAAGCAGCAGAAAAAAAATCTTAATTATCGATTTATATCAATTTTAAGTGCTTGAGAAATCAAGCACTTTTTTTGTTTTTAATACTATATAAAAACAGCTAGATTTGACTATTTTTGTATTTAAAAATGCAAAGCTGTATTTAATAATACATTTTTCAATTCCTTATTAATAATTATAATGTCAATAGCCAAAAACCTACTCGAAATAAAATCCCAACTCCCAAATCAAGTTACACTTGTTGCAGTTTCTAAAACTAAACCTGTTGCCGATTTAATGGAAGCATACAATGCTGGTCAACGTATTTTTGGTGAAAACAAAATCCAAGAAATGACAGAAAAATGGGAACAAATGCCCAAAGACATTCAATGGCACATGATTGGACATGTTCAAACCAACAAAGTCAAATTCATGGCCGAATATGTGAGTTTGATTCATGGTGTTGACAGCTTGAAATTATTGCAAGAAATAAACAAGCAAGCACTAAAAAACCATCGCGTAATTGATTGCTTATTACAGATTTACATAGCCGATGAAGAAACAAAATTTGGTTTAGACGAAAGTGAATTAGTTGAATTACTATCTTCCGCTGAATTTAAAGCATTACAAAACATTCGAATTGTAGGCTTAATGGGAATGGCAACATTTACCGATAATCAAAGTCAAATCAAAGCAGAATTTAAACATTTAAAAGAGATTTTTGACAACACAAATAAACTTGAAACCTTAAATGTGAAACTCGAAACTCTTTCTATGGGTATGTCTGGCGACTATAAACTTGCAATTGAATGCGGAAGTACTATGGTTCGAATAGGAAGTAGTATCTTTGGCAATAGAAATTATAACTAATCCATTTGGGTAAGTAATAAGATTCCTATGGTAGGACAAACGAAACACTGAACACTAGCATTTGTACGCAATAATAGACATAGAAACTACTGGGGGGCAATTCAACGAAGAAGGAATTACCGAAATCGCTATCTACAAATTTGATGGGAGCGAAATCGTGGACCAATTCATCAGTTTAGTAAATCCCGAGAAACCAATCCAACCCTTTGTTGTTAATTTAACTGGAATAAATAACGCTATGTTGCGCTCAGCACCAAAGTTTTATGAAGTTGCAAAGCGAATTATTGAAATTACCGAAGGGTGCATATTAGTAGCACACAATACCTCTTTCGATTACAGAATATTGCGAACCGAATTCAATCGTTTAGGATATGATTTCATAAAACCGACACTTTGCACTGTAGAATTATCCAAAAAATTAATTCCAGATCAACCTTCCTATAGTTTAGGTAAATTAGTTCGCGCACTTGGAATTCCAATGTCTGATAGGCATCGCGCAAGTGGAGATGCTCTTGCTACAGTTAAATTGTTTCAAATGCTTCTTGCAAAAGATACCGAAAAAGAAATATTAATTAGCTTAATTAAGGCCGAAATAAAAAGTGGATTATCTCCTAAATTATTAGATATCGTCGAAAGACTTCCTAGCAAAACCGGAATTTACTACATCCATAATGAAAAAGGAGATTTAATTTATATTGGAAAGAGCAAAAATATTAAGAAAAGAGTAAACCAGCATTTCACAGGAAAAAACAGTAAAAGTAAAAAGATACAAGTCGAAGTTTTCACGGTTACCTATGAAGAAACAGGCAGCGAATTAGTTGCACTTTTAAAAGAAAGTGAAGAAATAAAAATCAACAAACCCATTCACAATCGTGCGCAACGAAAAAGCATATTCCAATGGGCTTTGTATGAAGTATTGGATGAAAATGGCTATTTAAACTTAAAACTTCTAAAAGCCGATGGTCGCAAGAAAGAAATAACTTCCTACACCACTATTCAAGAAGGAAAAAATGCCCTATTCCGAATTACAGAAAAATACAATTTGTGTCAGAAATTAAATGGATTATACGAAACACAAAACGGTTGTTTTCAACATAAAATCAATGAATGTAATGGCGCGTGTCTTGGCAAAGAAACTCCCGAAATTTATAACCAAAGAGTTGAAGAATTCCTTACCGAAATGTCATTTGAAAACAACAATATGATTATTGTGGATCGCGGTAGAAAAGTGAGTGAACGAAGCGCAATTTTAATTGAAAATGGCATCTATAAAGGCTATTGTTTTTATGATTTAAATTATCAAATCACCAATGTCGAAGTACTAAAAAACATTCTAATTCCGATGCAAAACAACCGCGATACTCGAACAATCATTCAAAGTTATTTGCGAAAAAATAGAGTAATGAAAATTATTAAGTTTTAATTTTTTAAGGAGCTATTTCCTGCTATCTGTTACAATCTTTTCTTTTTTTAAAGAAAAAAATGAAAAGGATTTCCACTTCTATCAGGGCTAAACACAACAATTACATGTCATTTTTTAAATGATTTGGATATAAAAACAAAATAAAGTTTTGAAAAAAAATATTTTAATAACCATCATCGGACCAACTGCAATAGGAAAAACTTCCTTAAGCATTGCATTGGCTCAACATTTTGGTTGTGATATTATTTCATGTGATAGTAGGCAGTTTTTTAAGGAAATGAAAATTGGCACTGCAGTACCAACAGAAACTGAATTAGCAGGAGCAGCCCATCATTTTATTCAAAATAAATCTATTTTTGAAAATTATACAGTTGGAGATTTCGAGAAAGAGGCCATTTCTAAATTAGACGAATTATTTTTTAAAAACAACATTCAAATACTTG
This sequence comes from uncultured Bacteroidota bacterium, assembly GCA_903838055.1. Classification (GTDB taxonomy): domain Bacteria; phylum Bacteroidota; class Bacteroidia; order Flavobacteriales; family Flavobacteriaceae; genus Flavobacterium. The sequence goes on along the minus strand of CAILWV010000002.1, from coordinate 2,736 downwards.
TTGGCGGTTCGGGCTTATATGTAGATGCAGTGTTAAAAGGATTGGATTCTTTTCCGGATATTGCACCAGATATTCGCAATGAAGTACGAACTACCTTTGAAGAAAAAGGATTACTATATCTTGAAAACACCTTAAAAGAATTAGATCCTGAATATTATGAATCGCTGTCTAAAAACAACCCACAAACACTTTTAAATCCACATCGAATGATGCGATTTGTAGAAGTTTGTTTAGCAACAGGAAAACCCTATTCTTCCTTTATTAATAAAAAAGAAAACACAAGAAACTTCACTCCTATTATAATCGGTTTGGAAGCCAATAGAGAAACCATGTACAGCAGAATAAACCAAAGGGTAGATAGTATGCTGAACGAAGGACAACTTCAAGAAGCCGAAAGCTTATTTCCAAACAAAGATTTGAATGCCCTGCAAACTGTTGGTTACAGAGAACTATTTGATTATTTCGAAGGTAAAATTACTTTAGAATTTGCAATCGAAGAAATCAAGAAAAATACCAGACGGTTTTCAAAAAGACAATTAACCTGGTTTAAGAGAACTGAAAATGCAATATGGTTTGATTATTTAACCGACAAAAATGAAATAATTGATAAATTACAAATGATAATTCATAATTAATTTTAAATCAACGCAACCAATTAAGAATAATAGCATCCTGTAGGAAACTTAGTTATGAAAAAAATATTTCTACTACTCCTAGTTCCTATTCTTTTTGGATGTGAAATTCAATACGATGGTAACACAAAATTGGTTGTAAAAGGAGCTGTTGTGGATGAAAACAATAATCCAATTTCCAATAAAACCGTAAATCTTTATGTTTCTAGAACTGCATTTACGTTTCCTTTTCTGGTATATATTCCTTCTGAAACTAATTATATAGGAAAAACTACAACCGATAACAACGGAAATTATGTGATGGTTTTTCCTGAGCCGTCAAATTTTTCAGAAATAATAGTAGAAACAAATGACGAAAACAACCAGTTAAATAATAAACAATTTAGAAATATTAACCTTTCTAATTTCAAAAATTTCGAATACGATGCCCCTATTTCCAAATTATTTTCAAAAACTAATTTAACAAGTTTAACCATTAATCTAAACAATGTAAATCCATCGAATGAATTATTGAGAATAGATTTTTTAGGAAATATTCCAAATGAAATTGAATTGATAAATCCCTTGACAGAAAATTCTCCTAATTCAATTCAAAATTTTAATGTAGCGAAAAATCAAACAGTAATAGCTCAATATAAAACTATTGACCATTCAACAAACATCACTTCTTCGCACCAAGCGAACATTATTATTGACAACTCCAACACGGTTAACTACACTATAAACTACTAATTATGAAAAGAATATATTTAGTACTTCTTTTAGTTATTCAACTAGGATTTGGACAAAAAGATAAAAATAATACTGTTTTATTCAATGCTACTATTGGATTAGAAGTGAAATCTAATTATTTTTTTGGAGATAACTATCTGGCAAAAGGACATAAAAATCCTTCTATTGGATTGAACATTAATTGTAATTTTATAGAATTTAAAAAGTTCCAATTTGGGGTTTCCATTGAAAGAAGTACAATTCACGTAATGGATTATTCAATTGGTGGAAATAGTGATAAATCTAATATTGCGGTTTACAATTTAAATCTTTGCCGCCAAATACCTATAAATTCTAAACTTTCTTTGGATCCAAATATTTTTTATGGGCAATTAAATATCAAACAAAAAAACGGAAGAAAAAATTATGGCATTCAAGATGGCAAAGATTTAGGAATTGGAGTTTGCTTGAATTATAAAATAAATAAATCCATAAAATTATACTCGGATGTTACATTAAGCCACTATTTTCTAACTGCACATACTTCGCCTGAATTTGAAAATTATTTTAACTCAAGTAATTGTTTAAGCTTATCTTTGGGGTGTAAATTCTTGTAAGATTTAAAATGCCTATAGCTTCAAACTTCACATCGACATTATCCAGAGATTGGGAAATTAATTTTTTGCAATGCTACCCAAACGGCTATTTAAAATATACCGAGTTGTGTAATCTTTTTCAGTTGACAGCAGCAACACACTCAGAAATTGGAGGCATTAGTTTTAGCGACATGCAAGAACATGACCAGGCATGGGTATTAAGCAAAATGCGAGTAGAAATTCATCGTTTACCAAAATGGAAAGATACAGTAACTGTAAAAACATGGATAAATTCATTAGAGAATTCTCGCTCTACTCGTTGTTTAGAATTATACATAGGGGATGAAAAAATAGTGGGTTGTGAAACCTTTTGGGCAGTATTCAACACTACTACTCGCAGACCGGAGGCACTAGCATTACCGCACGAGCATTTTGAAAAATATGCTGATAAAATTGCAATTGAAAAACCATTTTCTAAAATAAACATTGCTCAAGAACAGGAATTAGTAAACCAAAAAATAGTTCAATTATCCGATTTGGATATTGTAAATCATGCCAATAGTGTGAAATATTTAGAATGGTGCTTAGATTGTATGGATCCCAAATTACTTTTAAAACAAAGTTTGAAGAGTTTTGAAATGAATTACTTAAAAGAAGTATCGTATTTGGATACTATAGAAATTCTAAGGAATTCCAATCTTTTTACGATAGAAAAAGAAGGTAAAACTTGTTTTGCTTTGGAACTTGAATTTTAAATAGAGTTTTTTTTCTATAACTATACAGTGAAATTTGTCAAG
>CAILWV010000001.1 GCA_903838055.1 uncultured Bacteroidota bacterium | reverse complement strand
TTCTTCATGTTTTTCCATAAGGATACTTTTTATGTATCGCTATTTCAGGACAAGACATATTTAAAAATAAAAAAATAGTTCTATAAGTAGAACTATTTTTTTATTTTAAAAATAATATTTATTTTTCTTTAAACGCTTCTTTCAATATTCCAGCCAATCGAATTCCGGCTTTTTGAATTTGACTCTTAATTAAATCCGAGTTAGTTTTTATATAAGTTTCGTTAATTTGTTTATTTGTAGAATAAATTTCATCTAAATAACTTCTAGATTCTTTAGCCCAATCTAATACGCTACCATGGCATAAGCTATCAATTTGTTCGTAATTATAGTTCTTGTATTTTAAACAATCTTTTAAATTGATGTTTTCGTATTCAATAATTCCGTAATCCATTAGTCCATGTAAATTTGTCCCTTTAGAGTTGAAACTTACTTGAAAGGAGTTTCCGCCTTTGTCAGTTCCATAACCAACATGTAAGGGTTGGTGTAGATCTCCCATTAAGTGAAACAAAAAACAAATTTTAGTTTTCACTTCCTCTTTCGAAAATTTTTTGTAATTTTTTAAATCATCTATTGTAGATTCCAGAGTATGAATAATATTATCACAACAGGTGTCTTTAATAGTTTCTCCTTTCTCAAAATTAACGTAATGAAGAGGTTTAAGTTTGTCGTATGCATGGTCTTTTTTTATGTCATCCATCCAAGTAGAAGCTTGTTCAATGGTCATTCCATTTAGATAGCTAAGAATTAGTTTTCTTGTTTTCTTATCTAATTGCTTAAATGCAATTTCTACGACAATTTCATGACCTTTTTCACCCCAAGCGAATACTTCAGTAGTAAAATTTAATAATAATAGGAGTGTTAATATTAGTGTTTTTTTCATTTTAAGGTTAATTATGCTTTAGAATTGGGTTTTGTTGAGATACATTTATTTTTTAAAAATAATATTTTCAAAGGTATTGTTTGTTTGCTTATTGTCAAAGTTACCTAATGTTATTTATTAAATTAAGGTTGTTAATGTCAATGAAATAATATTTTTTTTTAATATTAGAATAAATATTTATTAGATTTGATTAAGTAAATTATTATTAAACCAAATTATATATAATATGAAAATCCCTCAATTAGTTCCGTTATTAGTGTTTTTCGGATTGAACTCCTACAGTCAAAAGATATTTTCCACTGACTATGAAAATCAAGCCGATGTTAAAGTTTTTGTAGTACAATATGAAAACCAAGCTGATTTAAAAGTTTTCAAAGAGTCTTATGCTAATCAAGCATCCCAAAATGAAGGCAAATGGTTTTTTGTAGATTATTCCAATCAAGCAAACAAGAAAATTTATTTTGTGAAATATGAAAATCAAGCAGATTTAAAAATTTATTTTGTGAAATATGAAAATCAAGCAGGTTGGTTAAATAATTCCAAGAAACATCTCATGTACTAAAGATTTTGATATTTAATATGCTATTTTTCAATATATCTGGATACTTTTTTCTATCTTCTTTCTTTCTTGTTCCCCCAAAAGTTTACTTATTATGAATCGCTCTTTCTGGACAAGTCACAAATCTAAAAAAAAACGCCTTGTTATTTCTAACAAGGCGTTTTATATAATAAGAATGTTTTACTTGACAATCAAGAATTCTGAACGTCTATTTTTTGCATACTCTTCTTCAGTACAAGGATTACATGGAACTAGAGGTTCACTTTCGCCAAATCCTTTTCCTGTAATACGGTCAGCTGAAATTCCTTTAGATATAACATATTGAACTGTTGCTTGTGCTCTTCTATCCGACAAAGTCAAGTTGTAGTTATCGCTACCTCTGCTATCTGTATGCGATTTAGCAAAAATT